>NZ_SUKD01000009.1:0-19217 GCF_013357275.1 Pseudomonas sp. BMW13 | reverse complement strand
TTCACCACCGATGTAGTTGCCGTAGCGCGGCTTGAGGGTGACGACGGCGCCTGCTGTACCCGGTTTCGCGTAAATCATGATGCTGACCTCTCTTGTTGTCGGAGCCCGCTCCCGGTAGTTGGAACGAGTCATGGTTCGATCTTAGGAAGCCCCCCGGAACCTCGGTATGCGCCCATGGCACAGATCGCCTAGTCATTTGGTAGTAGAGCGGCAAGCTCTCTGGCATGGGCCTTTGGCAGCGAGGCGCGAGACTGCGGAAGCTAAAGGCTAGACCCGTTCGCTGCGTCTTGCGTTCCCGCAGGCGAAAATTCGCCCGTGGCATTTCGCAGCAGCCTGGTGCGCTTGGCGCGCCCCCGGAAACGCCGATGGCCGGACAGGGTCCGGCCATCGGCTTCGAGTTGTCAGGAAATCCGGAGCAGCCAGCGATCAGCCCCCTCTCCCGGCAATGAGCGAGGGGGCCGATGAGCTGGCCGCCCGGCGATCAGTGCTTGGCCACCAGCTCCTTCGGCAGCTTGAAGGTCCACAGCATGCCGCCCTGATTCAGGTGCTTGATGCGCTTGGCCACCTCGCCCCCCCACAGCGGCACCGCACCGCCCCAGCCGGACAGCACGGAGACGTACTGCTCGCCATCCATCTCCCAGGTCACCGGCGAGCCGATCACCCCGGAGCCGGTCTGGAATTCCCAGACCTTCTCACCGGTCCTGGCATTGAAGGCCTGCAGGTAGCCTTCCGGGTTGCCGGTGAACACCAGGTTGCCCTTGGTGGTCAGCACCCCGCCCCACAGCGGCGCGTAGTTGGTCTGGCGCCAGACCTCCTTGCCGCTCTTCGGATCGATGGCGCGCAGCACGCCGATATAGTCCTCGTTGAGCGGCTTGATGGTGAAACCGGCACCGAGATAGGCCGCGCCCTTCTTGTAGGCGATGTCCTCGTTCCAGATGTCCATGCCCCACTCGTTGGACGGCACGTAGAACAGCCCGGTGTCACGGTTGTAGGCCATGGGCATCCAGTTCTTCGCGCCGAGGAAGGCCGGCGCCGAGAACACGCTGCTGCCCTTTTCCTTGGCGCTCGGCGAGCCCGGACGATTGCTGTCGTCGTAGATCGGCCGGCCATTCTTGTCCAGGCCCTTGGCCCAGGTGATCTTGTCGACGAAGGGGAAACCACGGATGAACTTGCCGTTGGTGCGGTCGAGCACGTAGAAGAAGCCGTTGCGGTCCGCCGTGGCCGCGGCCTTCACGGTCTTGCCGCCATCCTGGTAGTCGAAGGAGATCAGCTCGTTGACGCCGTCGAAGTCCCAGCCGTCGTGCGGAGTGGTCTGGAAGTGCCACTGGATGGTGCCGTCGTCCGGGTTCAGCGCCAGGCGCGAGGAGGAATACAGGTTGTCGCCCGGACGCAGGTGCGAGTTCCAGGGCGCCGGGTTGCCAGTGCCGAAGAACAGCAGGTTGGTGTCGGCGTCGTAGTAGCCGCCGAGCCACGGCGCGGCGCCGCCGGTCTTCCACAGGTCGCCCGGCCAGGTCTTGCCGGCCTCGCCGCCGCTGATGCCGTTCTCCACCGCCTTGCCGTCCTTGTAGACGTAGCCCATGTGGCCTTCGACGGTCGGACGGCTCCACAGCACCTGGCCGTTCTTCGGGTCGTAGGCCTCGATCTTGCCGACCACGCCGAATTCGCCACCGGACACGCCGGTGATCAGCTTGCCGTTGACCACCAGCGGCGCGGCGGTGATCGAGTAACCGGCCTTGTGGTCGGCCACGCGCTTGCTCCAGACCACCTTGCCGGTGTCCTTGTTCAGGGCGATCAGCTTGGCGTCCAGGGTACCGAAGATCACCAGGTCGTCGTACAGCGCCACGCCACGGTTGATCACGTCGCAGCACGGGCGGATGTCGTCCGGCAGACGCGCCTCGTACTGCCACAGCTCACGGCCCGTGCGCGCATCGACGGCGAACACCCGCGAGTAGGACGCGGTGACGTACATCACGCCGTCCTTGATCATCGGCTGCGCCTGCTGGCCACGCTGCTTCTCGCCGCCGAAGGACATGGTCCACACCGGGCGCAGCTCCTTGACGTTCTGCTCGTTGAGGATGTTCAGCGGGCTGTAGCGCTGACCCTGCAGGCCGAGGCCATTGGTGACGATCTCGTCGGTGGTGGTGGCGTCCTTGAGAATCTCGGCGTCGGTGACCGCCAGCGCGGCGGCGGACGGCATCAGCATCGCTGCACACAGCGCGGTGAGGAGGAAGGGCTGGCGAAGACCGGTACGTTTCATTGCGGCTACCTCTGCGGGTTCATTGTTATTGCCGGGAAATTTTCCCGGTCTGCCGCAAATTCTTGGCCCGACCCGGCGCCCCAACAATTGCACCCCCAGCCGATTTTCCTCGTTCCTTGGTAGCAATACCTGCATCGGCGCGATTGCAGTGGTAATCGCTTTGCCCGACACTTGGCCGCCCCGCACCCATCGACCGGAGACACCCGTGCCCCATCCACGCCAGGAAATTCTCGATCATCCCGATGCGCTGGACTGCACGGTCTATCGCCCCGACGAGCAGGACCCGGATGCCGAAGAGCAGGACCTGGGCGACGGCAAGGTCCTGCTCACCGGCTCCTTCGAGCCACCGACCGACTGGGATGCTCACCAGCGCGAGGACTACTTCGGCGAGGAAGACCCACTGCACTTCGTCACCGCCCATATCGAGTGCCTGGCCAAGCCGGCCACCAAGGCCTTCTTCATGGTCGAGAGTGGCGACTACGTCGCCGTGCAGGTCAGTCTCAGCGAAGTGGTGATGTACTACGTCTACGACCACGAAGAAACCGAGCACGGCCGTCACTACGTACTGATTCGCGACGACGAAGAGCTCTGATTGCTGATCGGCGGCGACGCCCTGGCGCGCGGGTCGCGGCTGAAGCCCCTCCCACAGAGGCAACCTGTGGCCCTGGTCAGATCGGCCCGTAGCCCGGATGTAATCCGGGAAACCATACCCACGCCCCCGGATTTCATCCGGGCTACCACTGACCGTGGGAGGCACTTCAGCGGCGACGCTCTGGTGCGCGGGTCGCGGCTGAAGCCCCTCCCACAGAGGCAGCCTATGGCCCTGACCAGATCGGCCCGTAGCCCGGATGAAATCCGGGAAACCATGCCCACGCCCCGGATTTCATCCGGGCTACCTGACCGTGGGAGGCGCTTCAGCGGCGACGCCCTGGCGCGTGAATCGCGGCTAAAGCCGCTCCTACAAGGGCAACCTGTGACCTGGATCAGATCGGCCCGTAGCCCGGATGTAATCCGGGAAACCGTGTCCACACTCCCGGATTTCATCCGGGCTACGATGCGGGTAAGCGCGGCGCGCGGCGCCGTTACTCCTGGCGATCCACCCGGCCCATGGCATTGCGCTCGTAGCGCGGATAGAGGTGGCTGACACTGCGGATCAGCTCGTAGCGGCTCAGGCTGACCCCGGCGAAGCGCTCGGGGATCGGCGCACGTATCAGCTCGTTCATCTCCGCGCCCTGCTCCGCCCCCTGGCGCAGCACGCCATCGAGCCACCCCAGGTAATCACGCATCTGCACGAAAGGCGCCGCATCCGTGGCCAGCGGCCCGTGACCAGGCACGATCTGCCTCCAGGGCAAGGCTTCGAGGCGGTCCAGGTCGGCCAGCCATACGTCCAGCCCAGGGCTGTTCGGCGTGGTCAGCGCCCGCTGGTAGAACAGCAGATCGCCGGCAAACAGCACGCCGCTGCGCTCATCGAGAATCGCCAGATCGGCGCCGGTGTGCCCGCGCAGCGCCAGCAGGCGCAGACGCCGCCCGCCAATCTCCAGCTCACCTTCCTCCAGCGCCTCGCTGGGCAACACCACCTCGGTACCCCGCATCCAGTCACCGACCAGGCGATACATGTTCTCCGCCATGGCGTCGCCCTGTTCGGCCAGCAGGCGGGTGGTACCCGGCAACGCGGCGATGGGCACGTCGCTGAAGGCCTGGTTGCCCAGCACGTGATCCGGGTGGTGATGAGTGAGCAGCACGCGCAGCAGCGGCTTGCCGGTCACCTGTTCGATACGCTGGCGCAACGCCTCGCCGTAGCGACGCGAGGGCCCGGTATCGATCACCACCACACCAGCGGCGGTCTCGATGAAGCCGACGTTGACGATGTTGCCGCCATTCTCCGCGGCGAAGTTGTCGGTGCTGCCCTCCACCAGCCAGACGCCCTCGGCGATCTGTCGCGGCTGCATCTGATAGTCGAGCGCCTGCGCCAGGCCGGCGAGCAGACAGGTCAGCAGTAGTATCCAGCGCATGGAAGCCCCCTGGAGGGCACCTCAGGAACCACCTGCGGTTCTGGACGTGCCCCAAAATGGTTGTGCATGTGGCAAGCCGCCGTGCTCAGAACGCCGCCTGGAACTCGTTGCCGTTGTTGTCGCGCAGCCACAGTTCGGCAGGCTGGTCACCGCGCAGGTCGAAGGTCAGCGTCGGGTTCTCGCTGACCGCCGGAAACAACTCGAGGCGCCCCAGCACCTGGCCATCGGCGCTGCGCAGTTCGGCCTGTTCGATGTAGAACTCGGGGATGCCGCCGACCAGGCCGTTATCCATCGGGTGCGAGACCTGCAGACGCAGGCGGCTGTCGTCGCCACGCACGAAGCGCTTGCCCAGCACCTGGCCGAGGCGCTCCTCCCAGCCGGCTTCGGCACGCACCACGCTAGGCGCCGTGCAGCCCCCGCCAGCGGCTTCGATACGGGCCGAGCCGACATGCCAGACGCCATCCTCGGTGAGCACCGCCGCGCGGATCGGCGTGGCCTGCTCGACGCGGATACGAATGGCCAGGCTCGGTTCCAGTTGCTTGCCGGGGCTGAAGTCGAGAATGCGCGGGATCGGGTTGAGTTCGGCCCAGGCCAGGATGCGCCTGACCTTGCCGCGGTAGGCGCTGGCGTCGATACGGATCGGCACCTGGCGGGCATCCTCGGCGAACGGCGGCACCTCGAGGCGTATCCGCTCGTCGAAGACGAAGGGCTGCCCATCGAGCAGGCGCTGATGGTAGTAGTCCCACATCACCGAGGTGACCGGATCGGGCGCAGCCGCCCGCACCTCCCAGGCCCAGGCGAACAGGGCCAGCATCACCAGGCTACGCCAATCCATCGTCCACCTCCGCCCGTTATTGATATTGTTCAGGCTTCTCGTAGCGCAGGCCGTAGTGCGCATACAGGCGCTCGACCGAGCCATCGAGAATCAGCTTCTCCAGTTGCTCTTCCAGGGCATAGGCCAGCTGCCGGTTGCTCTCATGCACCGCCATGCCGACGTCCCAGATCTGCCGTCCCATGTCCGGGTAGGCGTTGTCGGCCCGCACCAGTTGCGCATCGCCCGCCTCATGCAGCAGCCAGTCCACCTCACCACGCAGGGCCATCACCGCATCCACCTCGCCAGTGCGCATGGCGGCGAACGCCAGGCTCGGCGACGGATAGTGACGCGCCTGCGAGCGCAGCAGGCCATCGCGCACCGAGCTGAGGTAGAACGACGGCACACTGTCCACTTCCACGCCCACGGGATGGTTCTGCAGCGCATTGATGCTCGGCACCTCGGCCAGGCGGCGTCGGTCGTAGGCAAGCTGCCAGCGTTCGCGCTGATAGTGACCGAACATCACCACGCGCTCGTTGACCAGCTCACCCAGCTCGTTGCGCAGCTGCGCGAACTCGCGGTCATAGGGCACGCGCATCATCAGGTCGGCCAGTTGCCCCTGCGCGGTGACCCGGCCACGCCAGATGTAATCGCGCAGGTCGTCGTCGAGCTTTTCCCCTGGCGGCGCCCAGATCACCTGCAGCTTCAGGCCCAGGCCCTCGGCCAATGCCTTGACCAGCTCGAAGTCGACGCCACGTGGCTGGCCGTCCTGCTCGAAGCTGTAGGGCGGAAAGTTCTGGTACAGCGCGACCCGCAGCACGCCCTCCTCCTGAATGCGGTCGTAGTCGCGCACCTGCGCCTGGGCCGCCCCCAGTGACAGCAGCAGGCCGCACAGGAGGATCAGCTGGCGCACACCCACTGCGATCATGCCGGCATCGCCGCGTGCATGAGTGAGTCGCGCCGCAGCGCGCGAGGCCGAGTGCAGGAGATCGATCATCCGCCTCTCACTCCTCGACGTGCACGCTCTCCAGGTAGCTGCGCACCGCCCACAGCGCCTCCTGGCTGAGGTAGTCGGCCATCTTCGGCATGTACACGCGGCCATCGCGCACCGCACCGTTGATCACGCGCTCCTTGAACCACTCGTCACCCGTGGCACCCAGCTCCAGCAGACGCAGGTCCGGGGCGATGCCACCGGACTTGGCCTCCAGGCCATGGCACGCGGCGCAGTTCTGGTTGTACGCCGAGGAGCCGATCTCGATCGCCCGCGGGTTATCGCGATAAGGGTTTTCCTCCAGCCATTCCTCACCCAGCGGCTCCAGTCCGTCGGTATTGACCGCCTGCGGGACCACATCGCCATGCGCCCAGAGGTTGGTCGATGCGGCGAGCAACAGCAGCGCCAGGGTGGAGTGGATCTTCTTGTTCATGGCTAGGACCTCATCTAATGCACGCAAGACAGCCCGTTCAGAGCTCGTGGCGACCATCTTAGAAAGGCCGCGCAGAGCATCGAATGCTGCTTTGGTGGTCGCGTCCTAGTCCCTTGGTAGTAGGGCTTGGGTGGGGGTTCTGCCAGTGCCTTGGCAGCAAGGCCAAGTCATGTGCCGGCCGGGAAATCCTCCCGGCAAAGGCGGGAGTTTTTCCGTAGGCGCGCAGGTGGCCGGGTTCCACCATCGGCTTGCCTCTGCAGGGCATCTCCAGAACCGCATTCTTGCGGTGCCACTGCGGCGACCTACCACCTCAAATGGGAAGCACAACGATGACAACAACAAACCTACCCAGCACCCCACGCCCCCTGGCGCTTGCCCTGATGCTGGCGGGTGGCCTGGCGCTGAGCCAGGCTGCACTGGCCAAGCCGGTCACCTGGGACGACATCGCCAACGACCACAGCACCACCAGCAATGTGCTGCAGTACGGCATGGGCACCAACGCCCAGCGCTGGAGCCCGCTGGCCCGGGTGAACGCCGACAACGTGTTCAAGCTGACCCCGGCCTGGAGCTACTCCTTCGGTGACGAGAAGCAGCGCGGCCAGGAGTCCCAGGCCATCATCCACGACGGCGTGGTCTACGTGACCGGCTCCTACTCGCGGGTATTCGCCCTGGACGCCAAGACCGGCAAGCGCCTGTGGACCTACAGCCACCGCCTGCCCGACGACATCCGCCCGTGCTGCGACGTGGTCAACCGTGGCGCCGCCATCTATGGCGACAAGATCTACTTCGGCACCCTCGACGCGCGCGTCGTGGCACTGAACAAGGACACCGGCAAGGTGGTGTGGAACAAGAAGTTCGGCGATCACTCCGCCGGCTACACCATGACCGGCGCCCCGACCCTCGTGAAGGACCAGAAGACCGGCAAGGTACTGCTGATCCACGGCAGCTCCGGTGACGAATTCGGCGTGGTCGGCCGCCTGTTCGCCCGCGACCCCGACAGCGGCGAGGAAGTCTGGATGCGCCCGTTCGTCGAAGGCCACATGGGCCGTCTCAATGGCCAGGACAGCACCCCGACCGGCGACGTGAAAGCCCCCAGCTGGCCGGATGACCCCAACCACCCGACCGGCAAGAAGGCAGCCTGGAGCCAGGGTGGCGGCGCGCCGTGGCAGAGCGCCAGTTTCGATGCCGAAACCAACACCATCATCATCGGCGCCGGCAACCCGGCACCGTGGAACGGCTGGGCACGCACCAGCGACGGCGGCAACCCGCACGACTACGACAGCCTGTACACCTCCGGCCAGGTCGGCGTCGACCCCACCACCGGTGAGGTGAAGTGGTTCTACCAGCACACGCCGAACGATGCCTGGGACTTCTCCGGCAACAACGAACTGGTGCTGTTCGACTACAAGGACAAGAACGGCAAGGTCACCAAGGCCACCGCGCACGCCGACCGCAACGGCTTCTTCTACGTGGTCGACCGCGCCAACGGCAAGCTGAAGAACGCCTTCCCCTTCGTCGACAAGATCACCTGGGCCAGCCACATCGACCTGAAGACCGGGCGTCCGGTGGAGAACGAAGGCCAGCGTCCGCCCAAGCCGAAAGCCGGCGAAACCAAGGGTGCCGTGGTCGAGGTCTCGCCCCCCTTCCTCGGCGGCAAGAACTGGAACCCCATGGCCTACAGCCAGGACACCGGCCTGTTCTACGTACCGGCCAACCACTGGAAGGAGGACTACTGGGCCGAGGAAGCGCACTACAAGAAGGGCTCCGCCTACCTGGGCATGGGCTTCCGCATCAAGCGCCTGTACGACGATCACGTCGGCATCCTGCGCGCCATGAACCCGACCACCGGCAAGGTCGCCTGGGAACACAAGGAGCGCCTGCCGCTGTGGGCTGGCGTGCTCGCGACCAGGGGCAACCTGGTGTTCACCGGTACCGGCGACGGCTACTTCAAGGCCTTCGACGCCAAGAACGGCAAGGAGCTGTGGAAGTTCCAGGTCGGCACCGGGATCATCTCCCCGCCCATCACCTGGGAGCAGGACGGCGAGCAATACATCGGCGTGACTGCCGGCTACGGCGGCGCGGTTCCGCTGTGGGGTGGCGATATGGCCGAGCTGACCAAGCCGGTGGCCCAGGGCGGCTCCTTCTGGGTGTTCAAGCTGCCCAGCTGGGACAAGGCCAGCGCCCAACGCTGACGGCAACAGGCCTGGCGTCCTTCGCGGTGCGCCAGGCCCTTACTCGTAGGAGTGGCTGGGCCGCATTGCGATTCAGCGCCTTGCCTGGGGTTCGCTCCGCTCCACCCAGACTACGCACCAGGCGCACCGCCTGTGGGAGGGGCTTTAGCCGCAACCGCCTCCCCCATCAATTCACCCGAGGACTCGCCATGAACCACCTGCCCCTGCTCGTCCCAGCCCTGCTGCTGGTGCTCGGCAGCCACGCCATCGGCGCCGAGACCGACAACGACGGCGTGCCACTGATCAACGGCTGCCGCATCGAACCCGAGAGCAAATGCCCCAACGCCAACCTGCGCGGGGCCGACCTGCGCAACCTGGACATGCGCCACATGGATCTCTCCGGTGCCGACCTGTCCGGCGCGGACCTGCGCCACGTCAACCTCGACCTGGCCAATCTGGAGAAGGCCACGCTGCGCGGCGCCAACCTCAACCGCGCCAGCCTGCAGCAGAGCAACCTGCGCCTGGCCGACCTCTCCGGCGCCAGCCTGGTGGCCATCGGCGGCTGGGGCCTGTTCGCCCAGGCCGCGCAATTCGAAGGCGCCGACATGCGTGCCGCCAACCTGGAGTTCGCCCGTCTTTCCGGGGCCAAGCTGCACGACGTGCAACTGCAGGCGGCCAACCTGGAAATGACCTGGCTGAGCAAGGCCGACCTCAAGGGCGCGCACCTCGAAGATGCCAATTTGCAGGAAGTGAAGCTCGGCGGCTCCAACCTGGAGAATGCCAACCTCAGCGGCGCACGGGTGCGCTTCGGCAACTTCCAGGGCGCCAACATGCCGGGGTGCGTGGCCTGCCCGAAAGGCTGGGATTGAGGCATGACACGATGCGGCCCAAGGTGGACAAGCTTCGCGTTGTCCACCCTACGCAATGGGTAGGGTGGATGACGCTTTCTTCATCCAGCGCTGGCCAGGCTAGTTCCAGGCGACTCGCTGCTGGCCGAGCCAGCCCCGGACGGACGCGATCACCGCGTCGGTGCGGCTCTCGCCGGCGTCGTCCCTGAACTTGTGGTCGACATTCTCGACCAGCAGGAAATCGACGTTGCTCTTGCCCTCGCGCAGCTGCTCCGCCTGCTCGCGCGCCAGGCCAGGCGACACGCTTTCGTCGCGCTCCGCCTGGACGATCAGCAACGGCGCCTCGACCTGCTGCAAGGTGGCGCGCTGGTCGAGGCTGAACATGCTCTTCCACCAGCGAAAACCGTGGCCACTCATCCGCAGGTCCATCGTCTCGGCATTCATCACGCTGTCCCGGAACCCCAGGAACCCGGCCCTGGCCTCGTCGAGTGCCGCCGGGGGAAGCTCGCGAACCATGCTGTACAGAACGTCGTCGTGAAAGAACCGGCCACCCCCGTTGAGGGTCACCAGCGCGCTGACGTCCTCGCGCCGAGAAGCGACCAGCGCCGCCACCACCGCGCCTTCACTGCCCCCCAGCAGCACCAGCTGCTCATAGCCGTACTGCCCGGCCAGGGCGTCGATCACCTGCAGGTAGTCACGGGCTCTCTGCTCCGGCGAATCATGGCTGAAATACGACTCGGGGCAGTCGGGGCTGTCCCCCGCCGGGTTCCAGGCAGTCGCGCGGGTGAGCCCGTATTTCTCCACCGTCAGGACATCGGCCCCCTCGAGCAAGGTGGAGAACTGCTCGTTGATGACCGGGTTGTGCGCCACGCTGTTGCAGTCCGAGCCCTGCATCAGCACCAGCAAGGTCCGACTGCCGTTGCCATCCAGGTAGTAGGTGATGGATGAACCATCCTGGCGCGGCAACGCAGCGCTCCCGGCTGCAGAAGCGCCGCCGCTCGCCGCCAACGCCAGCATGCAGAGTGCGACAGGTATCCCTTTGTTCATGGCTATCTCCCTGATTGTCGAGCGCGCCTCGTGCCATATCGGCCGGACCGGGGCCTGCCGCGTTGCAGCAGACGAGGCCTGCTGAGTCTGCCGCGGAATCTACACCGGATCGCTGCCCCGTGCCGAGCCGATCGATTGCACGGGATTTCCGCTGGAGCGATCTCAGGCGCTCTCCATGCCCACCCGCACCACCCCACTGTCGATGGCCAGGTGCACCAGTTCGGCCTGCGAGCCGATCTGCAGCTTGTTCTTCACCAGGGTCTGATAGTTGGACAGGGTCTTGGCGCTGATGCACAGCTTCTCGGCGATCTGCCGAGGCGGCAGGCCACGGGCGAGCATGACGAAGATCTCGAACTCGCGCTGGGTCAGCTCGCGCAGGCGCGGGTCGGTCCCGCCTGCGCTGGCCGGGTTGCAGGCCAGCTGGGTGGCCAGTTGCTGCTCGATGTAGGCGTGGCCGGCGGCGGTGCGCCGGACCGCCTCCACCAGCACGTCCGGCGACGAGTTCTTGGTCAGATAGCCGATGGCGCCGGCATCCAGCGCCTGGCGCACCAGGGGCAGCTCGTCATGCATGCTGAAGAACAGGACGCGCAGCTGCGGCAGGCGCTGGCGCAGGCGCCGGGTGGTTTCCAGGCCGCTGATGCCAGGCAGACCGATGTCCATGATCACCAGGTTCGGGATCTCCTCCTGCACGCGCTGCAAGGCCTGCTCGCCATCGCAGGCCTCGCGCAGCTGCACCTCCGGCAACAGGGCGCACAACAGGCTGGCGTAGCCCTGGCGCACCACGGCATGGTCGTCCACCAGCAGCACTTTCATCGCCTCGCCTCCAGGGGAATCTTCAGGCACACCGCCCAGCCTGCCTGCGGCCGGCTGTACAGGCGCAGTTCGGCACCGAGGCTGCGGCTGCGTTCACGCATCGAACGCAGGCCTATGCCGGGGCGCAATGGCAACGTGGTGCCACGGCCATCGTCGCGGACCAGCAGGCGCAAGCCCTGGCCGCGTCGTTGCAGGCGAATGCGCACTTCGCTGGCCTCGGCGTGCCGGGCGACGTTGGTCAGCGCCTCCTGCACCAGGCGATACAGATGCGCCTTGCTCGCCAGCGGCAGGCTGGGCAGGTGCGCCCCCAGCATCAACCGGCAGCGGATGCCGTGCGCCTGCTGCCAGTCGACGGCCAGTTGCTGCAGCGCCACGCCAAGTTCCATGCGTTCCAGCACCACCGGATAGAGATCGCGGATCAGGCTGCGAAAGCCCTGCTGCAGGCGCTCGCAGTTGCCGTCCAGCAGGCGCGCGGTGTCCTGCACCTGCAAGGGCCGGTCGGCAACCACCTTGAGCAGGCAGGCCTGGGCGCGGATCCCGCTGAGGTACTGGCCCAGGTCATCGTGCAGGGTCTGGCCGAGACGGGCGCGCTCGCGCTCCTGCAACTCCAGCAGCGCCTGGGTCAGCTCGGCGTTGTCCGCCTGGACCTGCTGCAGGGTGGTCGCCATGTCGTTGAAGTGCCCGGCCAGACGCTGCGCCTCGGCCATGCCGTGGCTCTGCAGGCGGGTGTCGAAATGGCCGGCACCGACCTCTCGCAGGCCGGTGAACAGCTCGTCCAGTACGCGCAGGCCACGGCGCACGGCGAAGCGGATGCTGAGCAGGCAGAGGATCAGGGCGAAGCTGCTGAGCAGCAGCAGTTGCAGCAGCGAATCGTAGATTTCCTCGATCTCGTCATAGGGATCGAGGGCGATACGCAGCCGGCGCCCATCGGCCAGCGGCCAGCTGTCGGCCAGCAGCAGTGCCGAGCCCAGCAGGCGCTCGGCGATCCAGTGCTCGACCAGGTTCTCGCTCTGCTGCCTGGGCCGCTCGCCGGGCTGCAGCCAGCTCACGCGGATATGCCGCAGGTTCTCGGTCAGCTCGGGGCGCAGGCTGTCGGGGTTGCTGCGCGCCACCTCGCCCAGGTACTCCAGCACCGCCTCGGCGGCCTGCAGCTCGCGCTGCACGTCATGACTGGCCTGACGCAGCAGCAGCGCCAGGCCGGCCAGGGTCACCAGCATGAACAGCAGGCTGACGCACAGGTTGATGCGGCCGAGCGCGGTCATCTACTTGATCACGAAATGCCCGAGCATGCCCTTGCCTTCCAGGCCCTTGGCATAGAAGCGGAACTTGCCCGGTTTGACCGGCACGAAGAAGATCTCCGCCTCGCCGGCGTCCTCGAACTCCAGCTCGGTCAGGGTCACCGCCTTGACCTCGACGCCACCGGCCTCGACCTTGCGCAGGTAGATGGACGTGGCGAACTCCGGTGCCTGGAAGGCGTATTCCTTCTGCCCGTTGGAGACGATCCGCAGCTGGTAGGCCTGGCCCGTCTCCAGCTGGTATTCGTTCTGCGACATGAAGTAGTCGCTGTCATCGTTGCCCAGCACCAGGTCAGGCAGCGCCACCGGGCGGCGGGTCAGATCACCGGCGGCGTGCAGCTGGTCGACACCGAGCAGGCTGATGATCAGCAGCAGGGGCAGCAGCAGGGCTTTGAAGGTTCGCATGGCAGGCACCGTTATTGTTATGGGTCGTTGCCCGCCATGCTAAGAAGCAATGGCCCGCACCGTTCTACTACCTTGGTAGCGGGCGCCTGCTACTTTGGCCAGGTTTCCCGCGCATGGCCGGTGCGGACTGGCGTGACGAACTACGACCTTCGTACGTGTACGTCGCTACCTTGGGCATATATCCCGCGACGGCGACGCTTCCTATGCTGGCGACATCCTCTGCCGGAGTCGCCCCATGCACCGCATCAGTTGCCGCCTGCTGTTCTGCCTCGCCGCCCTCTGCGGCTCGCTGAGCGCCGTCGCAGCGGACGCGCTGCAGGTGCGCATCGGCTACCTGGCGTACCAGCCTCCACGCGGCCCGTTGCTGTCCAACGTGATCCCCGAACCGAGCGATGCGGGGCGCCGTGGCGCCGAACTGGCGATCATCGACAGCAACAGCACCGGCCGCTTCCTCAAGCAGCACTTCGAACTGCAAAGCGCCGAGCTCGACACGGCGCAGGCGCTGCTCGCCACCGCCGAACAGCAGCACCAGGCCGGCATTCGCCTGTTCGTGGTCAACGCCCCCGCCGACACCCTGCGCCAGCTCAGCCAGCGCCTGCCGGACAGCCTGCTGCTCAATGCCGGCAGCGCCGATGACAGGCTGCGCCGCGAGCAATGTCTCGGCAATGTGCTGCACACCCTGCCCAGTCGCGCCATGCTCGCCGACGCCCTGGCGCAGTTTCTCGCCGTGCGCAAATGGACGCGCTGGCTGCTGGTGACCGGCAGCAGCGAAGACGACCTCGCCTACGCCGCTGCGCTCAGGCGCGCCGCCAAGCGCTTCGGCCACCGCATCGTCGCCGAGAAGCCGTGGAGCTTCGACAACGACCAGCGTCGCAGCGCCCAGGCCGACATGCCGCTGTTCACCCAGGCCACCGAGTACGACGTGGTGCTGGTGGCCGACGAGCGCGGCGACTTCGGCGAGTACCTGCCCTACAACACCTGGTACCCGCGCCCGGTGGCCGGCACCCAGGGGCTGACGCCGACCGCCTGGCACAAGACGGTGGAAACCTTCGGCGCCGCGCAGCTGCAGAAGCGCTTCGAGGCGCTGGCCGGGCGCTGGATGAACGACCGCGATTTCGCCGCCTGGATGGCCGTGCGCAGCATCGCCGCCGCCGTGACCAGGCTACGTGCCAGCGAGCCCGGGGCCATCCGCCGCCTGGCGCTGTCCGCCGAGCTGCCGCTGGACGGTTTCAAGGGACGCAAGCTGAGCTTCCGCCCGTGGAACGGCGAACTGCGCCAACCGATCCCGCTGGTACACCCCCGCGCGCTGGTCAGCACCTCGCCACAGGACGGTTTCCTGCACCCGAACAACGAGATGGACAGCCTCGGCTACGACCGCCCGGAAGTGAAGTGCGATCTGGCAGGCACGCCTCTGTAGGAGCCGGCTTGCCGGCGATCATCGCCAGGTATCGCCCGCAAGCGGGCTCCTACAGAAAAACAGAACACCTGTGGGAGGGGCTTCAACGGCGGCTGTCGCGGCTGAAGCCCCTCCCACAGAAGCAGGACTCCGCCAACAACTACAACAAGAGGATCACCCCCATGCGCCTGACCCGTCTCGCCTGCGCCGTCGCCTTCGGCCTGGCCTGCCACTCGGCCCTGGCCGCCACTGCCTACGTGTCCAACGAGAAGGACGACAGCATCAGCGTGATCGACCTGGACAGCCTGGAAGTCAGCGCCACGCTGAAGGTGGGCATGCGCCCGCGCGGCTTGCTGCTGTCCTCCGACAACAGGCTGCTGTACATCTGCGCCAGCGACTCGGATCGCGTGCAGGTGATGGACCTGGCCACGCGCAAGATCATCAAGGAGCTGCCCTCCGGCGCCGACCCCGAGCAGTTCGCCCTGCACCCCAACGACCGCTGGCTGTACATCTCCAACGAGGACGATGCGCTGGTCACCGTGGTCGACGCCCGGAGTGACGAGGTACTGGCGCAGATCGACGTGGGCGTGGAGCCCGAAGGCATGGCCGTCAGCCCGGACGGCAAGTGGGCGGTCAACACCAGCGAGACCACCAACATGCTGCACTGGATCGACACCAGCACCCAGCAACTGGTGGACAACACCCTGGTCGACCAGCGCCCGCGCCATGTCGAGTTCGACAAGGACGGCAAGCGCCTGTGGGCCTCGGCCGAGATCGGCGGCACGGTAACGGTGCTCGACGTGGACTCGCGCCAGGTGCTCAAGGTGCTCAACTTCGCCATCAAGGGCGTGCACCCGGACAAGGTGCAGCCGGTCGGGGTCAAGCTCAGCGACGATGGCAAGTACGCCTTCATCGCCCTGGGCCCGGCCAATCACGTCGCGGTCGTGGATGCCAGAAGCTACGAGATTCTCGACTACCTGCTGGTGGGCCGGCGTGTCTGGCACCTGGAGTTCACGCCGGACCAGAAGCGCTTGCTGACCACCAATGGCGTCAGTGGCGATGTCTCGGTGATCGACGTCGACAGCCTCAAGGTGACCAGGTCGATCAAGGTCGGCCGTTATCCCTGGGGCGTGGTGGTGACACCATGACGGCCCTGGCGGTGGAGGCGCTCGGCTTCGCCTACGGCGCCCGCCGTGCGCTCGACGAGCTGACCTTCGAACTGGCGCCCGGCCGCTTCGGCGCCCTGCTCGGCCCCAACGGCGCCGGCAAATCCACGCTGATCGCCCTGCTCACCCGCCTGTACGACCTGCAACAGGGCGATATCCGCATCTTCGGCCACAGCCTGCGCCACGCCCCGCGCCAGGCGCTGCGCCAGCTGGGCGTGGTGTTCCAGCAGAGCACGCTGGACCTCGACCTCTCGGTGCAGCAGAACCTCGCCTACCACGCCGCCCTGCACGGCATGCCGCGACGCGAGGCACAGACGCGCATCGAAGAGGAGCTGCTGCGCCAGGATCTCGGCGAACGCCGCCACGACAAGGTACGCACCCTCAATGGCGGCCATCGGCGCCGGGTGGAGATCGCCCGTGCCCTGCTCCATCAGCCGCGCCTGTTGCTGCTCGACGAGGCCAGCGCCGGGCTCGACCCGGCCAGCCGCCTGGCGCTGGGCAGGCACGTGCGCAACCTGTGCCGCGAACAGGGCCTGTGCGTGCTGTGGACGACCCATCTGCTCGACGAGGTCGAGCCATCCGACGACTTGCTGATCCTCCATCACGGCCAGCGCGTGGCCTGGGGCAAGGCCGGCCAGCTGGGCGATGACCTGGCCATCAGCTTCGCCCGCCTGACCGGCGATGAAGCCCTCGGCCGTGGCCATGTGCGCGAGGCGCTGCGGCCGAACCTGGATCCCCAGGCCCGCAGGAGCGGCTTCAGCCGCGAACATTCCACCGAGGAGCCGCAAGCATGAGCGCCTACTGGCAATGCCTGCGCGGCATCGTGCTGCGCGAATGGCTGCGTTTCGTCCTGCAGCGCTCGCGTTTTCTCAGCGCCCTGGTGCGTCCGCTGCTCTGGCTGCTGGTGTTCGCCGCCGGCTTTCGTGCGGCGCTGGGCATCGCCATCATCGAGCCCTACGACACCTACATCACCTACGACACCTACATCGTGCCGGGCCTGGCCTGCATGATCCTGCTGTTCAACGGCATGCAGGGGTCGCTGTCGATGGTCTACGACCGCGAAATGGGCAGCATGCGCGTGCTGCTCACCAGCCCGCTGCCACGCGCCTTCCTGCTGGTGGCCAAGCTGCTGGCCACGGCGCTGATCTCGCTGCTGCAGGTGTACGCCTTCCTCGCCATCGCCTGGGTCTACGGCGTGCAACCACCGGCCTGGGGCCTGCTCGCCGCCCTGCCGGCGCTGCTGCTGGTGGCGCTGCTGCTCAGCGCGCTGGGGCTGTTGCTGTCCAATGGCATACGCCAGCTGGAGAACTTCGCCGGGGTGATGAACTTCGTCATCTTCCCCATGTTCTTCCTGTCGTCCGCGCTCTACCCACTGTGGAAGATGCGCGAGTCCAGCGAGTGGCTGTACTGGCTGTGCGCGTTCAACCCCTTCACTCACGCCGTGGAGCTGGTGCGCAACGCCCTGTACCTGCGCCTGCAGGTGGAGGCACTGCTGATCTGCATCGGCCTGAGCCTGGTGCTGACGCTGCTCGCCGTGCTCACCTTCAACCCGCAGCATGCCGCCCTGCGCAAGGCCGGCTGAAACGGCGCGCCAGCCCGAGCGGTTGGCGCCTGCCACGGGCAGTCGGCCGCCGCTCCGCCAGGCCTTTCTACTACTTTGGTACTGGTTTTCCTCTCCAACGTAGAATTCCCAAGCCTGCGACCATGGCCTGTAATACCGGGACAACTATAAGTAGAGGCCTTGCCATGAAGTACCGTCTGCCTTTGCGTGCAGGCCTGATGCTTGCCTCGCTGCTGCTGGTCTGCCTGGTGCAGTCCGACGAGCTGTTCGACGCAGACGGCTACCGCAGCGCGCAGTACCGCAGCCCCACGCCGGAACAGCTGCAAGGCGTGCAGACGCTCGACACCCCCGCCCTGCAGCGGCTGCTGGCCGAGCAACCACGAACCACGCTGATCGACGTCTATCGACGCCCCTGGTTGCAGGGTCGTTTCATCGAGGATGCGCCCCACGCCAACCTCCCCGGCAGCCTGTGGCTGGCCAATGCCGGCGATGGCAACCTCGCGCCCCAGTGGCAGCGCTACTTCGCCCACTACCTGGAGCAGGCCAGCGGCGGCGACCAGCAGCACCCGCTGGCGTTCTACTGCCGCTCCGACTGCTGGCTGAGCTGGAACGCCGCGCGCCGGGCCCATGCCCTGGGCTACCGCCAGCTCTACTGGTACCGTGACGGCATCGACGCCTGGGAGCAGGCCGGCCTGCCCCTGGTGCCGGCGCAACCTGCCGAACTGCCTGCTGCTTTCCTCACGCCCACCGCCACCCCATAATCACAACAACGAGGTGCAAGGCCATGTACAAGATTCTGATTGCCGACGACCATCCGCTGTTTCGTGAAGCCATCCATAACGTCATCGCCGACGGTTTTCCCGGTAGCGAGATCATGGAAACCGCCGACCTGGACAGCGCTCTGGAGCTGACCCAGAACCACGACGACCTGGACCTGATCCTGCTCGACCTGAACATGCCCGGCATGCACGGCCTGGGCGGGCTGATGAACCTGCGCAACGAGGCGCCGACCATTCCGGTGGTGATCGTATCCGCCGAACAGGACAAGCAGATCGTGCTGCAGGCCATCACCTATGGTGCGGTGGGTTTCATCACCAAGTCCTCGCCACGGGCGCAGATGACCGACGCCATCGCGCAGATTCTCGACGGCAACGTCTACCTGCCGCCGGACATCATCCGCTCGCAGAAGAGCGGCAGCTCGCGTCCGCATCACGACAACCACAGCATCCCGCCGGAACTGTTGCAGGCCCTGACGCGCAAGCAGCTGCTGGTGCTCGAGCGCATGACCAAGGGCGAGTCGAACAAGCAGATCGCCTACAGCCTGGACATCGCCGAGACCACGGTGAAGGCGCATGTCTCGGCCATCCTGCGCAAGCTGGGCGTGCACAACCGGGTGCAGGCGATTCTCTCGGCCGGCGACATCGACTTCGCCTCCTACCTGCGACGCTAGCGCCAGCGTCATCCGCTTGTGCTAAAACGGCGGCCTCATTCACGGGAGTCCGCCATGCTGATCCGCCCCTTTCAACCGAGCGACGAAGCCGCCGTCGTCGACCTCTGGCAACGCTGCGACCTGACTCGCCCCTGGAACGATCCGTACAAGGACATCCAGCGCAAGCTGCAGGTGCAGCCCGAGCTGTTTCTGGTCGGCGAGATCGACGGCACCTTGGTGGCCTCGGCGATGGCCGGCTACGAAGGCCATCGTGGCTGGGTCAACTACCTGGCGGTCTGCCCGCAGCAGCGCCAGCGCGGCCTGGCGCGCCAGCTGATGGCCCATATCGAGACGCTGCTGCTGGCCATGGGCTGCCCCAAACTGAGCCTGCAGGTGCGCGACACCAACGCCGCCGCGCTGGCCTTCTACGAACGGCTTGGTTACCAGATCGATGCCTCGGTGAGCCTGGGCAAGCGCCTGATCGCGGATGATTGATCACACGCAGATCACGCTTCACCGATCCACCGCTGCGGTGGATGTAAAAGGCGACATCCACCCTACGGCTCTGCTTGTCGTAGGAGC
>NZ_SUKD01000076.1:0-389 GCF_013357275.1 Pseudomonas sp. BMW13 | reverse complement strand
GACTGTCCAGATTGGGGCTCCAGAACAGACGAACCTGATCCCCCGGAAAGAAATGCACATGCAGGTACTTGTCTTGCCTGGTGCGGGGCGGGTTGGGCACTTGTTGGGTGATGGTCTCTTTTTCAACGCCTTGGCGAACCTGTTCCCCGGTGCGTCCCTTGATCCACTGCACGGTCAGCACATCGCCTTCGATACGCGTGCAGCATGTCGCCTTCCCTCCACCATAAGCAAATGCATTGCCGCCCCAGGCCTCATTGACGGCGTAGCTGAAGATGGGGCGATCCGTATGGTTGTGTACATACAGAATTGCACCGGGCATACGGGTGTAAGCCCAGGCTACGTAGGCGAGCACTAGCGCTACCGGCAACAGCAGTTTGATCAGTGATCTG
>NZ_SUKD01000075.1:0-232 GCF_013357275.1 Pseudomonas sp. BMW13 | reverse complement strand
CTCGGCGGTGCTGCCTTCCTGGGCGCGGATGCAGCCGGCGAAGTAGCGGAAGTGGTCGGCGGCCAGCGGCACGTCGGCGTTGAGGGTTTCGCGCACGGCCTTGCCGTTGTCCCAGGTCTCGGCCACGGCCAGCAGTTCGAGGTTGGCTTCGATACGGTCGGCGATCTTCAGCAGGATGTGCGAACGCTCCTGCACGCTGGTGCGGCCCCAGGCGTCGGCGGCGGCATGGGCG
>NZ_SUKD01000074.1:0-208 GCF_013357275.1 Pseudomonas sp. BMW13 | reverse complement strand
CGAGGTGATGAAGAAGGTCAAGCAGATCAAGCGCGGCAACCCGCTGGACACCGACACCATGGTCGGCGCCCAGGCCTCGCAGCAGCAGTTCGACAAGATCCTCAGCTACCTGGAGATCGCCCAGCAGGAGGGCGCCCAGGTGCTCACCGGCGGGGCGGCCGAGCGCCTGGAGGGCGACCTGGCCAGCGGCTATTACATCCAGCCGACG
>NZ_SUKD01000073.1:0-251 GCF_013357275.1 Pseudomonas sp. BMW13 | reverse complement strand
TGGCGCAGCGGACGGGACTCGAACCCGCGACCCCCGGCGTGACAGGCCGGTATTCTAACCGACTGAACTACCGCTGCGTGTCGGTTGGACTTGCGTCCAGAGAACTCTGTTGCATCTGATGGCGCCCTTGCGGGCCTTGCCATCTCAAATCGACCAAGGTCGATCTGGGAAATAATGGCGCAGCGGACGGGACTCGAACCCGCGACCCCCGGCGTGACAGGCCGGTATTCTAACCGACTGAACTACCGCTG
>NZ_SUKD01000072.1:0-256 GCF_013357275.1 Pseudomonas sp. BMW13 | reverse complement strand
CACCGTGGGAGCGGCTTCAGCCGCGATGCTCTCTCGCAATCTTTCGCGGCTGAAGCCGCTCCTACAGAGATCGTTGCGCCCCATAGGTACGTAGCCCGGATGAAATCCGGGGAACAGGCACCACGACAGCCCCGGATTGCATCCGGGCTACGGTGCTGGACCTTCAGAGAACCGGCCATTGGCGGGTTGCACCCGCTCTACGCATTCGTCGTACACAGTCACCGTGGGAGCGGCTTCAGCCGCGATGCTCTCTCGC
>NZ_SUKD01000071.1:0-262 GCF_013357275.1 Pseudomonas sp. BMW13 | reverse complement strand
ACTCATAGCTCAGCTGGATAGAGTACTCGGCTACGAACCGAGCGGTCGGAGGTTCGAATCCTCCTGAGTCCGCCATATTCAATGGCTTGCATCGCTGCAAGCCATTTTGTTTCAACCAGCGGTGATCTGGTCTAAAAGCGCCAAAGGTCGCACGAAAGCGCAGTCGCTTTCGAGTGATCTGCAACGGACTCATAGCTCAGCTGGATAGAGTACTCGGCTACGAACCGAGCGGTCGGAGGTTCGAATCCTCCTGAGTCCGCCA
>NZ_SUKD01000008.1:0-5441 GCF_013357275.1 Pseudomonas sp. BMW13 | reverse complement strand
CTGCCCACGCCCGACTTTCTGCCGCGCAAAGAAGAAACCCCAGACCTCGTTAGAGATCTGGGGTTTCGTATAGGAGCTTGACGATGACCTACTCTCACATGGTGAAGCACCACACTACCATCGGCGATGCGTCGTTTCACTACTGAGTTCGGGATGGGATCAGGTGGTTCCAACGCTCTATGGTCGTCAAGCAATTCGGTTGGGATCTCGCGGTAAGGCGCGATCCCTTGGATACGTGATAGAGGCTTGTAGCTCTCGCAAATTTTCGGCTTTCTGTCGACTTCACCATCGACACCCTCTGCTGTCAGAGCAGATTGTTTGGGTGTTATATGGTCAAGCCTCACGGGCAATTAGTACAGGTTAGCTCAACGCCTCACAGCGCTTACACACCCTGCCTATCAACGTCGTAGTCTTCGACGGCCCTTTAGGGGAATCAAGTTCCCAGTGAGATCTCATCTTGAGGCAAGTTTCCCGCTTAGATGCTTTCAGCGGTTATCTTTTCCGAACATAGCTACCCGGCAATGCCACTGGCGTGACAACCGGAACACCAGAGGTTCGTCCAACCCGGTCCTCTCGTACTAAGGTCAGCCCCTCTCAAATCTCAAACGTCCACGGCAGATAGGGACCGAACTGTCTCACGACGTTCTAAACCCAGCTCGCGTACCACTTTAAATGGCGAACAGCCATACCCTTGGGACCGGCTTCAGCCCCAGGATGTGATGAGCCGACATCGAGGTGCCAAACACCGCCGTCGATATGAACTCTTGGGCGGTATCAGCCTGTTATCCCCGGAGTACCTTTTATCCGTTGAGCGATGGCCCTTCCATACAGAACCACCGGATCACTAAGACCTACTTTCGTACCTGCTCGACGTGTCTGTCTCGCAGTCAAGCGCGCTTTTGCCTTTATACTCTACGACCGATTTCCGACCGGTCTGAGCGCACCTTCGTACTCCTCCGTTACTCTTTGGGAGGAGACCGCCCCAGTCAAACTACCCACCATACACTGTCCTCGATCCGGATAACGGACCAGAGTTAGAACCTCAAGGTTGCCAGGGTGGTATTTCAAGGATGGCTCCATGAGAACTGGCGTCCCCACTTCAAAGCCTCCCACCTATCCTACACAAGCAAGCTCAAAGTCCAGTGCAAAGCTATAGTAAAGGTTCACGGGGTCTTTCCGTCTAGCCGCGGATACACTGCATCTTCACAGCGATTTCAATTTCACTGAGTCTCGGGTGGAGACAGCGCCGCCATCGTTACGCCATTCGTGCAGGTCGGAACTTACCCGACAAGGAATTTCGCTACCTTAGGACCGTTATAGTTACGGCCGCCGTTTACCGGGGCTTCGATCAAGAGCTTCGCTTGCGCTAACCCCATCAATTAACCTTCCGGCACCGGGCAGGCGTCACACCCTATACGTCCACTTTCGTGTTTGCAGAGTGCTGTGTTTTTAATAAACAGTCGCAGCGGCCTGGTATCTTCGACCGGCATGGGCTTACGTAGTAAATACTTCACCCTCACCGGCGCACCTTCTCCCGAAGTTACGGTGCCATTTTGCCTAGTTCCTTCACCCGAGTTCTCTCAAGCGCCTTGGTATTCTCTACCTAACCACCTGTGTCGGTTTGGGGTACGGTTCCTAGTTACCTGAAGCTTAGAAGCTTTTCCTGGAAGCATGGCATCAACCACTTCGCATTCTAAAAGAACGCTCGTCATCAGTTCTCGGCCTTGATCTCCCGGATTTACCTAAGAAACCAGCCTACAACCTTAAACACGGACAACCAACGCCGTGCTGGCCTAGCCTTCTCCGTCCCTCCATCGCAGTAACTAGAAGTACGGGAATATTAACCCGTTTCCCATCGACTACGCATTTCTGCCTCGCCTTAGGGGCCGACTAACCCTGCGTCGATTAACGTTGCGCAGGAAACCTTGGTCTTTCGGCGTGCGAGTTTTTCACTCGCATTGTCGTTACTCATGTCAGCATTCGCACTTCTGATACCTCCAGCAAGCTTCTCAACTCACCTTCACAGGCTTACAGAACGCTCCTCTACCGCTCATCCAAAGGATGAACCCGTAGCTTCGGTGTATGGTTTGAGCCCCGTTACATCTTCCGCGCAGGCCGACTCGACTAGTGAGCTATTACGCTTTCTTTAAAGGATGGCTGCTTCTAAGCCAACCTCCTAGCTGTCTAAGCCTTCCCACATCGTTTCCCACTTAACCATAACTTTGGGACCTTAGCTGACGGTCTGGGTTGTTTCCCTTTTCACGACGGACGTTAGCACCCGCCGTGTGTCTCCCGTGCTGACACTTGCTGGTATTCGGAGTTTGCATCGGTTTGGTAAGTCGGGATGACCCCCTAGCCGAAACAGTGCTCTACCCCCAGCAGTGATACACGAGGCGCTACCTAAATAGCTTTCGAGGAGAACCAGCTATCTCCGAGCTTGATTAGCCTTTCACTCCGATCCACAGGTCATCCGCTAACTTTTCAACGGTAGTCGGTTCGGTCCTCCAGTCAGTGTTACCTAACCTTCAACCTGCCCATGGATAGATCGCCCGGTTTCGGGTCTATACCCAGCGACTAAAGCGCCCTATTAAGACTCGCTTTCGCTACGCCTCCCCTATTCGGTTAAGCTCGCCACTGAATATAAGTCGCTGACCCATTATACAAAAGGTACGCAGTCACCCAACAAAGTAGGCTCCCACTGCTTGTACGCATACGGTTTCAGGTTCTATTTCACTCCCCTCTCCGGGGTTCTTTTCGCCTTTCCCTCACGGTACTGGTTCACTATCGGTCAGTCAGTAGTATTTAGCCTTGGAGGATGGTCCCCCCATGTTCAGACAAGGTTTCTCGTGCCCCGTCCTACTCGATTTCATTGATAAGAGCGTTTCGTGTACGGGGCTATCACCCACTACGGCGGCACTTTCCAGAGCCTTCCACTACACTCAAATCAACTTAAGGGCTAGTCCCCGTTCGCTCGCCACTACTTAGGGAATCTCGGTTGATTTCTTTTCCTCAGGGTACTTAGATGTTTCAGTTCCCCTGGTTCGCCTCTTGCACCTATGGATTCAGTACAAGATACCCGGCTTATGCCGGGTGGGTTCCCCCATTCAGAGATCTCTGGATCACAGTCTGTTTGCCGACTCCCCAAAGCTTTTCGCAGGCTACCACGTCTTTCATCGCCTCTGACTGCCAAGGCATCCACCGTATGCGCTTCTTCACTTGACCATATAACCCCAAGCAATCTGGTTACTGTCTCAATCGTGAAGACGACATCGCCGAAAATTTGCGTCTTGAGAACTACAAATTTTGCCTTGATTAACAATGTGCAGTGAAACACATCGTTAGTCACTTCTATCACATATCCAAATTTTTAAAGAACGATTTGTACCGGTCAAAAGACCAGAAATCAGCACTCAACAGGCCAATCACCTGAAGCGCTCATTTCTGAACTCTCTACGATCATGCTGTAATGGTGGAGCCAAGCGGGATCGAACCGCTGACCTCCTGCGTGCAAAGCAGGCGCTCTCCCAGCTGAGCTATGGCCCCGTAAGCATCTGCACCTGAATTGGTAGGTCTGGGCAGATTTGAACTGCCGACCTCACCCTTATCAGGGGTGCGCTCTAACCAACTGAGCTACAGACCTATCACAGGGTCGCCGCGTTACAGCATCGTCTTCTACAGTGAATCAAGCAATTCGTGTGGGAGCTTATGAGAAAGCTGAAGTCTTCGATTAAGGAGGTGATCCAGCCGCAGGTTCCCCTACGGCTACCTTGTTACGACTTCACCCCAGTCATGAATCACTCCGTGGTAACCGTCCCCCCGAAGGTTAGACTAGCTACTTCTGGAGCAACCCACTCCCATGGTGTGACGGGCGGTGTGTACAAGGCCCGGGAACGTATTCACCGTGACATTCTGATTCACGATTACTAGCGATTCCGACTTCACGCAGTCGAGTTGCAGACTGCGATCCGGACTACGATCGGTTTTATGGGATTAGCTCCACCTCGCGGCTTGGCAACCCTTTGTACCGACCATTGTAGCACGTGTGTAGCCCTGGCCGTAAGGGCCATGATGACTTGACGTCATCCCCACCTTCCTCCGGTTTGTCACCGGCAGTCTCCTTAGAGTGCCCACCATAATGTGCTGGTAACTAAGGACAAGGGTTGCGCTCGTTACGGGACTTAACCCAACATCTCACGACACGAGCTGACGACAGCCATGCAGCACCTGTGTCTGAGTTCCCGAAGGCACCAATCCATCTCTGGAAAGTTCTCAGCATGTCAAGGCCAGGTAAGGTTCTTCGCGTTGCTTCGAATTAAACCACATGCTCCACCGCTTGTGCGGGCCCCCGTCAATTCATTTGAGTTTTAACCTTGCGGCCGTACTCCCCAGGCGGTCAACTTAATGCGTTAGCTGCGCCACTAAAATCTCAAGGATTCCAACGGCTAGTTGACATCGTTTACGGCGTGGACTACCAGGGTATCTAATCCTGTTTGCTCCCCACGCTTTCGCACCTCAGTGTCAGTATCAGTCCAGGTAGTCGCCTTCGCCACTGGTGTTCCTTCCTATATCTACGCATTTCACCGCTACACAGGAAATTCCACTACCCTCTACCGTACTCTAGCTCGCCAGTTTTGGATGCAGTTCCCAGGTTGAGCCCGGGGCTTTCACATCCAACTTAACGAACCACCTACGCGCGCTTTACGCCCAGTAATTCCGATTAACGCTTGCACCCTTCGTATTACCGCGGCTGCTGGCACGAAGTTAGCCGGTGCTTATTCTGTTGGTAACGTCAAAACCGCAGGATATTAACCTACAGCCCTTCCTCCCAACTTAAAGTGCTTTACAATCCGAAGACCTTCTTCACACACGCGGCATGGCTGGATCAGGCTTTCGCCCATTGTCCAATATTCCCCACTGCTGCCTCCCGTAGGAGTCTGGACCGTGTCTCAGTTCCAGTGTGACTGATCATCCTCTCAGACCAGTTACGGATCGTCGCCTTGGTGAGCCATTACCTCACCAACTAGCTAATCCGACCTAGGCTCATCTGATAGCGCAAGGCCCGAAGGTCCCCTGCTTTCTCCCGTAGGACGTACGCGGTATTAGCGTTCCTTTCGGAACGTTATCCCCCACTACCAGGCAGATTCCTAGGCATTACTCACCCGTCCGCCGCTGAATCCAGGAGCAAGCTCCCTTCATCCGCTCGACTTGCATGTGTTAGGCCTGCCGCCAGCGTTCAATCTGAGCCATGATCAAACTCTTCAGTTCAATACTGCTTGGGTTTTGAGAAAACCCTAAACTTGGCTCAGCAATCGCAAATAAACTCTCGAATTCACGAGTGTTACTTGTGATGCTGATAATCAGTTGACTACCAGTCTTACCTCACAAGCACCCACACGAATTGCTTGATTCAGTTGTTAAAGAACAGTTGGTTAAGTCTTTCG
>NZ_SUKD01000070.1:0-523 GCF_013357275.1 Pseudomonas sp. BMW13 | reverse complement strand
GGGCAAAAAGTGCACTTTCAAGGTTCCGGCTTCTTGGTATTGAGGTATCTCCACCACTACACGGTGGCGGGTGTAATTAGCTGCGTGTTTCTTATAAGCCTCTCTATAAGCGTCGGTACCCAATGGCGGCCAATTCACATAAGCCCTGGGGTCGGGATCTTTCTCCCACTCCACAATAGCTCTGAGCCCAGGCCGCCAATAACGCGGCACCGAGCCACAGCACACCTGCCCACCGCCCCCGCTATAAGGGCCTAGATTTGGCCCTCCAGCACCATTGACGGTAAAGCGGTTGATAGCGGCAGAGGTATGGTTATAACCCTCGACAGGAGCACCGAGCATCTCGGACTCCTTGGCCATGCAACCGCTGACCAGTAATAGCACCAGTGATAAACCCGCGAATGGGTATCGACCTATCAGATTGCGAGCTAACCAAGGGCTCAAGGAGTGGGACATTCCGTATCCTCCATCTTGCGGGGAAAGTTATAGGGGTAGCCGGCAACCCCATAAAAAATATTGTCCGCCG
>NZ_SUKD01000069.1:0-240 GCF_013357275.1 Pseudomonas sp. BMW13 | reverse complement strand
AATGGCGGCCTGGTCGGCCTGTTCACCGCCAGTGGCGATGATGGCCAGGACGGTCCTGGCAGCCTCAGCACCAGCCTGTACTTCAGCGGTATCCCGGCGGGCGGCGAGCTGAGCACCAACCTGGAAGCCACCGATGGCGGCGCCATCGTGCTGCAGATGGACGGTGACGATGTGGTGGGTGTGGACGGCGACGGCCACGTGGTCTTCCGCCTGGAAATCATCGACACGCTCGACGGTCCG
>NZ_SUKD01000068.1:0-983 GCF_013357275.1 Pseudomonas sp. BMW13 | reverse complement strand
CGTAGGTTCTGCCTGGACAGCGACTGGTCGGAAGTGGAGGGGCTGGAGGGGAGCGATCTGCCGATTCAGGGTACGCCGGACAACCTGGCCTACCTGATCTACACCTCCGGTTCGACCGGCAAGCCCAAGGGCGCTGGCAACAGCCATCAGGCGCTGATAAACCGGCTGCACTGGATGCAGAAGGCGTACTGCCTGACGCCGGCTGATCGCGTGCTGCAGAAGACGCCGTTCAGCTTCGATGTATCGGTGTGGGAGTTCTTCTGGCCGCTGCTGACCGGCGCTGGGCTGGTGGTGGCCGAGCCAGGCGCGCATCGCGATCCGCTGGCACTGCGTCAGGTAATCAACCAGGGCGAGGTCAGCGTGCTGCACTTCGTACCTTCGATGTTGCAGGCGTTCGTCGCCTCGGGCGAGCTGGAACACTGCCCTTCACTCACGCAGGTGATGTGCAGTGGCGAGGCGTTACCCTACGAGCTGCAACAGCAGTTCCGTCAGCGCCACCGCGCCAAGCTGCACAACCTCTATGGTCCCACCGAGGCGGCCATCGACGTCAGCTACTGGGCGTGCGACGAGGAAAACGAACGGCACATCGTGCCCATCGGCCGGCCCATCGACAACCTGCGGCTGTACATCCTCGACCCCTGGCTGGAGCCGGTGCCGCAGGGTGTGGCGGGTGAGCTCTACATTGGCGGCGTTGGCCTGGCGCGGGGTTATCACGCACGACCGGGGCTGACCGCCGAGCGCTTCGTCGCCGATCCGTTCGGTGCAGGCGGGCGGCTGTATCGCACCGGCGACCTGGCGCGCTGGCGGGCGGACGGAGCCATCGAGTACGTCGGACGTATCGACCATCAGGTGAAAATCCGTGGCCTGCGCATCGAGTTGGGTGAGATCGAAGCCCGTCTGCAGGCACATCCGCAGGTGGAAGAGGCGGTGGTGGTGGCGCGTGACACAGCGCAAGGCAAGCAGCTGGTGGGCTATGCCGTGGC
>NZ_SUKD01000007.1:0-3494 GCF_013357275.1 Pseudomonas sp. BMW13 | reverse complement strand
GGACATGCCGTAGAAGGCCAGGGAGACCACCAGGAAGCGCAGGATCGGGTCGGTGCGCAGCTTATGCCAGGCGCCGGACAGGCTCATCATGCCGTTGATCATGCCACCCCAGCTCGGCGCCAGCAGGATCACGGACATCGCCATGCCGAGGGACTGGGCCCAGTCCGGCAGTGCGGTGTAGTGCAGGTGGTGCGGGCCGGCCCAGATGTACAGGGTGATCAGCGCCCAGAAGTGCACGATGGACAGGCGATAGGAGTAGATCGGACGCTCGGCCTGCTTGGGTACGAAGTAATACATCATGCCGAGGAAGCCGGTGGTCAGGAAGAAGCCCACGGCGTTGTGACCGTACCACCACTGGATCATGGCGTCGGTGGCACCGGCATACATGGAGTAGGACTTGGTCAGGGTGACCGGTACTTCCATGCTGTTGACGATGTGCAGCATCGCGGTGACCAGGATGAAGGCGCCGAAGAACCAGTTGCCCACATAGATGTGCTTGGTCTTGCGCTTCATGATGGTGCCGAAGAACACCAGCAGGTAGGTGACCCAGACCACACCCAGGAGGATGTCGATCGGCCACTCGAGCTCGGCGTATTCCTTGGAGCTGGTGTAGCCCATGGGCAGGGTGATCACCGCCAGGACGATGACCGCTTGCCAACCCCAGAAGGTGAAGGCAGCCAGACCGTCGGAGACCAGACGCGTTTGACAGGTGCGCTGGACCACGTAGTACGAGGTCGCGAAGAGGGCGCATCCGCCGAAAGCGAAGATCACCGCGTTGGTATGCAAGGGACGCAGACGGCCGAAGCTGGTCCACGGCAGGCCCAGGTTGAGTTCTGGCCACACGAGTTGTGCGGCGATGAACACGCCTAGACCCATCCCAATGACCCCCCAGATCACCGTCATAATGGCGAACTGGCGGACCACCTTATAGTTATAAGCAGTCTGACTGATTGCTGTGCTCATGCTAGGGGTTCCACGGTTAATGGAGTTTTATGGGGCAAAAATCGGCGGCAAGTATGGAGAAAGCAGGTAGCCATTGCAACGCAACATGCCGACACGAACGGGGTTTCAGAGCCTTTCAAGGGGACTGCGGGCAGGCCCCGGAGACAGCTCTGGCAGCTTTGGCGCAACCAGTTTGCGCAGCGCTAAGAAGGGATCGCCTTGGAGTTGTGTCAGATGGCGACTGAAAGGCAGCTTAGCCCAGATCAAGAAAATTGCAGGGCTATTGGTCGGCAGGTGCGACACTGGGTCGCACAGGTGCGGGGAGGGGCCGGCGACCAGGGAATGATCGCCGGCAAAGCGGGAGTTACTCGTTCTTGCCCTGGCTCAGTTTCAGCACATAGGCCGCCAGCAGGTGGGCCTTGTCGTTACCCAGGAAATCTTCCTGAGGCGGCATGTTGCCACTGCGACCATAGCGGATGGTCTGCTGCAGCTGGGCGAAGCTGCTGCCGTAGATGAATGCGCTCGGACGGGTCAGGTCCGGTGCACCCAGGGCAGGGGTGCCCGTGCCGCTGGCGCCGTGGCAGGCGAAGCAGGTGGTGGAGAAGATCTTCTCGCCTGCTGCGACGTCGGCGACTTCACCTTCTGGCAGTTCGCGACCCGCCAGCTGGGTCAGGACGTAGGCGGCAGCGTTGCGCACGCCGTCTTCGCCGATCACCGCACCCTGCGGCGGCATCATGCCGTGACGCCCCTTGAGGATGGTGGTCTTGATGGTCTCCGGCTCGCCGCCCCAGCGCCAGCTGTCGTCGGCCAGGTTGGGGAAGCCGTAGCTGCCCTTGGCGTCGGAACCGTGGCACACCGAGCAGTTGGAGGCGAACAGGCGGCCACCCATCTTCAGGGCTTGCTCGTCCTTGGCCACGTCCTCGATGGGCATGGCGGCGAACTTGGCGAAGATCGGCCCGTACAGCTCATCGGCACGATCCATCTCGCGTTGCCACTGGTTGACCTGGGTCCAGCCGTCCTTGTAACCCGGCAGCAGGCCCTTGAAGTTGCCCAGGCCCGGGTAGAGCAGCAGGTAGGCCGCGCCGAACACCAGGGTGCCGAGGAACAGCATGAACCACCACTTGGGCAGCGGGTTGTCATACTCCTCGATGCCATCGAAGGCATGACCCATGGTCTGCTCGGTCGGGTTCTTGTGCACTTCGCTCTTGCGGGTGGCGAAGATCAGCCAGAACAGCGCGATCAGCGTGCCCACGGTGAGCAGGGTGATGTATAGGCTCCAGAAGGCGGTCATGCTTCGTTACTCCAGACATCGGGCTTGCCGTCGGCGAACGGCAGGTTGGCCGCTGCGTTGAACTCGTCGCGGCGCTCGCCGCTATAGGCCCAGAAGGTGACTGCGGTGAAGGCGATCAGTACCAGCGCGGTACCCAGCCCGCGCAGCGTGCCCACATCGATGAATTCCAACATGGCGCTTACCTCTTGTTCTTCACGGCGGTGCCAAGCACCTGGAGGTAGGCGACCAGCGCGTCCATCTCGCTCTTGCCCTTGACCGCATCACCGGCCCCGGCGATGTCCTCGTCGCTGTAGGGCACGCCAAGGGTGCGCAGGGCACTCATCTTCTTGGCGGTGTCCTGGCCGTCGAGGGTGCTTTCCACCAGCCAGGGGTAGGCCGGCATCTTCGACTCGGGCACGACGTTGCGCGGGTTGTACAGGTGAGCGCGATGCCACTCGTCCGAGTAGCGGCCGCCGACGCGGGCCAGGTCCGGACCGGTACGCTTGGAGCCCCACAGGAAGGGGTGATCCCAGACGCTTTCGCCGGCGACGGAGTAGTGGCCGTAGCGCTCGGTCTCGGCGCGGAACGGGCGGATCATCTGCGAGTGGCAGCCGACGCAGCCCTCGCGGATGTAGATGTCGCGACCTTCGAGCTGCAGGGCGTTGTAAGGCTTGAGGCCTTCGACCGGCTCGTTGGTGACGTCCTGGAAGAACAGGGGAACGATCTGGGTCAGGCCACCGATGCTGACCGCCAGGATCATCACCAGTGCCATCAGGCCGATGTTCTTCTCGAGAATCTCGTGTTTCATCAGTGGGCTCCTTCTACCGAGAACTGCGCAGCGGCTTCCATCTCGGTCGACTCGGCGCTACGCACGGTCAGCCAGACGTTCCAGGCCATCAGCAGCATGCCGCTGAAGAAGATGGCGCCACCGATCACCCGCACCACGAAGCCGACATGGCTGGCTTCCAGCGCTTCGACGAAGGAGTAGGTGAGGGTGCCGTCTTCGTTGACTGCACGCCACATCAGGCCCTGAGTGATGCCGTTGACCCACATCGAGGCGATGTAGAGCACGGTGCCGATGGTGGCCAGCCAGAAGTGGCCGTTGATCAGGCCGATGCTGTGCATCTGCTCGCGACCGAAGACCTTGGGAATCAGGTGATACAGCGAGCCGATCGACACCATGGCGACCCAGCCCAGGGCGCCGGCGTGCACGTGGCCGATGGTCCAGTCGGTGTAGTGGGACAGGGCGTTGACGGTCTTGATGGCCATCATCGGGCCTTCG
>NZ_SUKD01000067.1:0-201 GCF_013357275.1 Pseudomonas sp. BMW13 | reverse complement strand
AATGGCGTCCCCTAGGGGACTCGAACCCCTGTTACCGCCGTGAAAGGGCGGTGTCCTAGGCCACTAGACGAAGGGGACGAAACCTTCGAACGACAAGGCCAGCACTAGGCTGGCCTTGAGTGTGATTGGTGGAGCTAAACGGGATCGAACCGTTGACCTCTTGCATGCCATGCAAGCGCTCTCCCAGCTGAGCTATAGCCC
>NZ_SUKD01000066.1:0-230 GCF_013357275.1 Pseudomonas sp. BMW13 | reverse complement strand
TGGCACCGGCCCTGGCCGCCGGCAACGCCATCGTGCTCAAGCCGGCCGAGCAGACCCCGCTGTCGATCACCCTGCTGGTCGAACTCGTCGGCGACCTGCTGCCGCCCGGCGTGCTCAACATCGTCCAGGGCTTCGGCCGCGAAGCCGGTGAAGCGCTGGCCACCAGCAAGCGCATCGCCAAGATCGCCTTCACCGGCTCCACCCCGGTCGGCTCGCACATCCTCAAGTGC
>NZ_SUKD01000065.1:0-293 GCF_013357275.1 Pseudomonas sp. BMW13 | reverse complement strand
CGATCATGCCGATGTGCCATTGCTGGATGCCGTAGTGGCCGAGGTCTTCGGCACCGATGCCGGCGCTGAACAGGGTGTGCACCCAGTCGAAGCTGCCGACCGCGATCAGGCCGGCGTAGCCCAGGCAGCACAGGCAGGCGATGACGCCGATGACGCGCTGGATGCCGCGTGGAGCGAGCTTGACCAGCGCATCCACGCCGATGTGGCCGGCGGTGCGCACGCCGTAGGCCAGGCCGAAGAAGATCAGCCAGCCGAACAGCGCCTTGGTCAGGGCGTTGCTCCAGGTCATGGCC
>NZ_SUKD01000064.1:0-302 GCF_013357275.1 Pseudomonas sp. BMW13 | reverse complement strand
TGTAGAATGCGCGCCACTTCAGCGATGAAGCTCTTCGAAAACTTCTTGTTAATCAATAAGTTAAGTTTAAAAGAGGGGTTGCAAAGCTGGATCAGGCGTGTAGAATGCGCGCCGGTCGACAGGGTGGTGGTTGAGCCCTGTTGGTGATTCGGTCGAGTGGATCGAAAGCGGTAGAAAAGAGGTGGTTGACAGCGGTTTTGAACGCTGTAGAATGCGCCTCCCGCTGGAGAGAAGAAGCTCTGATCGAAAGCGCAAGTGGTTGAGTAGAAAGAAAAAATTCTTCGAAAAACAGCTTGACAGAA
>NZ_SUKD01000063.1:0-293 GCF_013357275.1 Pseudomonas sp. BMW13 | reverse complement strand
GGCCATGACCTGGAGCAACGCCCTGACCAAGGCGCTGTTCGGCTGGCTGATCTTCTTCGGCCTGGCCTACGGCGTGCGTACCGCCGGCCACATCGGCGTGGATGCGCTGGTCAAGCTCGCGCCACGCGGCATCCAGCGCGTCATCGGCGTTATCGCCTGCCTGTGCTGCCTGGGCTACGCCGGCCTGATCGCGGTCGGCAGCTTCGACTGGGTGTACACCCTGTTCAGCGCCGGCATCGGTGCCGAAGACCTCGGCCACTACGGCATCCAGCAATGGCACATCGGCATGATCG
>NZ_SUKD01000062.1:0-533 GCF_013357275.1 Pseudomonas sp. BMW13 | reverse complement strand
TTTCTTTCCGGGGGATCAGGTTCGTCTGTTCTGGAGCCCCAATCTGGACAGTCCTTACGAAAACCTCAAGGAAGCACCCGAACAGGAGGTTGCAAATGGATCCCATTGATAAAGGGCTCCGCCATTGGCGTGCCTTGCCGGCCTCGGCCAGATCGCTGATCAAACTGCTGCTGCCGGTAGTGCTAGTGCTCGCCTACGTGGCCTGGGCTTACACCCGTATGCCCGGTGCCATTCTGTACGTACACAACCACACCGACCGCCCCATCTTCAGCTACGCCGTCAACGAAGCCTGGGGTGGAAATGCATTTGCTTATGGTGGAGGGAAGGCAACGTGCTGCTCACGCATCGAAGGTGATGTGCTGACCGTGCAATGGATTAAGAGCACCACCCAAGCTCAGTACGATGCTGGGCTGCGTGAGGAAACGCTCACACTGCAAGTGCCCAACCCGCACCGCACCCGGCAAGACAAGTACCTGCATGTGCACTTCTTTCCCGGTGATCAGATTCGTCTGTTCTGGAGCCCCAATCTGGAC
>NZ_SUKD01000061.1:0-283 GCF_013357275.1 Pseudomonas sp. BMW13 | reverse complement strand
CCCGGACGTACTGGTGGGGGTGGCGGCCGAGCGCAGCGTCGAGCTGGTGGTGGCCCTGCTGGCCATCGTCAAGGCCGGTGGCGCCTACGTGCCGATGGACCCGGATTATCCGCACGAGCGTCTGCAGCACATGCTGGACGACAGCGGCGTGACGCTGCTGCTGACTCAGGCACATCTGCGTGATGCGCTGCCGGCCTCGAACGCTCGTAGGTTCTGCCTGGACAGCGACTGGTCGGAAGTGGAGGGGCTGGAGGGGAGCGATCTGCCGATTCAGGGTACGCCG
>NZ_SUKD01000060.1:0-267 GCF_013357275.1 Pseudomonas sp. BMW13 | reverse complement strand
CGCTTCACCGATCCACCGCTGCGGTGGATGTAAAAGGCGACATCCACCCTACGGCTCTGCTTGTCGTAGGAGCCCGCTTGCGGGCGATCCATGCATCCGTGGCCTGATCGCCGGCAAGCCGGCTCCTACAAAGACCGTCCGATTGCGACTCACGACCTGGAAATCTGCCCGCTGAGCAGTCGTAGGGTGGATCACGCTTCACCGATCCACCGCTGCGGTGGATGTAAAAGGCGACATCCACCCTACGGCTCTGCTTGTCGTAGGAGC
>NZ_SUKD01000006.1:0-355064 GCF_013357275.1 Pseudomonas sp. BMW13 | reverse complement strand
AAGATGATGCTCGATCACTACCAGCAGACCAAGAACCTGCTGGTCAGCTACGACATCAATCCGCTGGGGTTCTTCTGAACCAGCAACGGCTCTCCCAGACTAGCCACTCGGCCCTGGCTCGTTGCGCGAAGAGACCAAATTCCGCCCAGGGCACACTGCTCTGGGCGGAGCAGGCTCAGAGCTTGCCCTCCGAACCGCTGTAGCGGGTGCCCTGAACATTGCCATCCGCATCTGAGAGACAGGACCAGTGAGCGTCTGCCCCCGGAACCCTGACCATCACCCCGATACCCGCTTCGGCACTCATGACATCAATGACAGACAACGAGCTCTGGGCCACCCCCGTGGTTTTCGCAACAGCCGCCAGACACGCCTGCTCGGCCTTGCTTGGCTCCTTGCTGGGGACCACGCGAGACGATGCCGAGGCATCCTGACAGACACCATGAACACCGTGTTTCGCTGTATAGGAAACACTCATGCTCTGATCCGGGTTCTGCATGAGCGAGATGGTGACGCCGTCATGTGAGGCCTCGTAATAGCTGTCGCTGAATTTCTTCAGCTTGGCTTCCTTGCCATTCACATAGACGGGGCCACCTTGATCGGCATGCACCTCGATCGAACCGGGGCAGCTGTAGTTCAACAGAGGGATTCCGGCTTGCGCCATGCCGGAAGCAAGCAGTGCGATACTCGCGACAAGATGAATGTTCATGGGATTGGCGTCGTCCTCGGCAGGGATTGGAGCAATTGAAATCCAGCCTCGCCAAACGTCGGAAATCATTCTCGAGCCAGGCTGGATCCACCCTCAGGAATCTAGCATGGAATCGATCCAGCCCGACGCCAGCCGGCAAATGGCAAGCTGCGGCAGCGGCCGGACCGTTCTGCGCAACCCCGCATACAGCCCTTCGCTCAACGTCCGTAAGTGGCCGTCACGCTCGCACTGGCCAGCTTGTTGAAATGCACGAGGAAGCCGATCAGCGCCGGCGAGGCGTTCGCCAATGGCGGCTCCAGCTTTTCCACCTTCAACGCATGCACGGTGAACACATAGCGGTGCGGTTTGTCCCCCTGCGGCGGGCAGGCGCCGCCAAAACCGGCCGAGCCGTAGTCGCTGACGCCCTCTACCGCTCCCTCCGGCAGCGCTTGGCCAGCCTTCCGGCCAACGCCCTCAGGCAGCGACGAGGTGCTTGCCGGCAGGTCATAGAGGACCCAATGCCACCAGCCCGACCCTGTGGGTGCATCCGGGTCGTAAGCGGTAACCACGAAGCTTTTCGTCCCGGCTGGCGCGCCACTCCATGACAACGCCGGCGAAAGATTGTCACCACTACAGCCGAAGCCGCTGTATACGTGCCGTTCGGACAGGGTTCCCCCATCCGCGAACGACGAACTGGTCAGCGTGAAGTCTGCAGCCCTGACCAATGCAGGCAGGCAGACGAAAGCAAGAGCGACAGCGATCACAGGGCGCATCGGAGAGATTCCTTGACAGTATTCGACGGCGGCAATGATCCCGCCGCGTAACCTGCCCCGCTACGCCAAACGCTCCAGATGCGCGCCATTCTGCGCCAGGCGCTGGCGCATCACCGAGGGCGCGAACCCCCAGCGTGCCTGGAAGGCCGCGCTGAAGCGGCTGTGTGACTCCCAACCACAATGCAGGGCGATGTCGTTGATGGAGCGCTGGGTACTCTGCAGCAGGACCAGAGCGGTTTCCAGGCGCACCTCGCGGACCAGCCCGGCGAGGGTGAATCCCGACCCTGCGAGGCGTCGGCGCAGCGTCGAGGCGCTGGTATGGAAAACCTCGGCGAGACGTTCGATTCTCCAGTCCTCTTCAGGCCGCAGAGCGATGAGGCGGCGGATACGCTCCGCCCAGGAAATCTGCTCGACGGGCTTGAGACGCACGCCACGCTCACCCAGGACAAGCAACAGTTCGATCACCCGGTGACGCTGCAGCAAAGGAGAAACCGTCGCCGCCTCCAGGGCCAGCGCAGTGCGCTCGATGACCTCGCTCAGTTCACCGTCAAGGTCCATGGTCCTGGCTGCGGACAGCTCGTCCCGCACCGGCGGCAGGATGGCCGCAACCGCCCTGACAGGTTCGTCGGAAAAGGCCAAGGCCAGCGCCTCGTAACACGACTCGTCAGCAGGATCATTGAGCACGTCCCACTGGGTTCCCCGTGCCAGCACCACCACTTCATTCTTCGATACGCTGAGGGTCCCGGTTGGTGCGATGAGCGCCTTGCGACCACGGCGCACCAGCACCAGGAGGTCCTCACGGATCGACAGGGTTCTCACACGATGCCTGGCGCTGCTGGCAATGCGAATGACCTGAGCCGGCGCGGAGGCGATATCAGTAACGGGAGTGGACACGAGGGACAGTTCCTTTTCGGTTGGTTTCGCCACCATTGGCTGTCGCAGCCGCGCTGTGCCTCGGAAGGCAGTGGTCACGTGCACATCACGCAGGGCGGGCGTGTGGACCCGGGCTTCGTCTGAAGGGCTATTCGCGCTGCCAATCTACTGGGTGTGCCGTCGGAAAGCCAAGCCAGGGCACTTGTCTACTCTGGCAACGGCACGCTCTGGCTAGGTTCTGTCATCGGCGGCAAGCTCCGTGGTGATCGCCTCGATCAGCGCGCGTACGCGGCGCGGCTGGCTGCGCGTCCCCGGGTAGACGATCTGCAGGGCCGTACGTGCCGCACTATATGGCGCCAGGACTTCGATCAGCCGTCCGCCATCAAGGTCGGCCTGCACGTCCCATACCGATTTCAGGCACAGACCATGGCCCTGCAGCGCCCAGCGCCTGACCAGTTCGCCATGGTTGGCCATGCGCCGGCTGCGGACGGCGACCGAGTAGGGCTTGCCGTCGACGAGAAACGACCACTGGTGATCACTGTTGATGCCGAAACGCATGACGATGCAGTCATGCCCGTGCAGTTCATCGGGGTGCAACGGCACACCCATGCGCTCGAGGTAGCCGGGCGCGGCGCATACGACGCGCCGGTTCTCGCCGATGGGTTTGACCTTCAGGCTGCTGTCGGCCAGCGTGCCGTAGCGCACGGCAAAATCGAGGCCCTGGCTGACCAGGTCGACGAAGCCGTCGGTGAGGTTGAGCTCGACGCTGACCTCGCGGTGCTGGTCGAGAAAGCGGTCGACAATCGGCACGATGCGCGCCTGTCCCAGATCGACCGGAGCACTCAAGCGCACCGGCCCACTCAGGCTCTGCGCACCAAGACGCACCCGGCTGTCCAGTTCCTCCGCTTCGGCCAGCAGGCGGCGGGCACCCTCGGCCAGCGTCCGGCCTTCGTCCGTCAGGCTGATCGAGCGCGTGGTGCGGGTAAGCAACGCCACGCCATAGTGCGATTCCAGTGCGGCCAGCCGCTCGGACACCGAGGCGGGCGAGAGCCCCAGCTCACGCCCGGCGGCAGAAAGCCCGCCCTTCTCGATGATCAGCAGGAACAGCTCCAGGTGGTTGAGCACCATTCGAAATATCCGAAATATCTTTTCGATTATTGCTGGATTTTAAGCTTGCAGCGCAAAGCATAAGGTACCCCCATCGTTCATCGAAGGGGAAGCACCGTGAACTTCACCGAGCAAAGCACCAGCGTCATCGTCGGCGGCCATACGGGTATCGGTCGGGCACTTGCGGATGCACTCCGCGAGCGCCCGGGTCGGGTGCTGGTGGCCAGCCGCCGCAGCGGCCTGGATGTCACCGACCCGAGCGCCGTGGAGCGCTACTTCGAGGCCATCGGCACTATCGACCACCTGATCTTCACCGCCGGCTCACAAGCGCCGGGCGGGCAACTGCTCGACATGGACCTGAGCACGGCGAGGGCCGCCTTCGACACCAAGTTCTGGGGCAGCCTGGCCGTGGCCAAGGCAGGCGCCCGGTACCTGCGCGCCGGTGGCAGCCTGACGCTGACGAGCGGCTTCCTGGCACGCCGCGCCGTGCCCGGCACCTTCGTCAAGACGGCAATGAACGCAGCGCTCGAAGCCGTCGCCAAGGTACTGGCACGTGAGCTGGCGCCTTTGCGGGTGAACGTCGTCAGCCCTGGCCTGACCGACAGCGAAGCCTATGCCGGCATGGCAGAGGACGCACGCCTGGCCATGCTGCAACGCGCGGCCAACAACCTGCCGGTCGGCCGCGTCGGCAGGCCGCAAGACCTGGCCCAGGGCTACCTGCTGGCCATCGACAACCCCTTCATGACAGGTGCGGTCATCGATATCGATGGCGGCGCACTCATCAACTGATCCCACGGAGAAACTTCCATGTCCGACTCTCGCAAACTCTTCGACCCGGTCCGCGTTGGCAACCTGGAACTGGCCAACCGCCTGGTGATGGCACCGATGACGCGTGCACGCAGCACGCAGCCCGGTGACGTACCCAACGCCCTCAATGCCAGCTACTACGCGCAGCGTGCCAGCGCCGGGCTGATCGTCTCGGAGGCCACGCAGATCTCGCCACAGGGCAAGGGCTACTCGTTCACCCCCGGCATCCACAGTGCCGAGCAGGTGGAAGGCTGGCGCCTGGTGACCCGTGCCGTGCACCAGGCCGGGGGGCGCATCTACCTGCAGCTCTGGCACGTCGGGCGCATGTCGCACCCGGACTTCCATGACGGGCAGCTTCCGGTCGCACCCTCGTCCGTCGCCTTCGACGGCGCGATCTGGAAAGTCGACCCGCTCACCGGCGAGGGCGGCATGCACCCCTGCCCCATCCCGCGAGCACTCGAGCGCGAGGAAATACAGGCAATCGTCGAGGATTACCGCGTCGCCGCCAGGCACGCGATTGCCGCCGGCTTCGACGGTGTCGAGGTACACGCGGCCAATGGCTACCTGATCGACCAGTTCCTGCGTACCACCTCCAACCTGCGCAGCGACGAATACGGCGGCTCGCGGGAAAATCGCCTGCGCTTTCTGCGTCAGGTGATCGACGCAGTGGCCGACGAAGTCGGCGCCGAGCGCACCGCCATTCGCCTGGCTCCGTTCCTCACCGCGCGTGGCATGGCCTGCCCGGACATCCTGCCGACCATCCTCGATGCGGCCAGCTACCTGGACGCCAGGCAGATCGCCTACCTGCATCTGGTCGAGGCCGACTGGGACGACGCCCCCGAATTCACCGAGGCGTTTCGCCAGGACATCCGCCAGCGTTTCCGCGGCCCGATCATCGTCGCCGGCAAATACGATCAGGCACGCGCCGAGTGGGTGCTGGGCAAGGGCTATGCCGATCTGGTGGCCTTCGGCCGCCCGTTCATCGCCAACCCCGACCTGCCCCGCCGCTATGCCGAGAACCTGCCGCTGGCTGACTTCGAGCCGAGCAGCCTGTTCGGTGGCGATGCGCGCGGCTACAGCGACTATCCCGCGTCGCCGGTCAAGGAGCAGGCGCTGTGAGCCCGCAGGCCCACGACCAGGGCGTCGGCCTGCCGGCGGGCAACCTGCTGGGGCTCGATCACTTCACCCTGCGTACCAGCCGCCTGGAGCAGACGGTCGAGTTCTTCACCCGGGTGATCGGCTTGAGCGACGGTCCGCGACCGGCGTTTCGCTTCCCCGGACGCTGGCTGTACGTCGGCGCCCATCCGGTGCTGCATCTCGTCGCCGTGACCGCCGACGACCGCCAGCTGCATGCCTACCTGGGCGAGCAGGAGGGTGCCGACGGCAGTGGCTGCGTCGACCACATCTCGCTGCGCGGCACGCACCTGGCCGAGACGCAGCAGCACCTGCTCAGCCTCGGCCAGACGTTTCGCGAACGCATCGTGCCGCAGATCGGCGAGCACCAGCTGTTTCTCGAGGACCCCAACGGCGTGACCATCGAGCTGATCTTTCCCTACCGCCCGGAGAACGCCGTGCTGGGCGAAGCCATGCCGCGACCGGACATCGGCTGATGTGATGAGCCGCCGTGGCGGCAAGGAGCACCTTGAATGATCCACCTGGGCATCACCGACCTGACCTTCCACCACGCCACCGGCGCCGTGGTCGCTGCGCTGCTCGAACACCTGGGGTACTCGGTGCGCTGCAGCCATGCGCCGCACGAGGAAAACTTCGAACGCCTGCGCCAGGGCCGGATCGACATGCTGGCCTCGGCCTGGCTGCCGTCCAGCCACGGCCTGTACCTTGAGCAGGTGCAGCAGAGCGTGGCCACCCGCGAGCTGGGCCTGCACTACCAGCCCTATGCCCTGTGGGGCGTGCCGGACTACGTGCCGCAGAGCGAGGTCGCCGAGATCGCGGACCTGCTGCGCCCGGCCGTGCGCGCACGAATGACGCCGGTGATCCAGGGCATCGGCCCTGGCGCCGGGATCACCCGTTTCTCACAACAGATAATGCAGGCCTATGGCCTGACCGACGCGGGCTACCGCTTCTTCACCGGCACGCAGGCGCAATGCATCGAGGCCATCGAGAGCGCCATCGCCGAACGCCGCTGGGCGGTGGTGCCGCTGTGGCAACCACAGTTTCTGCATGCGCAGCATCGCCTGCGCGAACTGCATGAGCCGCTGGGCCTGCTCGGCGGCATCGACCGCGCGGTGCTGCTGGCCCGAGAGGACCGTCTGCAGCACTTCAGCCCGCAGCACCTGCAGGTGCTGGACAACATCCGCCTGAGCAATGCCCAGGTCGCGGAGCTCGACCTCGCCATCAACCGTGGTGGCCTGCAGCCGCAAGCCGCCGCGCAGGCCTGGCTGGCCGCCAACCCACGCACATTCGGCCAATGGCTGGAGCCGATCGACGGCTGAGCCGTCCCATCAGAGGAACGCCCCATGCACGACACCCCCGAAACACGCCTGGCCACACTCGGCCTGCAACTGCCCGAGCCCGCGCCGGCGCTCGGCAACTACCTGCCCTGGTGCATCGCCGGCGATACCTTCATGACCTCGGGGCAGTTTCCCTGGTTCGCCGGCGGCGTCAGGTATCGCGGCCAGCTGGGCCGCGACCTGGACCTCGAACAGGGTTACGCGGCCTGCTCGCTGGCGGCGCTCAACGCCATCGCGCAGCTCAAGCAGGCACTCGGCGAACTGTCGCGGGTGCGCCAGATCGTGCGCCTCGAAGGGGTGCTGAACGTAGCCGAGGGAGAGACCGAACACCCCAAGGCGCTGGATGGCGCCTCCGATCTGATCACCCGCGTATTTGACCGCCAGGGACAGCACACCCGGATGATCTGGACCAATCCGGTGATGCCGATGGACAGCGTGTGCATGGTCTATCTGTTCGCCAGGGTCGAGCCGCACTGACCCGTTCCACCTCTGACGCCGCCTCAGCATCTGACCGAGGCGCCTGCCAGGCCTGCTCCCCCGCTCGGAGCAGGCAACGCTCCCCCCTATCGACTGGCGCCAAGAGCCCGGGCAACCCGCGCGGCCAGCCACAGCGAAGTCCGGCTGATCCAGCGCAGTCGCCTGCTCATGAGGGAAAGGCTCAGACGCCAGGACGCTGGCCGCACCTGCGACAGCGCGCTAGTCGAGATTCCACGGGCCTATCGTCACCCCGATGCCGTCATCACCGCAGTCGAGCGGGAATTGCTCACCGCGCCGCAGGAAGTTCTGCTGCTCTCGCCGGCAGCGCTCGGCATCTCGTTTCACCATCTGTTCAAGACCGCTATTACCCGTCATCAGCTGATGGCGCGCATCAGGCTCCTTGACGGTAATCCAGGGTTGGGGGTCCCTGATGTTGAACTTCTCCGCAGGCGGATCAGCCTGCACTGACTTTTCGCCCTCGACAGCAGGCAGCTCCTCAGGCTTCACACTGTAACGGCTGAAGATCGAGTCATCGGGCAAATCAGTGGCCAGCGCATTACCCGCCAGCAGCAACAGGACACTTCCCCAGGAACGACAATTCATCACACACCTCACAACAACTTCTATCCATTCATCACTCAGCTTCGAGTGAGCGTAATCAGGCACCGCCCTCACCCCCTCCAGGTTGATTCATGCAACGCCGGCAATGCACGAATCAACCTCAGGGCCGAATCAGCTCCGCCCGCTGCTGCGCCCAGGGCGCCGGTGCAGAGACAGACCGAGTGTTATCGCCGCCATGAGCATGCAATACACCGCTATCGGCCACGCGCTAGCAGCTGGCGTCAGCAAGATGATCAGCGTGCCAGTCCCGCCCAGCAGCACACCGCCCAGGCAGAAGTAAACCGCTGTGGCAGTGCCGGCGATATGATCGAGCCCACGCAATGCACCATTGGGGCCGACAGAAACCGCCGCAGAGATTCCCACGCCTATGAGCCACATCGGGCCAATGAAGCCCATGACCGACTCCTGGATCAGTGATTCTCCAGCAACCAGCAGCAGGGCACCAGCGATGAGACAGCCCATCCCCGCGCGAAGAATGACGATTTCCCCGACACGCCGCACCAGCCGCCCGATCACCTGAGCCGCGATCATCATCACGATTGCGACCGTGCCGAATACCAGGCTGAACTCGAACGCAGACAGCTGCTGTCGCTCCATCATCACCCAGGGGGCGACCGAGAAGAAGACGAAGAAACTGCCCATCCCGGCACTGTAGCCGAGGGTATAAAGCCAGAACCCGAAGGACTTCAGAGGCACGAACAACTGCCGCCAACTCAGGCTGCCCGTTCTGGCTCGCCGGGTCTCGGGCCAGAGCAGCCAGGCTGAAACGACCGCCCCGAGCATGGCGACAGCGAGCACCAGGAAGATCGCCCGCCACCCCAGCCATGCCGCGACCGACGTCCCCAGCAATGGTCCCAGCGCGGGCACCATCGCCAGCATGGAGCCCAGCAAGCCATAGATGACGCTGCCCTCGGGACGCTTGGCATAGACGTCGCGCACGGTGGCAAATACCGCGACCAGACAAGCCGATGCCCCGGCCGCCTGGAGCGTACGCAGCGCCAGGAATGCCGCAGGCGACGAGGCCAGGGCGAGCCCGACCGAGGCCAGGAGGTAGGTCATGCCACCGAGCAACAGCACGGGACGTCTGCCGAAATGGTCGGACAGCGGCCCGACTATCAACTGGCCCGCCCCCAGCACGACCAGGTAGACCGTCAGGGTCAACTGAATGGTACTGGCGCTGGCATTCAGCGCCTGGGCCATCGAGGGGATAACGGGCAGATACATGTCCATCCCCAGCGACGCGATCAGGTCGAAGGGGGACAACAGAAGCAGCGTGACGGCGAGCGAGTATCGCCAGGTAAGATCTTTTGAGTGCACGAAGCCATCTCCTTGAGCGAGAGGTTTGGCTGCGGTCTCATCATGTAAAGAAGCCAGAAGAGCGCCGCAACAACCGGAAAGAAAGGTTGCTGCGGCTTACTTGACGGCTTGCTTGGCGGTACTCATTGACGTTCATTCCCGATGCGATGGGCTAGCGTATCACCGCCCCATCGAGCGGTGAAGCAAGCGCCAACGCCTGAGCCAGGCCCAACAACGCCGTCTTGCTTGCACCGCAAGTGGCCAAGCCCGTCTTGCCGGTGATCGACGCAATATTCACGCCCCCGTGCAGTCACGACAGCTCGACGAGCATGCCTTCTTCGTGCTGTCGGTGCTGTGCATTCGCGACGGCCTGAGTCTGGATGAGCTCAACGCCTTCGTCTCCTACACCGGCAAGCCTGTGCAGACCACGACGCTGCTGTTTCTCGAGCGCCAGGGGCTCATCGCGAGCGAACGCAAGGGCGACGAGACGCTGTACGTGCTGACGGCCAAGGGTCGGGAGTGCTCGCTGGAGGAAATAGCCCTGGCCAAGGCGGTCGAGGAGGAGGTCTCCTCGCGCCTGGGCAGCAGCGACGTCGAGGCGCTGAAGGTACTGCTCAAGCGCCTGATCACCAGCACCGACTGTGGCGTGCCCGATCTCTGGGGGCCTCGCTGAGGCCAGGGGGCTTCACGGCCCATCGCGCATGCACCGCGCATCGAACCATCCGCTCGCCGATACAGACTTCCCCCGGAAAACCCGGATAATGGCGGCCATTTCGTTTCGCTCGCTGGTGCTGCCCCATGGAAATCAAGGTCAACTTTCTCGACAACCTTCGCCTCGAAGCCAAGTTCGATGACTTCACGGTGATCGCCGATCAGCCGATCCGCTACAAGGGCGACGGCTCGGCGCCGGGACCGTTCGACTACTTCCTCGCCTCCTCGGCGTTGTGCGCGGCCTATTTCGTCAAGCTGTACTGCCAGATGCGGGACATCCCCACCGAGCACATCCGCCTGTCGCAGAACAACATCGTCGACCCGGAGAACCGCTACGCGCAGATCTTCAAGATCCAGGTCGAGCTGCCGGCCGACATTTCCGAGAAGGACCGCCAGGGCATCCTGCGCTCCATCGACCGCTGCACGGTGAAGAAGGTGGTGCAGCAGGGCCCCGAGTTCATCATCGAGGAAGTCGACAACCTCGACGCGGACGCCCAGGCGCTGCTGATGCCGCTGTCCGACAGCACGACCTACATTCCGGGCAAGGACCTGCCGCTGGAACAGACCATCGCCAACATGTCGGGCATCCTCGCCGACCTGGGGATGAAGATCGAGATTGCCTCCTGGCGCAACATCGTGCCCAACGTCTGGTCGCTGCATATCCGTGATGCGCAGTCGAACCTGTGCTTCACCAACGGCAAGGGTGCGAGCAAGGAAAGCGCCCTGGCGTCGGCACTGGGCGAGTTCATCGAACGGCTCAACTGCAACTTCTTCTACAACGACCAGTTCTGGGGCGAGGACATCGCCAATGCCGCGTTCGTCCACTACCCCGACGAGCGCTGGTTCAAGCCGGGGCCGAAGGATGCACTGCCGGCCGAGATCCTCGACGAGCACTGCCTGGCCATCTACAACCCGGATGGCGAGCTGCGCGGCTCGCACCTGTTCGACACCAACTCGGGCAACAGCGCACGCGGCATCTGCTCGCTGCCCTTCGTGCGCCAGAGCGACGGCGAGACGGTGTACTTCCCGTCCAACCTGATCGAGAACCTGTACCTGTCCAACGGCATGAGCGCCGGCAACACCCTGGCCGAAGCGCAGGTGCAGTGCCTGTCGGAAATCTTCGAGCGCGCGGTCAAGCGCGAGATCCTGGAGAACGAACTGGCCCTGCCGGACGTGCCGCAGGACGTGCTGGCCAAGTACCCGGGCATCGTCGCCGGCATCCAGGGTCTGGAAGAACAAGGCTTCCCGGTGCTGGTCAAGGACGCCTCCCTGGGCGGCGAATTTCCGGTGATGTGCGTGACCCTGATGAACCCGCGCACCGGTGGCGTGTTCGCCTCCTTCGGCGCCCACCCGAGCCTGGAGGTGGCGCTGGAGCGCAGCCTCACCGAGCTGCTGCAGGGACGCAGCTTCGAGGGGCTGAACGACCTGCCGCAGCCGACCTTCGACAGCCTGGCACTGACCGAACCGAACAACTTCGTCGAGCACTTCATCGACTCCAGCGGCGTGGTGTCCTGGCGCTTCTTCAGCGCCAGGAGCGACTTCGAGTTCGTCGAGTGGGACTTCTCCGGCGAAGGCTCGGAGTCCAACGAACAGGAAGCCGCCACCCTGTTCGGCATCCTCGAAGACCTGGGCAAGGAGGTCTACATGGCCACCTACGACGACCTCGGCGCCAACGCCTGTCGCATCCTGGTACCGGGCTATTCGGAAATCTACCCGGTGGAAGACCTGGTCTGGGACAACACCAACAAGGCGCTGCTGTTCCGCAAGGACATCCTCAACCTGCATGCCCTGAGCGACCGTGAACTCAAGTCGCTGCTGCGCAACCTCAACAACAGCGAGGTCGACGACTACACCGACATCAGCACGCTGATCGGCATCGAGTTCGACGACAACACGGTCTGGGGCCAGCTGACCATTCTCGAACTGAAGCTGCTGATCAACCTGGCGCTGAACAAGTACGACGATGCCAAGGAACTGGTGGAGATGTTCCTGCAATACAACGACAACACCGTCGAACGTGGGCTGTTCTACCAGGCCGTCAATGCCGTACTGGAGATCCAGCTGGACGACGAACTGGAACTGGCCGACTACGAGCACAACCTGCGCCGCATGTTCGGCAGCGAACGCATGGATGCGGTGATCGGCTCGGTGCAGGGCAGCGTGCGTTTCCATGGCCTGACCCCGACCAGCATGCAGCTCGAAGGGTTGGACAAGCACCTGCGTCTGATCGACAGCTACAAGAAGCTGCACGCCGCTCGCGCCAGGGCGGCCGGGCTGGCCGGCTGAGCATGCGCGCCGAACGCGTCGCGGCGCTGATGCTGGCGGCCGGCTACAGCCGCCGCTTCGGCAGCGACAAGCGTCGCCAGCTGCTCGCCGACGGCCGCTCGCTGCTCGCCGCCAGCCTCGCCCTGCCCTGCGCCCGGCTGGACGAGGTCTGGCTGGTGCTGCGCCCGGACGAAGCCGTGGCGCAGCTGGGCCTGTCCGACCGCGTCAGGCTGGTGCAGCACCCGAGCACGACCCAAGGCATGGGCCACAGCCTGGCGGCCGGCATCGCGCGACTGCAGGCCGAATCGTCCGCGCAGGCCGTGGCGATCTTTCTCGCCGACATGCCGCTGATCCGACGGGACAGCCTGGATGCCCTGCTGGCGCAGGCCAGCGCGAGCAGCATCGTGCAACCCAGCCATCGCGGCAGCCGCGGCCACCCGGTACTGATCGGCCGCGACTTCTGGCCACAGCTTGCCGCACTGAGCGGCGATGCCGGCGCACGCAGGGTGCTGCAGCGCAACGCCGAGGCCGTGCAGATCGTCGAACTGGACGACCCCGGCGTGCTGCAGGACGTCGATACCCGCGAAGACTGGCAACAGCTGCCGCCACACTGAACCTTCAGTGCGCTTCCTTGCGGTACTCCGCGCCCAGCTCACGGGCCAGGGCAATGAAATTGACGACCTGCGGCGACTGGTGCAGCTCACGGCAGACCAGGGTGATCGGCGCGACCAGACGAGGCCTGGCATCACGAATCGAGCGATACGCCACGCTGTGCTCGTGAAAACCGCGCATCGACGCAGGCACCACTGACACGCCGGCGCCGGCGGCCACCAGGCTGACATTGGTCAGCATGCGCTCCACCTCGAACGCCACCTGCGGCTCGAACCCGGCACTGCGGCACGCCTGCAGGAAATTGGCGTACATCCCCGGCGCACCGGGACGACGCACCAGGATCAATGGCTCGTCGACGAGGTCCTTGAGCGACACGGCGCCAGCACGCTCAAGCAACCGATGTCCGACCGGCAGGACGAGCACCAGCTCCTCGTTGAGCAGGCGGTGGTAGCTGACGCCCTCCGGGCTGGCCACGGGAGCGCGCAGGATGCCGACATCCACCCGCTCGCTCAGCACGTTGTCGGTCAGCAGTTTCGCGCTGCCCTCGTTCAGCGCAATGTCCACCCCTGGATAGCGTTCGCGATAACGCCGGATGATCCTCGGGATCAATGGATGCGACGCAGCGGAGCTGGTGAACCCCAGCCTCAGGCTGCCTTCGATGCCCTGCGCGGCCCGCGCAGCCTTGAGTCCACCCTGCTGGACCCGCTGGAGGATGTCCCGTGCTTCCTTCAGGAAGACCTCGCCGCCCACCGTCAGATCGACACCCTTGGCATGGCGGATGAACAGCTCGAATCCCAGCTCAGCCTCCAACGCACGGATCTGCTGGCTCAGCGGCGGTTGCTGCATGTTCAGGCGCGTAGCCGCGCGGGTAAAGTGACGCTCCTCGGCAACCATGACGAAGTAGCGCAGGTGACGAAGCTCCATGAGATGACTCACCGTGAGACAGAGTGGACAGCAGGGCCGAACGATACCGAATCGCGCGACCGATGGGGTAGGATGAGGCCTCTGCTGGAGCGATCACAGCAGACACCCATAACGATAAAAACAGAGTGTCATGATTCACCGACTTGCCCGTTCCGCTATTGCTCAGCTGCTGATGGCCGTCCTGCTCGGCGGTATTCTCGGTGTCTGCGATCCAGCTCTGGCAATCCAGATGAAACCGCTCAGCGAGCTGTTTCTTGGCATCATTGCCTGGGTGACGCCGCCGGTGATGTTCATCCTGCTCTGTTCCAGCGTCGCCAGGCTCGTCGGCCACCCTGGCAGCGCGACACTGGCATTGAAGACCTTGGGCTACTGGCAGCTGATGTCCATGCTGTCACTGAGCTGCGGCATCCTGTTGGCGCTGCTGTTGCAGCCTGGCAGCGGTGGCGTCTCCCTGTCACCCACAGCGGTGGACAGCCAAACCGGTACGGACGTGATTGCGCAGCTACCCGCCCTGGTGCTGCAGACGCTCGAGCAGAGTCTGATTCTCAAGGTGCTGCTTGCCGCGCTGGTCTGCGGCTACCTGCTGGGGCTCTCGGGCCGAGCGGGTACGCCACTGCAGCGATACCTGGATCAGGGCGTCTCGCTGATCTTCGGACTGATGCGAGGCATCGTGCGCTTCGCCCCACTGGCCGCCTTCGCGGCCATCGCCTTCACCATCGGCAAGTACGGCATGACAGCCGCCATTCCGCTGTTGAAGTTCATCGCTACCCTGTACCTGGCCAGCCTCCTGTATGTCGCTCTGGTAATGGGCCTGGCGCTGCGCCTGCTCGGGTTGCGCCTGTGGCGCCTGATCCTCCACGTCAAAGAAGAACTGCTGCTGGTCGCCGCCACCGGCTCATCGGTAGCGGCTCTGCCGAAGCTGCTCGAGAAACTCGAAACGGCTGGGTGCAGCAGCCATGTCGCACGCCTGCTGCTGACCGGCGGCTACAGCTTCAACCTCAACGGTTCGAATCTCTACCTGAGCGTGGCCATGATGTTTCTCGCACAGATGGCAGGAACCGATCTCAGCGCTCAGCAGCTCCTGCTGCTCCTGTTCGTCAGTCTGTTCACCTCGTTGGGAGCGACCAGCGTCGCCGGCTCGGCTTTCGTCATCCTGACCGCCACACTGAGCGCTCTGCAGTTCGCCCCGCTGGAGCTGCTGGGTGTCCTGATTGGCGTCGAACGCCTGATGAAGTGCCGCTCGCTGACCAATGTCCTGGGCAACTGCGTGGCCTGTCTGTTCATCAGCAAATGCCACGGTGCGCTGAATGTCGAGCAGGCTCGGTGCGTACTCGGCCGGCACCGCCAGCAGCGAAGCGCCCTGACGCTGAACGAGAAGTGACGCCCTGCCGCGCGGACTATTCGCTTGCCTGCTGCAGCCGATAGCGCAGCCTGAGCCGACCTGGACCTCCGGCACTGCGTGCAGCATGGCGCCGCAGCAGTTCGGCCCCGGCCCCCTGGCCGACCAGGTCGACAACCTGCAGATCGGCAAGAGCTGGATGATCTGCGAGATAGCGCAACAGACCGTCGACAACCGATAAAGCGCGTACGCCTCTGCGGGCATATCCGGAGCGCGCTCCCCTGGCCCAGTCGTCCGTCTGCCAGGCCGGCATGTCGGAGCGTACCCTGGGGTCGCCAGGTTCAAGAAAGACAGGCGCCATCAGCAGTGGCTCATCGGCCAGGAACGACTCCCCGTCGGGCGCCGGGCCGAACAGGATGACCGCCCGGCTCAGACCCACTGGCAGGTTGTAGAGATCTGCATTGGCGCCTACCAGGATGGTGAAGCTGACCCCATCGCCACGCAGCCGCATGAACTGCGTCGACAGCTTGCTCCTGGGCTCCATCGGGGCGCTCCCCGAGCACCACAAGGCGCCGCTACCGAGCATCGATAGCAGCGCCGCCAGCCGGAGCAGGTGACGCCTGCGCACGGACCGAGACGATCAGCGCGCGAGGCGGTCGAACGCCTTGTCCAGACGCTGCTCCGCATCGACCAGTCGCTGGCGATGCTCGCTCATCCAGCCCTGATCGCTCTTCAGGGTCTTCTGCGCCGCCGCGAGCATGCGCTTGACCTCGGCAGGTTGCGGCCCCCCCGTGCCCCTGCGGGTCTCCACCATGGTGCGTGGCGACAGCGTGGCACGGAACTCGGACTCACTCAGCGGCAACCGCTGCTCCTGCCACTTGTACTTCTGCGCCGCCTTGCTGAACAGCGCCTGCGCATCCGCGTAGGGAAAGGTCTTCGGCAGCAAGCCTTCCTTGCGCGCCTGCCCGACGATCATGGAGGCGAAGCTGTGTCCTATGCGAAACGGCACCTTGTGCTCACGCTCGAGAGTGTCGGCCAGTTCCATCGACGTGGTCCAATCGTTGTCCAGTTCTTCCAGGGCGCGCTCGGGGTTGATCACCAGGGCATCGAGTACCGAATCCAGACGCTTGAACATCTGCGTGGCCGACTCGAACAGGCCGAGCTCGTCGAACGCGATCTTGTAGTCGGTCATGCCGGTCGTGACATTGTGCGCACGGATCGACGTGGCGCCGGCCAGTCCGACGACGTTGGACGCCGACTCGCGGGTGCGCATCAACAGGCCCGGGTTGCGCTTCTGCGGCATGGCGCTGCTGGTATAGGTTGCCCCCTCCTCGAGCAGCAACCAGGGGCGGGTCTGGTGGTACTGGGTATGAATGTCACCGATCAGCGCGCCCACGCGAATCGCTGACGAGGACGCGATACCGGCAGCCTCCAGCGGGATGTCGAAGGTCGATACCTGGCTGGAGTCCAGCGAGTTTTCGCGTACGCCATCGAAACCGAGCAGGCTCGCCAGGCGCTCTCGATTGAGCGGCCAGCCCGAGTTGGCCAGGACTGCGGTGCCCATCGGGCTGAGGTTGAGACGCCCGTAGAGTTCGTGAATGCGCTGGGCGTCACGCTGGAATGCCGCTTCGAACGCCAGCAGATAGTGCGCGTAGCTGATCGGCATGGCCTGCACACCGTTGGTATAGGCAGGAATCAGCGTGTCGACATTGTCGCCGGCGATTCTCAGCAGGCGTTCGCGCACGCTGTTGAGTCCGTCGCTGAAATCCAGCACCTGGGCGCGCAGCACCGCCAGGCGATAGGTCGCGTACATGTCCTGCCGACTGCGCCCGGAATGGATCAGCGATGCCTCGGGACCGATCTTGTCGATCATGATCTTCTCGACCTGCAACACATCGCTGGGGCGCTTGCCATCGGCCTGCCCTGCCTGCTCGATGACATGCTGCACGCCACCGGCAATACGCTTGCCCTGCGGGGCACTGACGATGCCCTCCTCGGTGAGCATGACGATGGAGGCCTTGTTGATGCGGTTCATCCAGGCGAACTGGCTTTCGTAGGCACCGCCTTTCAGCGCACGTTTGTCGGTACTCGCGCCGATCCTGGCGGCCTGCTCGGCACACTCGGCAGTGGTGTTGCAGGGGACGTCGGCGGTATTGGCGGCCTGGAGGCTGAGCGGCAGGAACAACGCGGCGCTGATGGCCAGGTGCAACAGGGTCTTGTGGGTCTTCATGCATGAATCCTCGCGAATGCACCGGGCCGCAGCGGGCCCGGTATCTGGCAGAAAAGGGATCAGAACAGCGGCAGGGTGTAGCTGAAGATCAGGCGGTTCTGATCGATGTCGTTACCGCCGTTGCTGCGATAGGTACCGTTCCGCCATTTGACGCCGAAGTTCTTCAGCGGGCCGTTCTGCACGACATAGGCAATGTCGGTGTTGCGCTCCCACTCCTTGCCCTCACGACCGCCGGCGCGTTCGAAGTTGTCGCCGCTGATGTAGCGGGTCATGAAGGTCAGGCCCGGCAGCCCCAGCGCGGCGAAGTCGTAGTCGTAACGCACCTGCCAGGAGCGCTCCTCGGGGCTGGCGAAATCCGCCGAGATCATCACGTAGTTGACCAGGAAGGAGTTGGTGCCTTCGATATGCGGAAAGCCCGTATCGCCACTCATCTTCTGATACGCCACACCGAACGAGTGGCTGTTGAGGTTGTAGGTGAACCTGGCACCGACGGCCGTGTTGTCGACGTTGCTGTTGCCATCATGGGTGGAGCGGGCATAGCGAATGTCACTGTCGAACGAATGCCCGTCCCTGATGGGCAGGTGATGACGCAGGCTGACGATGTGTTGTTTGTAGTTCTGCTCCAGGTGCCCGTAGTTGTAGGCGGTACTCAGCTGCTTGGACCACTTGTAGCTGGCCCCTGCGAAATTGAATTCGTCGCTGGCCTGGCCACCTCGGATGCCCTTGCCGGCGACCAGCATGTCATCACTGGCACTGGAGTTGCGCAGGCTGTTCTGCGTCAGTTGGCCAACGTCCAGCGTCAGCCCGTCGATCTCTCGGGATTGCAGCTGTGCGCCCCGGAAGGTCTGCGGCAGCAGACGAGAATCACTGGGCAGGACCGTCGGCAGTTTCGGGATCAAGGTACCGACATGCAGCGTGCTCTTGGAGATGCGCGCCTTGGCGGTAAAACCCAACTGGCTGTAATCATCGGGGGCCTTGTCGTCGCCCACCGGCAGCAGGCCGGTACCCTGGCGATCAGGACCGGAGTCGAGCTTCAGGCCAAGCAGGCCCAGCGCATCGACACCGAAACCTATCGGCCCCTCGGTGAAGCCGGACTGATAGTTGAGCAGAAACCCTTGTGCCCACTCGTCCCGCTTGGACTGGCTGGCGCCGTCCTGGCGAAAGTCATGGTTCATGTAGAAGTTGCGTAACTCGACGGAGGCCTTGCTGTCTTCGAAGAAGGCGGCGCTGGCGACGACGGGAAAGGCAAGGGAGCTGCCCACTGCGAGGAGTGCGGGCAGGCGCGAGGTAGGTCGTATCATTTTCATGCCTCGATTCATTGTTTTTGTTAGCGACCAGGCAACTGGCAAGGGGATGCTAAAGACAACGAATAGAGATTAAAAATATATAAATAGTCTCGACCTGATACTTACAAAATATGCACAACCCCCTCCCCCATCTCAGTCCAAGCGAGCGGTCGTCATCAGCACCTCGCTCAACGCCTGCGCCGCGCTGGACAGCTGATGCCCGGCCAGGTGCAGCAGACCCACGCGGCGCGAGACCTGCGGCTCGCTGAGCGGCAGGCAGCGGGCGCCCAGGTCCTCCATCTGCTGCCGACACAGCTGCGGCACCGCGCTGACGCCCAGGCCTTCGGCGACCATGCGTCCGACCGTCACCAGCTGGTGGCTCTCGAACGCCACCGGCAGCTTGCCATGCCGGGCGATCACGCTGTCTTCCAGCAGCAGGCGAACTGCCGAGGGCCGCTGCAGGGTGATGAAGGGCTGCTCCAGCAGCTGCGCCCAGGTCAGCGCGGACTGCCCGGCCAGTTCGCTGCCGGCCGGCACCACGGCGACGAAGCGGTCGTCGTACAGCGCGGTGAACTGCAGGCCGTCGAGGGTCGCCGGCTCGAAGGCGATACCCAGTTCGACACGGCCATCGCGCACCATCTCCATCACCTGCTCGTTGATCACGTCATGCACCGCCACGTTGACCCGCGGATAGGCATCGCGGAACGCGCGCAACGCCGCCGGCAGGCGGTTGCCGGCGAACGACGGCATGGCCGCCACCGCCACCTTGCCCATCTGCAGGGTGAAGTGCTGGCGCAGCAGGTCCTCGGCGTTGTCCCAGTCGGCCAGCAGGCGCACGGCGATCGGCAGCAAGGTCTCGCCTTCGGGGGTCAGCGCCACGCTGCGGGTGGTGCGTACCAGCAACTGGCCGCCCAGGGACTGTTCCAGGTTCTTGATCGCCAGGCTCAGCGCCGGCTGCGACAGGTGCAGGCGCTCGCAGGCCTGGGCGAAGCTCAGGCTCTGCGCCACGGCGAGAAAGGCGCGTAGCTGCTTGACGGTCATTGATTTATTTACCTGATCAATCAAGAGGAAAAACAAACTTAACAAATAAGCCCGCAGCGATGAAGCTTGGACACAGCCTGGCAGTGCTCCTGCCCCACAACAACAAGAGGCAGCCTCGAATGAGCGGACTCGACAAACGCGTCGGCAGCTATGAAGAAGCCCTGCACGGCCTGCAGGACGGCATGACCGTACTGGCCGGCGGCTTCGGCCTGTGCGGCATCCCCGAGAACCTGATCGCGGAGATCCGTCGCCGTGGCGTGCGCGACCTCACCGTGGTCTCCAACAACTGCGGTGTCGACGGCTTCGGTCTCGGCGTGCTGCTGGAAGACCGGCAGATCCGCAAGATGATCGCCTCCTACGTCGGCGAGAACGCCCTGTTCGAACAGCAGCTGCTCAGCGGCGAGCTGGAAGTCGAACTCACCCCGCAAGGCACCCTGGCCGAGAAGCTGCGCGCCGGTGGCGCCGGCATTCCTGCCTTCTTCACCGCCACGGGCTACGGCACGCCGGTCGCCGAGGGCAAGGAAGCGCGCGAGATCGACGGCCGTCACTACATCCTCGAACCGGCCATCACCGGCGACTTCGCCATCGTCAAGGGCTGGAAGGCCGACCATTTCGGCAACGTGGTCTACCGCCACACCGCGCAGAACTTCAACCCGGTGGTCGCCAGTGCCGGACGCATCACCGTGGTCGAGGTGGAAGAGATCGTGGAACCCGGCGAACTCGACCCGACGCAGATTCACACCCCCGGCATCTACGTCGACCGGCTGATCTGCGGCACCTTCGAGAAACGTATCGAAAAACGCACCCTGCGCAGCTAGCAGGTTGCTGAACGACGTCAGCGAGGCGGCCGAGACAAGGCAGGAACAGGCGGACAAGCGCAGGTCACGCGCAGTGAATCAGCACCTTGAGCCCGTTTTCAACGCCGTCGGCCACGCAGGCAGTTCTTCAGCAGCCGCCAAGAGGATAAGAGCATGGCACTAACCCGTGAACAAATGGCCCAGCGCGTCGCCCGCGAGCTGCAGGATGGTTTCTACGTCAACCTGGGCATCGGCATTCCCACCCTGGTGGCCAACTACGTGCCCGAGGGCATGCAGGTGATGCTGCAATCGGAAAACGGTCTGCTCGGCATGGGCGCCTTTCCGAGCGAGGACGAAGTCGACGCCGACATGATCAATGCCGGCAAGCAGACGGTCACCGCCGTCAAGGGCGCGGCGATCTTCGACTCGGCGCAATCCTTCGCCATGATCCGTGGCGGCCATGTCGACCTCACCGTGCTCGGCGCCTTCGAGGTAGACGTGCGCGGCAACATCGCCTCATGGATGATCCCCGGTAAGCTGGTCAAGGGCATGGGCGGCGCCATGGACCTGGTGGCCGGTGCCGACAACATCATCGTCACCATGACCCACGCCTCCAAGGACGGCGAGTCCAAGCTGCTGGAACACTGCAGCCTGCCGCTGACCGGTTGCGGCTGCATCCGCAAGGTGCTGACCGACCTGGCCTACCTGGAGATCGAGGACAACGCGTTCGTCCTGCGCGAACGTGCCCCGGGGGTCAGCGTCGAGGAAATCGTCGCCAAGACCGCCGGCAAGCTGATCGTCCCCGAACACGTGCCGGAAATGAGCTTCTAAGTTGTCTACCGTTCCGTAGGCGCCACCACGCACGGCGTCTACGGAACGTTTTTCTACATGGCGGGAGGCACTTCAGCGGCGAGCCTGTCTCGTCGCGGCTCAGCCCCTCCCACGCTACGCGGCCCATCAGCCGAGAGGAGTCACCCCATGCAAGACGTCGTCATCGTCGCCGCCACCCGTACCGCGATCGGCAGTTTCCAGGGCAGCCTGGCCGAGGTCCCCGCCCCCGAGCTCGGCGCCATCGTCATCAGGCGCCTGCTGGAGCAGACCGGCCTCGACGCCGCCCAGGTCGATGAGGTGATCCTCGGCCAGGTGCTCACCGCAGGTTCCGGGCAGAACCCCGCGCGCCAGGCTGCGATCCGCGCCGGCCTGCCGCACGCCGTGCCGGCGATGACCCTGAACAAGGTCTGCGGCTCGGGCCTGAAAGCCCTGCACCTGGCGACCCAGGCCATCCGCTGCGGCGACGCCGAGGTGGTGATCGCCGGCGGCATGGAGAACATGAGCCTGTCGCCCTACGTATTGCCCAAGGCCCGTACCGGCCTGCGCATGGGCCATGCGCAGATGCTCGACAGCATGATCGTCGACGGCCTGTGGGACGCCTTCAACGACTACCACATGGGTATCACTGCCGAGAACCTGGTGGAGAAGTACGCTATCCGCCGTGAAGCCCAGGATGCCTTCGCCGCCGCCTCGCAACAGAAAGCCGTGGCCGCCATCGAAGCCGGTCGTTTCGATGCCGAGATCACCCCGGTGCTGATCCCGCAGCGCAAGGGCGACCCGCTCGCCTTCGCCCGTGACGAGCAGCCACGCGCCGGGACCACCGCCGACAGCCTGGCCAAGCTCAAGCCCGCCTTCAAGAAGGACGGCAGCGTCACCGCCGGCAATGCCTCCAGCCTCAACGACGGTGCCGCTGCGGTGCTGCTGATGAGCGCCGCCAAGGCGCAGACACTGGGGCTGCCGGTGCTGGCGAAGATCGCCGGCTACGCCAACGCCGGCGTCGATCCGGCGATCATGGGTATCGCCCCGGTATCCGCCACTCGCCGCTGCCTGGACAAGGCCGGCTGGAGCCTGGCCGACCTGGACCTGATCGAAGCCAACGAAGCGTTCGCTGCACAGGCGCTGGCGGTGGGCCAGGAGCTGGGCTGGGATGCCGACAAGGTCAACGTCAATGGCGGCGCCATCGCCCTTGGCCACCCCATCGGTGCTTCGGGTTGCCGCGTGCTGGTCAGCCTGCTGCACGAGATGATCCGCCGCGACGCCAGGAAAGGCCTGGCCACCCTGTGCATCGGTGGCGGTCAGGGCGTGGCGCTGGCCATCGAGCGCTGACCCGCAGGGTGGATCACACCCCGCAGACTGCAACAGCGTGGCCCGGATGCGATCCGGGGAGGACCTCCCGGCCTGCATCCGGGCTACGTCAAACAGCTCGGCCTTGTGCCGGGCTTTGTCATATCCACTGCAACGCCCAGGCGAAGCCAACCCCAGAGTGCCTGGTCAAAGCCCCAGAACATGTTCGAAGCCTCGCGAGCGGGAGGCATGCAAGGCAAAACAGGCGAAGAAGCGGAGTTTACGAGCAGTAGATGAGCATTCTGAGCAGGTTCTAAGCCCGCAGGCCCGACGCGCAGCAGGTTTTCAACAGGCTCTTACACAACCATAAGAAAGAGGCGTCTCCCATGTTCAACACCCTCACTCGCATGAGCGTGAGCCTGGTACAGAAGTACCTGCCCTCACCTTTCGTGTTCTCCGCATTGCTCACCCTGGGCGTGCTGCTGGCCGGCATCTTCTCTACCGGCCAGTCGCTGCCGGCCATGGTGCAACACTGGAGCGGCGGCTTCTGGACCCTGCTCGGCTTCGCCATGCAGATGGCCCTGATCTTCGTCACCGGCCACGCCCTGGCCAGCGCCCCGATCATCAACCGCCAGCTCGACCGTCTGGCCGGCGTCGCCCGCACACCAGGACAGGCAATCGTCATGGTCACCCTGGTGGCGCTGCTCGGCTGCTGGGTCAACTGGGGTTTCGGCCTGGTGATCGGCGCCGTGTTCGCCCGCGCCCTGGCGCGCAAGGTGGATGGCGTCGACTACCCGCTGCTGGTGGCCTCGGCCTACTCGGGCTTCCTGGTCTGGCACGGCGGTCTGGCCGGCTCGATCCCGCTGTCGATGGCCACGGGTGGACCGGACCTGGCGCGGATTACCGCCGGCATCCTGACCGAGCCGGTGGGCATCGCCGAGACCCTGTTCAGCCCGCTGAACCTGACCATCGTCGCCCTGCTGGTGATCGGCCTGCCGCTGCTCAACCGCGCCATGCACCCGCGCCAGGGGGCCAAGGTGGCCGACCCGGCCAAGCTGGTGGAATCCCGTGCAGAACTGCCGGCGCGTGAAACCCCGGCACAGCGCCTGGACGACAGCCGCATTCTCGGCCTGGCCCTGGTGGCCATGGCGGGCATCTACCTGTTCAACCACTTCGCCAACAAGGGCTTCGTCCTCGGCCTGGACGTGGTGATCGCGATCTTCCTGTTCTGCGGCCTGCTGATGCACGGCACCCCGGAGCGCTACATGCGCGCCGTGGATGAGAGCGTGCGCGGCATCGGCGGCATCGTCCTGCTGTTCCCCTTCTACGCCGGGATCATGGGCATGATGATGGGTGCCAATGCCGACGGTATCTCCCTTGGCCGGCAGATCACCGAGACCTTCATCTCCTGGTCGTCGGCCGACACCTTCCCGCTGCTGGCCTTCCTCAGCGCGGGCGTGGTCAACGTGTTCGTGCCGTCCGGCGGTGGCCAGTGGGCCGTGCAGGGACCGATCATGCTGCCGGCCGCCCAGGCCCTGGGCGTATCCCCGACCGTGACCGCCATGGCGATCGCCTGGGGCGATGCCTGGACCAACATGATCCAGCCGTTCTGGGCCCTGCCGCTGCTCGGCATCGTCGGCCTCGGCGCCCGTGACATCATGGGCTACTGCCTGATCATGCTGCTGTACTCGGGCGTGGTGATCTGCGGCGCCTTCTACTTCATCGGCTGAGCCTTCAGCCTGGTTCCGGCTCGCGATCGGCGCCCCCGACGCCTCGCGAGCTGGAGCATTGCGAGCCTGCTTCTAGCGCAGCAGGCTGTGCCGAACTCAATCGCCCATCAGCCCCTGCGCCTTGGCCATCGCCACGGCCTGCGTGCGTCGTTGCACGCCAAGCTTGACGTTGATCCGCCGGGCATGGGTCTTGACCGTGTGCAGCGAGATGAACAGGCGATCGGCGATCTCCTGGTTCGACAGTCCCTGGGCGATCAGCTGCAGCACCGCCAGCTCGCGCGAGCTGAGCAGCGCGGTTCCGGCACTGGCCGGCTCATCGACCGCAGGTGCCGGCTCGAACAGGCGCTGATACAGGCTGCTGCCCGCCTCCCCCGGCAACACCCGCTCGAGCCATTGCGCCTGACGCTGCTGCAGTTCCTGCAACGGCCGTAGCAGACGCAGTTGTCGCGCCTCATCGATCACGACCCGCAGCAGGGCCTCGGCCGCACTCTCCTGCTGCTGGTGCAGCAGGCACTCCACCAGGGCGATCCGGCACTCGCAGGCCAGGCTGCGGTGGCCGGACAGCTGGCATTCGTCGAGCAGCAGGCGCAGCGCATGCTCGGCGGCGGCCCGATGGCCGAGCAACAGGTCGCTGACCGCCAGGTGCAGACGCAGGCGCGGCAGCAGATCGTAGAAGCCGGAAGGCGCCAGCTGCTGGCGTTGCTGCAGCTGCTGCAAGGTCTGGGTGAACACCTCGCGTGCCCTGCCGACCTGGTCCTGGCGCAACAGCAGGCGGCCACTCTGCAACTGCAGCACGCCGCGATAGCGCACCTCGGGCACATGCGACCACTGCATGGCCCGCTCGGCCTTCTGTAACCACTGGTAGGCCTCTTCCAGGTCGCCGCGCGACTCGGCCAGCTCCAGCAAGCCCAGATAACCGGAAATGGTGTAGGCGTCCCCGCAATACTCGGCCTCCTGCAGCCCGTGGCGGTAGGCGAGCTGTGCGGCCTCCTCGAGGCCCTGGCGCGCCAGCAGGCTGGCCCGCAACAGCAGCAGACGCCCGACCACCGGGCTGTGACTGAAGCCGTCACGCAGCAGCGCCAGCGATTGCTCGGCCAGCTCCGCGGCGCGCCCGGCCTCGCCCTGCATTTCCAGCAGCAGGCAGTGATCGGTGTTGAGCAGTGCCTCGTAGATCAGGCTGCCATGCAGCCGCGCCAGGCGCAGGCCTTCGTCCAGCGCTTGCTGCGCCTGGTCCAGGGCATTCTCCGCAAGATACTGCTGGGCCAGCGCCTGGTAGCACAGGATGCGCTGCGACCAGCCGCTCTCGTCCAGCGCCTGCAACGCCTCCAGGCAGTGCTGGCGGGCGTCGCGGCGGCCACACTGGCGCGCCAGCACGCCACTGAGGGCCTGCCACTGGGCCAGCAGCTTGCGCTGGCGCCGAGCATCGGGCTGCGGCAGGAAATGCGTCAGCGCCTGGGTACACTCAGCGGCCTCGTCGAAGCGTGCGCAGATGATCAGCGCCCAGGCCTGCAGCACGATCAGCCGCGGCGAACTGGCGAACAACCAGGCCGGCAGCTCCTCGCGCCACTGCAGGAACTGCGCGACCGAGTGCCCCTGCAGCAGCTGCTCCTGGCTGAAGCGCTGCAGGTAGTTGACCGCCACTTCGATCTGCCCGGCCTGCAGCGCGTGCTCGACCGCCTCGCGAATGTCGCCATGCAGGGCGAACCACTGGCAGGCCCGCACATGAACCGAGGCCGACGGCGGAGCGCCCGGCAACTGCTGCAGCACCTGCGCCAGCGGGTGCCAGAGGCGAAACCAGCTACCGCTGCTGTCCAGGCTGCGCAGGAACAGCTGGCGCCGCAGCAACCCGTGCAGCAGGTCGCTGCCGCGCCCCTCCAGCAGGTGTTCGCAGAGCGAGGCGGAGAAGCGCGGCAACAGTGCCAGGGCGTGCAGATCACCGAGCAGCTCCTCGTCCAGCTCGGCGAGCACCTCGCGCTGCACGTAGTCGCGCAGCAGCGGACACCCCGACTGCAGGCGCTGGCGGAGCGCTGCTTCATCGGCATCGAGCAGCAGCAGGCGAATCGCCGCCAGCCAGCCTTCGCTGAACTGCAGCAGGGCCTGGCGCAGGTCGTCGGGCAGTGGCAACTGCAGGGTCGCCAGCAACTCGTCCAGGGCTTCGCCATCCAGCGCCAGATCCTCGCCCTGCAGCTCGAGCAGGTCACCCTGCAACAGCAGGCGCGGCAGGTTCCAGCCCGGGGTGCGGCGGCACGCGACCCACCAGGTCACCTGCGCGGGCGCGGCGGCGAACAGCCGGTCGAGGCAGGCATCGAGTTCGCCATCCTCGGCGCGCGGGTAATCGTCGATGAATATCCACAGGCGGCCGCTGCGCTGGTGCAACAGCTCGAGCAACGCGGCTTCGCTGTGCTCGTCGGCCGCCAACGGCTGCTGCAGGGCCGCAGCCAGGCGCTTGCACAGTTGCGCGGCGCTCAGCGCACGGCCGCCCAGGTCGAGCCAGAGCGGTTCGATCGTGGCGGGTGTCATACGCGCGCACTGGCCGAGCAACACGCTCTTGCCCGCACCAGCCGGGGCGCACAGCAGGCGCAGGCGCGATTCACTGGCCAGCAGGCGTTGCACCAGGGCGGGACGAGGCACCACGCAAGGTGGCAGCCGGGGCAGGTCGACAGGTCGCGCCTGCAGCGCACCCTGACGGGCGATGGCGAGGGTAGGCATGGCAGCGGTTCTCTCTGTTGTCATTGTTGAACCACTCGCAGATGGTACCCCGCCCATCTGCCTTGGCCACCCCATGACGCTTATGGGGCGAGATTCACGCAACCGTGGCCCATGCAAAAAAAGCCGGTGTCACGGGCAGTGACACCGGCTCGCTCAAGGCAGTCCCGCTCAGCGCACGCCGGCGTTACGCAGGGCCGCAGGCGTGAAGTCCTTGGCCGAGGCCTGGGTGCCGTACTGCACCGCGGTCTTCTCCTCGTTGGCCATGCCGATGGCGATGTAGCGCCCGGCGATGATGTCGTACAGCGCCTCGAACGCGTAGACCGGAACCTTCTGCGCATAGTGCTGCATGAGCATGGCCTCACCGACGCGCCACAGCTGGCCACGCCCGTCGTAGTGCTCGGACAGGGCGATCTGCCAGGAGTCCTCGTCCACGTAGAAGCGGCGCTTGGCGTAGATGTTGCGCTCGCCCGCCTTGAGCGTCGCCTCCACTTCCCAGACCCGGTGCAGCTCGTAGCGGATCAGGTCCTGATTGACATGGCCGGCCTTGAGGATGTCCTCGTACTTCACCTGGGGCGTGGCCACGCGGTAGTTGTTGTAGGGGATCAGCATTTCGCGCTTGCCCACCAGTTTCCAGTCGTAACGATCCGGTGCACCGTTGAACATGTCGAAGTTGTCCGAGGTACGCAGGCCGTCAGCGGCAGTACCCGGACCGTCGTACGCCACCTGCGGCGCCCGCCGCACACGACGCTGTCCGGCGTTGTACAGCCAGGCCATGCGTGGTTCCTTCACCTGATCCAGCGAGTCGTGCACCAACAGCACGTTACCGGCCAGGCGCGACGGCGCGGTGACCCGCTGCTTGAAGAACAGCAGCGCGTTCTCCGCCTTGTCCGGGTCGATGTCCGGGATATTCTCGGGGAAGGCCACCTCGTCCTCGAAATGCACCAGGGTGTAGGCCCCGTTGGTCTGCGGCGACGCCTGCACGATGCTGCGCTTGAGGTTGCCGCCGCGATAGCGGGTGATGTGGTTCCACACCACTTCCAGACCGTTCTGCGGGATCGGGAAGGCGTAGTAGCGGCTGTCGGTGAAATTGACCAGGCCGTTGCCGCCATCGCGCAGGCCGGTCTTCAGCGCGCTGGTCCTGGCAGCGGCGTAGATGCTGTCGGGCAGCGCCGAGCTGCGGTGGGTCGGGTACACCGCCATGCGGTAGCTTTCCGGGTAGCGCTTGAACATCGCCAGTTGCCCGGCAGACAGCTGCTCACGGTACTGCTCGAGGTTCTGCGCGGTGATGGTGAACAGCGGCTGCTCGCTGGCGTAGGGGTCACTGAGAAAACCGTTCGCGTCGACCTGCCCGGCATCGCTGGCCAGGCCACCGTTCCAGGCGGGGATGCTGCCGGCGGCGTTGCCGGCCATCTCCGCGCCCAGCGGCGTCAGGCTGCTACCGAGCTTGGCCGCCTCATCCGCACTGACCGCCGCCAGCACGCTGCCGGCCAGCAGGCTCAGGGAAAGTGCGCCGAGCATCTTCAGGGTTGTATTCATCTGCATTCCTCAACTGATCCTGATGGCCTAGAAGCTCACGCCGAAGCTGAGCGCCAGGAAGTCGCGGTCCACCGCGACGTTGTAATCCCCGCCGAAGAAGTCGGTGTACGACAGGCTGGCGGTGTAGGTATTGCGGTAGTCGGCGTCGATACCGATGCTCACGGCCTTGGCACCCTCGTTGAACAGGCCGTTGGGGCCGTAGCCGTCGACGTCATGCGACCAGGAGATGTTCGGCTTGAGGTTCACCCCGGCGATGGCGTTGCTGTACTCCCAGATGCCGCGCACGCGGTAGCCCCAGGAGGTGCGGGTGACGAAGCCATGGGTGTCGCCACGGAAACCGTAGGCGCCGAACAGCGAGTCACGCCCGTAGCGCAGGTCTTCGCGGCTCTCCAGACCACCGACGTGGGCCATGCCGACCTCGCCCACCAGGGTGAAGCGTCCGGCGCCCATCACCTGATCGAAGAAGTGGGTGAAGGTGGTCTGTAGCTGGGTGACCTCCTTGCGCCGGTAACCGATGTTGTCCTGCCCTGCCCCGGCCGAGACCGGCGCGGTGCCGGGCGCGATGGGGTTGAGCAGGCTCAGGGTCATGTCGGTGGTGTTGATCTGCAGCGGCATGTTCGGCCGATAGCTGACCTCGCCACTCCAGGCGGTGCCGGTCGGCAGGGTGGTGGCGAAGCTCAGGCCGTAGAGGCGAATGTCTTCCGGGTACTCCAGGAAGTACTTGCCGTTGCCCAGCATCACGCTCTGCGCGAGACCAGCCCCCGAACCGGGAGAGATGCCATTGGCGGTGGCGATGATGTTGGGCAGCGCGGCCAGCGTCGCCAGGCTGGCATTCTGTGTGCCGACGATGGGTGTGCGGCTGTGATAGTTCATGAAGTACGCGCCGTACTCGGTCTCGTCACCCAGCCAGCGCAGGGCCACGCCCCACTGGCCACTGTCACGCGCATCGCGATCCCCCGCACGCGGCAGAATCACCCCTTCGGAATCCACCTGGAAACCCTGGCCGAAGGCCGCTGCCACCGGTTGCAGCGGCGCGATGGCCGGCGAACCGATGTGATAGCCGCTGTCGCAACCGTCGGCGGCGACGTCGGCGGTGGAGAAGAAGGTGCCGCAGTTGTCGATCACCGTCTGGTCCCACTCCAGCTGGTAGAACGCCTCCATGCTCAGTTGGTCGCTCAGGCTCTGCGACAGGTAGAACATGTTGACCGGGATCAGGCCTTCCTTGAGCTCGGCCCCTGGCCGGCGGAAGGCGGCCACGTCGATGGGGTTGATCGAGTTGATGCTGTTGCCGATGAAGGTGCTCTCACCCCAGCTCACCACCTGCTTGCCGAGCCGCACGGTGCCAGGCAGGTCACCGATCGTGTAGTTGTGGTAGACGAAGGCGTCGAGAATCTCGGCGCCGGCGGACTTGGCGCCTTCCTTGCGGTTGTGCTCGTCGATGTCCTTGAACAGACGGCTCTCGTCCTTGAGTTCGAAGTCGTACCAGTACTTGCCACGCACGAAGACGCCGGTGTCGCGATAGCGCAGCTCCAGGTCATGGGTGCCCTTGAAGATCTTCGAGAAGGTCTCGCCCTTCTTGAAGTTCAGGCGACCGTCGTCGCCGGTCTGCGCCTGCCCCTGACCGCCGTTGTTCGGTCCGATCAAGTCGCGGTCCGGGCTGCGCATCGACCAACTGGCGCCGATCGACAGCGAGCTGTCGAACTGCCCTTCGATCTCGCCGATGTTGAAGGTGACGGCCTGCGCCTGCGCGGCGAAACCGACGGCGACGGCCAAAGCCAAGGTGTGCGGCTGGAATAGTCCGGGCCCTGTTGTTCTTGTCATGCGGGTCTCCTGAAGTGGGGTACAGCTGCAGGGAACCCTACGCAGCGACCGCGACCCGGTTAAGCGCACCAAGGAGGGATTTCATCTGTCGCTCGAAAGGATGAATGGCGCCCTGCACCGGGCCTGCGCGCGGCGACCCAAGCGCGATGAATGACGGACCATCAAGGGGACGGGGAACTTTCCCCCGGGCGGCCGAGCAGGCATGCTGCGCACCTACGCATCACGGGAGCGACACGATTCATGGAGATACTGCTGAAACTCTGCGCCTCGCTGGCCCTCGCCATGGGCGCGATCTTCGCCTTCCTGCCCGGCGCGTTCGGCCTGCTCAACTTTCGCAACGAACAGCGCCAGGCGTGGCTCAAGCACCTGGCAACGCTGAGCTGGTGGCTGCTGCTGCTCGCCCATCCGCTCGCGCTGTACCAGCTTTGGCAGGCCGATACCCCCTATCGCTGGCTGTTGCTGCCGGTGGGCCTGCACCTGCTGTTCTTCGGTGTGTTCGGGCGAAACGTCAGCACGCGCTGAAGCGCTTCAGCGCCAGCGGTCCAGCAGGTTCACCGCCAGCCGATCCAGCCAGCCCCACAGGCGTTGCTGGGCGCGGCGCCACCAGGGCCTCTGCTGCCAGTCGTCGAGGGTGATCTCGCGGCTGACGGCGAAATCCTCGATGAAGCACGCCGCCACCGCCTGGGTGAAGCCCGGATCGAGTGCCTCGACGTTGGCGTCGAGGTTGAAACGCAGGTTCCAGTGATCGAAGTTGCACGATCCGACACTGACCCAGTCGTCCACCAGGACCATCTTCAGGTGCAGGAAACGGGGCTGGTATTCGAAGATGCGCACGCCTGCCTTGAGCAGCTTGGGGTAGTAGCGCTGGCCGGCGAAGCGCACCGGCGGGTGATCGGTGTGGCGGCCGGCCAGCAGCAGACGCACCTCGACGCCGCGCGCCGCCGCCCGACGCAGCGCTCGGCGAATCTTCCAGGTGGGCAGGAAGTACGGCGTGGCCAGCCAGACGCGCTGGCGGGCCCCTCGCAGCGCCCGTAGCAGGGACAGCAGAATGTCACGGTGCTGGGCGGCATCGGCGTAGGCCACGCGGCCCAGGCCGAGCCCCGCCGGCGGGCAGTCCGGCAGACTCAGCGCCAGCGGCTGGTGCCGCGGACGCCAGGCGAAGCGCGCCCGCCACTGGTGCTCGAACAACTGCTGCCAGTCGCCTACCAGCGGCCCTTCGATCTCCACCATGACTTCGTGCCAGGGGCTGCGCGACTCGCTGGGCAACCAGAATTCGTCGGTGGCGCCCGTGCCACCGACATAGGCCAGGCGGCCATCCACCAGCACCAGCTTGCGATGATCCCGATGAAAGTTGCGCACGCCACGACGCCAGCGCAGCGGGTTGTACCAGCGCAGTTCCACCCCAGCCGCCAGCAGGCGCTCACGCGCCGGCGCTGCCAGTCCCGCCGCACCGTAGGCATCGAACAGGCCGCGCACCCGCACGCCACGGGCAGCGGCCCGGCACAGCGCATCGACCAGGCGCTCGCTGCACTGGCCATCCTCGATCAGGTACAGCTCCACCTCCACCTGCTGCGCGGCCGCGGCGATCGCGGCCAGCATGCGCGGGAAGAACACCGCGCCATCGAGCAGCAGTTCGAAACGGTTGCCCGCCCGCCAGGGGTAGATGGTGCCGCGCGACGCCACGCTCAGCACACCTGGCCGCAGGGCAGGATGCTTGGCCCCTGTGGCAAGAGGAACGCCCGCAGCGCCCCGTTACAGGCGGTGACGACAGGCAATGAGGAGAACGGCGAATGGCGCATGAGGGCTCGGAAAACGGCATGACCGGTCGGCCACGATAGCCGCCATGGGCCGCCTTGCAAAGCCCGCACGCCCGCGCCTCGCCGCCCGCTGGCGCAGCCCCTGGAGCGCGCCGTCAGGCGTCACTCGTTCGGCAGCAGCTGGCAGCCCTGGCGCGCGCCCAGCCACGCGGCGCTGTGGGTACGGCCCAGGCCGCTGGCGGTCACGCGTCTGGCGTCTTCGTCGTCGAGCAGACTGCTGATCGGCACGTACTGCTGCACGTAGCCTTCGCAATAGGCCGCCGGGTTGCCGCTGACGTAACGACAGGAGCAGTACTCCTTGGCCGTGTAGGCGCCGATGATGTCGGGGAAGGCCGCCAGGTGCTGGCGATTCGCCCAGGCCCAGGCCAGCAGCACGAGGAGCAGCAGGGCCAGCACGCTGAGCAGCGGATGACGACGGATCATGGCTGTACCTCCGCGGCGAAGGCCGCCTGCACGCGCTTGAGCAATTCGTTGTGCTGGAAGCTGCCGTCGCGGTCATCGGCATAGCGCACCACCACCAGGTTCTCCTTCGGCATCACGTACAGGCCCTGCCCCCAGTGCCCCAGCGCGGCGAGCGTATCGCTCGGCGCGTCCGGCCACGGTCGCGGTCGGCCCGGCAGCTCGGGATTGAGCCACCACTGACCGCCGGGTACGGCATCACCCGGAGCGACCCCCTGCGCCATGTAGGCGGCGAAGGGCGTGGAAACGAAATCGACCCAGGCCGACGGCAGCAGCTGCCGTTCGCCCCAGCGCCCGCCGCGCTGCATGAGCAGGCCGATGCGCGCCAGGTCACGGGCGGTCATGTAGGCGTAGGACGAGGCGATGAAGGTCCCGCTGGCATCGCGTTCCCATGCCGCGCTGGTGATGCCCAGCGGCTCGAACAGCGCGGTCCAGGGATAGTCGGCGTAGGCCTGCTGCCCGAGCATGCCGCGCAGGGTGGCGGCCAGGACATTGCTGTCGCCGCTGGAATAGCGGAAGCGCGTACCGGGCGCGGCGTCGGCCGCATGCGCAGCGGCGAACGCAGCCATGTCGCCACGCCCCCGGGTGTAGAGCATGGCCACCACCGACGACTTCAGCGGCGCGTATTCGTAGTCCTCCTGCCAGTCCAGACCCGAGGCCCAGTTGAGCAGGTGTCCCATCTTGATCTGCGGGTGCTCGGCCATCGCCGGGTAGTACTGCGCGGCCGCTGCATCGAGCCTGAAGCGTCCCTCGCCATAGGCCACGCCGAGCACGGTGGCGAAGACGCTCTTGGCCATCGACCAGCTCAGGTGCGCGGTCTGCGCCGTGGTCGGTTCGGCATAGCGCTCGTAGACGATGCGGCCATCGCGCACCACCAGCAGCGCGTCGGTACGAATGCCCGTGCGCTGGGCATCGTCACGTTCGGGGAAGGCATAGCGCTCCAGCTCGGCGAGGGCTGGCGTCTGCGCCGCAGACTGCACCTGCCAGTCGGGTTGCGGCCAGTTTTCCGCGTGGGCGGCGCCGGCAAGCAGGCTGAAGCCGAGCGTCAGGCTCAGGCGGCGAAGAGAACGGATCGACATGGCGGGCCTCGGTTTAATGACCGAGGCGCACCCTAGCATGCCGGCCACGACAGCTTGAAGCGCCTATTGCGCCATCTGCTGTACTCATCGGGGCAGGCAGTAATCCTCGGGGCCCATCAGGTCGAGGCCACACTCGAGGTTCTCGATCCAGTAGAGGAAGGCGCTGATCATCTCCGCCCCCACGAAAGGCCGGCCGTGCTGCGGCACGATCATCGCCACATCCATCTCGCGCACCATCGCCGCCCACAGGCGACAGGCCTTGTTGCCGGCCATGTAGCGACGGTGGAAGCCCTCCATGTTCGGCACATGGTTGACGAAGTCACGCACCGGCGTGGCGTCGTCGACCATCGACGCGCCCATGTCGCCGGAGAATAGGATCTTGCTCACCGGGTCATACAGCTGGAAGTTGCCCACCGAGTGGAGGAAGTGCGCGGGCACCGCCTTGAGCTTGCACTTGCCCAGCGGGATGCTCTGGCCACGGTCCGGCAACGCGATGATGCGGTCGTAGGTATTGATGCCACGGCTCAGGGCCAGGTAATTGGCCGTCAGGTGCGGCAGGAAGCGGGCCCACAGCTTGGAGCAGATGACCCGTGCGCTGGTGTGCAGCAGCCACTTGTCCAGGGACGCGATGATGTCCGGGTCCTGGTGCGAGGCGAAGATGTAGGTCAGGTCCTGCACGCTGATGTGCTTGGACAGCTCCAGCGACAAGGGGGTGTACGTCAGGTCACCGCCCGGATCGAGCAGCAGGTACTGCTCGTTGTCGGTGATCAGGAACTGGTTGGATTGCACGCCCTCGCCGCTGACCAGGTCATCGAACATCAGGCATTGGTGGCTGCCGTTATCGAACAGCACGATGGGCTCGCGGCGCATGGAAACCTCTCGGGAAAAACGCGAGGCCACATTAATCCCATGCCCAGGGGCCGGCACTGATATGGATCAACAGCCGGCGACAATCCGTCGCGCTTTCTCCAGGCGCTTGCTGCGCGCCGCCTCGGCAATGCGCAGCAGGCCCTGGTCGCGCTGCCACAGCCCGGCCCAGTGCGCCGGGCCGGCGGCCAGCGCCGCATCCAGTTCGCCGGCCAATGCCTGCTGCTCGGCGAACAGGCCGGCCAGCAACAGGTGCGTAGTGGCCGCATTGGGCGCCTGCCGCGCCACCTCGGCGCAACCGGCCAGCAAGGCCTGCAGACGCAACAGCAGGGGTTCGGGCCAGGCGCATTCACGCCCCACGCCGGACAGCCACGCGGTCACGGCGGTCAGCACGTGCAGATCCTCCAGGGTGCGGAAGGGTTTGACGTAGTCGTCCCAGCCATCGCCGGCCAGACGCTCGCCCTGCGCCTGATCCAGGTGCAGGCGGGCATGACCGATGTCGGGCATCAGCGGCAGCGCCGGCAAGGCTTCGATGCGTACACCCGGTGCGCCCTGGCGAACCACGCCGAGGGCCAGGCGCGGCGACTCGTCCGCCGCCTCCTCGCGAGCGGCCACCAGCAACCAGTCGGCGCACTCGGCGGCGGTGACGAAGTCCTTGCGGCCACTGACGTACAGGCCGTAGATGCGCGTGCTCATGTCCGCCGGACGGGTGCTGCGGTTCTCCGTCACGCACAGGGCGCCGGCCGTCCACGGCGCTGCGGGCCAGAGCACCCGCAGCGCCGCCTGGTAGCCGGCAAGAAAGGCCAGGCCCGGCGTGGCCGCGCGCAGGCCGCCGACCAGCGCCAGCTCGAACGGAGCCGGCGTCCCCCCCAGGCTGGCCAGCAAGCGGCCATACCAGTCCTCCAGGCCCTGCTCCGCAGACAGACGCTCGACAGGCTGAAACAGGCTCGACCAGGGCATCGCAGATCTCCTTCGCAGCGCCTCGGGCGCCGTCACATAAGCATCAAAAAAGCGTCACGGTGATGACACCACACCGACCTAGCCTGAGCTTGCCCAACAAGATCGACCGGCTGCAAGTAGCCAGCCGGCACACGGAGGATCAGGCATGACTCAAACCGCTCGCCGTCTGCAGGCCGAACGCCTGCAAGGCCCCGCCGCCCTGCGTGAAGCTCAGGCCTTGCGCTACCGCGTGTTCAGCGCGGAATTCGACGCCAAGCTCAACGGTGCCGAACTGGGTCTGGACATGGACGACTACGACATTCACTGCCGCCATATCGGTGTGCGCGACATGCAGAGCGGCGAGCTGGTGGCCACCACCCGCCTGCTCGATCACCAGGCCGCTGCCGGCCTGGGCCGCTATTACAGCGAGGAAGAATTCGCCCTGCACGGCCTGACCAGGCTGGAAGGTCCGGTACTGGAGATCGGCCGCACCTGCGTCGACAGCGCCTACCGCAACGGCGCCACCATCGCCGTGCTCTGGGGTGAGCTGGCCGAGGTCCTCAACGAGGGCGGCTATCGCTACCTGATGGGCTGCGCCAGCATTCCCATGCAGGACGGCGGCATCCAGGCGCAGGCGATCATGCAACGCCTGCGCGAGCGCTACCTGTGCACCGAGCACCTGCGCGCCGAACCCAAGCACCCGCTGCCGCAGCTGGACCTGCCGGGCAACGTCATCGCCGAGATGCCGCCGCTGCTCAAGGCCTACATGCGCCTGGGCGCGAAGATCTGCGGCGAGCCCTGCTGGGACCGCGACTTCCAGGTGGCCGACGTGTTCATCCTGCTCAAGCGCGACGAGCTGTGCCCGCGCTACGCTCGCCACTTCAAGGCCGCGGTCTGAAACGCGCTGGCGGCGGCGCGCCCTGCCCGCCGTCGCCGGCAGACAATCCGGCCGGCCATCGCCAAACGCCGTCATCCGTGGATAATGCCGGCACTCGTTTTCAAGCGGAGGCCTCGATGGCCAAACTGCGTCTTTCCCTGCGCCTCTTTCATCTGGCCCTGGTGATCGCCTTCGGCGCACTGCTGGCCGGCGTCGTCAGCCTGTGCGAGCGCGTCGCCCGGCATGACCTGATGCCCTTGCGCCAACGCCTGACCCGCTGGTTTCTCGCGCGCCTGGGCGGCGCCCTGCCCTTTCGCGTGACGGTCGCCGGCGAGCTGCCTGCGCAGCCGATGCTGTGGGTGGCCAACCACGTGTCCTGGACCGACATCCCGCTACTCGGCGCCCTGCAGCCGATTTCCTTCCTGTCCAAGGCGGAAGTGCGTGCCTGGCCGGTGGCCGGCTGGCTGGCACACAAGGCCGGCACCCTGTTCATCCGCCGTGGCTCGGGCGACAGCAACCTGATCGGCCAGCAGATCGGTCGTCACCTGCAGCAGGGTCACAACCTGCTGATATTCCCCGAGGGCACCACCACCGACGGCCTGGCCGTGCGCACCTTCCATGGCCGCCTGCTGAGCAGCGCCATCGACAGCGGCGTCGCCCTGCAGCCCGTGGCCATCCGCTACCTGCGCGCCGGCCAGCCCTGCCCGGTGGCGCCGTTCATCGGCGACGACGACATGCTTTCGCACCTACTGCGCCTGCTTTCCAGCCCAGCGGGCGAAGTCGAGATCCGTCTCCTCGAGCCGATCCCCAGTGCCGCGCGCAGCCGCAACGAACTGGCGCGCCACAGCCAGGCGATCATCGCCAGCGCCCTGCAGGCGGACCTGCCGCTGGGTCAGGCCGAAGCGGCCTGACCCGACACCCTCAGGCGGCTGGCGGAACGATCAGCGCGTCGCTGTCGATCGTCGCCAGCAGGCGGTTGGCCACGCTGCCCAGGAAGAAACGCGAAACGCCCTCGCGCGCATGCGTGCCGAGCACCAGCAGATCGCCACCGGACTGGCGCAGGGCGTCGCCGACCACGCCCTCGGGCGAACCGATCTGTACCAGCAGGCGTTCGTGATCGAGGTTCACCCCGACTTCGGCCAGCCGCTCGCTCACCTGCTGACGCTGCACGTCCCGCTGGTCCTCCAGCACCTCGGCACTGATCCCGACCTCCATCACCGCACCGGCGGCCACCGGCTCGACCGCGCTGGCGACATGCAGCTGCTCAGGCACCAGCAGGCCCAGCTCACGCGCGCGCACCAGGGCCTGTTGCGCGGTCCGCGAGTGGTCCATCGCCAGCACCGCATGGCGGTATGCATGCGTCACCGGGCCGTTGACCCGCAGCACCGGCAGATGGCTGCTGCGCACCACCCGCTCGAGCGTGGTGCCGGAGAAGAAATCACGCAGCGGTGATTTGCGGTGCGCCCCCACCACCAGCAGGTCGGCGCCCATGCCCTGGGCACTCTCGACGATGACCACGTCCGGCTCGCCGGTGCCGACCAGCACCTGCGGGCGGCAACCCGCCTGCTCGGCCAGTCGCTGCGCCTGGCTCTGCAACAGGGTCTCGGCCTGCTGCACCTGGCGCTGGACGATCTCGACCGGCGCGTCGTCATCGATCACATGCAGCAGGCACCACTCGCCACCGCCCTGCTGACGGATCAGTTGCACGGCGCGCTGCACCGCATGCGCCGAGCGCTCGGACAGGTCGGTCGCTACCAGAATCTTGATCATCTCGTTTCCTCCATGCGTTTAACACCGAGTTACATTCAAGCCTCTCCTGACCCGCCACTCGTTGATGCAAGTCAGGTCGGGGGCGGTAAAGCCAACTAGGGTATGTCTGACGATTCGCTCGGCCGAGGAATGCGCCAGCCAGCTACCGCCCGGCCCACCGCAGGAGACACGCCCCATGGGCAACCGCCCCTCTGAACATAGTGACCGCGCCTGGCACGAATTGACTGCACAGCAGGCCCTCGATGCGCTGCACAGCACGCCGGGCGGGCTCGACAGCGAGCAGGCCCGGGCGCGCCTGCAGCAGCACGGCGCCAACCGCCTGCCGCCCCCGCAGAAGCGCGGCCCGCTGCTGCGCCTGCTCTACCAGTTCCACAACGTGCTGCTGTACCTGATGCTGGGCGCCGCGCTGATTGCCGCCCTGCTCGGCCACTGGGTCGACACGGCGGTGATCCTGGCGGCGGTGCTGATCAACGTGGTCATCGGCTTCATCCAGGAGGGCAAGGCCGAGAATGCCCTGAACGCCATCCGCGACATGCTCTCGCCGCACGCCATGGTGCGCCGCGACGGCGAGCGCCACGAGATCGATGCCGAGCAGCTGGTTCCCGGCGACGTGGTGCTGCTGGTCTCCGGCGACAAGGTGCCGGCCGACCTGCGCCTGCTCAGCGTGAAGAACCTGCTGGTGGAAGAAGCGGCGCTGACCGGCGAATCGGTACCGGTGGAAAAGTCCGTGGCGCACTGCCGCCAGGACGCCGCCCTGGGCGATCGCCGCTGCATGGCCTATTCCGGCACCCTGGTCAGCAGCGGCCAAGCCAGCGGGCTGGTGGTTGCCACCGGCGCGGACACCGAGCTGGGCCGCATCGGCGCCATGCTGCAGCAGGTACAGGCGCTGTCCACGCCGCTGCTGCGGCAGATCGAGCAGTTCAGCCGCTGGCTGGCGGTGATCATCCTGGTCCTCGCCCTGGCCACCTTCATCCTCGGCACGTTCTGGCACGGGCAGAACCCCGGTGACATGTTCATGATGGTGGTGGCGCTGACCGCCTCGGCGATCCCCGAGGGCCTGCCGGCCATCATGACGGTGATCCTCGCGCTCGGCGTCCAGCGCATGGCCGGACAGAACGCCATCGTGCGGCGCTTGCCGGCCGTGGAGACCCTGGGATCGGTGACGGTGATCTGCTCGGACAAGACCGGCACCCTGACCCGCAACGAGATGACCGTGCAGCGCGTGGTCAGTGCCGAGCGTGTCCTCGACGTCAGCGGCGTCGGCTATGCGCCGGAAGGCGCCTTCCATCTGGACGGCCAGCTGCAGGAACCCGACCACGCCCTGCTGGAAACGGCGCGTGCGGCGCAGCTGTGCAATGACGCCCGCCTGCAGCAGGACGAGCATGGCCACTGGCGGCTGCACGGCGACCCCACCGAAGGCGCGTTGCTGACCCTGGCGCTCAAAAGCGGCCTCGACATCCAGGCACTGCAGGCGCAACTGCCACGCAGCGATGCGATTCCGTTCGAGTCCGAGCATCGCTTCATGGCCACCCTGCATCACGACCATGCCGGCCAGGGCCTGGTCTACCTCAAGGGCGCCCCCGAGCGCCTGCTGGACATGTGCGCCAGCCAGCGCCTGGCCGATGGCAGCGATGCCCCGCTGGACGCCGACTACTGGCGACGCCAGGCCACCGATCTGGCCGCCCGTGGCCTGCGCCTGCTGGCCCTGGCCAGCAAACCGGCGGCGGCCAGCCAGCGCACCCTGAACTTCAGCGACGTGGAGACGGGCCTGACCCTGCTGGCGCTGGTCGGCATCATCGACCCGCCGCGAGAGGAAGCCATCGCCGCCGTCGCCGAATGCCAGCAGGCCGGCATCCGGGTGAAGATGATCACCGGCGACCACGCCGAAACCGCACGCGCCATCGGCGCCCAGCTGGGCATCGGCATCGGCCTGCCGGCGATGACCGGCGCCGAGCTGGAGCTGCTCGACGACCGCCGCCTGCGCGAGGTGCTGCCCGGCGTGGAAGTCTTCGCCCGGGCCAGCCCCGAGCACAAGCTGCGCCTGGTACAGGCCATGCAGGACAGCGGTGAGGTGGTGGCGATGACCGGTGACGGCGTCAACGATGCCCCGGCGCTGAAACGCGCCGACGTCGGCGTCGCCATGGGCCACAAGGGTACGGAGGCGGCCAAGGAGGCCGCCGAGGTGGTGCTCGCCGACGACAACTTCGCCACCATCGCCGGCGCCGTGCGCGAAGGCCGGGCGATCTACGACAACCTGAAGAAATTCATCCTCTTTGCCCTGCCGACCAACGGCGGCCAGGCGCTGATCGTGATCTTCGCCATCCTGTTCCAGGCCGTGCTGCCGCTGACCCCGGCCCAGGTGCTGTGGATCAACATGGTCACCTCCTGCACCCTGGGGCTGGCCCTGGCCTTCGAGCCCAGCGAGCGCGGGCTGATGCAGCGCGCCCCGCGCGCCCCCGACGAGCCGCTGCTGTCGGCCTTCTTCGTCTGGCGCGTGCTGATGGTCTCGGTGCTCATCGCCAGCGCCGGCATCGGCCTGTTCCTCTGGGAGCTGGAACTCGGCAACAGCGTGGAAAGTGCCCGCACCATCGCGGTCAACGCCGTGGTGATGTGCGAAATCTTCTACCTGTTCAACAGCCGCAGTCTGCTTGGCCCGGTGCTCAGCCGCGAGGGGCTGCTGGGCAACCCGGCCGTGCCGCTGACCATCGCCCTCTGCCTGGTGCTGCAACTGCTGTTCACCTACGCGCCGCCGCTGCAGGGCCTGTTCGGCTCCGAGAGCATGAGTGCCGACGAATGGCTGCGGGTGCTGCTCGCCGGGGTGACGCTGTTCGTCGTCGCGGAACTGGAGAAATGCCTGGTGCGGCGCTGTGGCCTGCATGCCCGGGCGACCTGAGCAGGCGGATGCGTCGCCAGGCGCTGCGCCTGGCCGCCTGGGAGGCACTTGCGCGGCGACGCTAGCGCACAGCGTTCAGCTCGGCCTCGGCAAAGGCCATCAGCTCGGGGTAGAAGGCACGAAAGTCGTCGCTGAGCGGCACGTACAGCCGCTCCAGCTCGACCAGGCTGCCGTCGAGCAACTGCGGTCGTGAAAGACGCCGCTGCATGCCGGCAATCACCTGCTCGAGCACGGCGAACTCGCGATAGCTGCCGAGCCAGTCCTGCGCCGCCATGCGCGGCGCCATCAGCGCCAGACGTCCCGGCAGCGCCGGCTCGGCGGCCAGTACCCGGTACACCTGCCCGGTGAACTGCTGCAGCGGCTGTTCGGCGTAGTCCTGCCAGTCGCGCGCCAGGCAGTGGTCGAAGAACAGGTCCAGCAGCATGCCCGCCATGCGCCGTCGCTCGAGCGGGAAGCGTGCCCGTGCGCGCGCCTGCAGCGGATGGCTGTCGGTGAACGCATCGATACGCCGATGCAGGCGGATGGCGGCCTCGATATCGGCGGGCCACTGGCCGTTCAGCGGCCCTTTGACGAAGTCGCCATACAGGCTGCCGAGCAGTTGCGCTCGCGTGTCGCCACCCAGGTGCAGATGAGCCAGATAGTTCATGCCACGAGCTTAGCGCCAGACGCCGGACAATCGAAGCCGTCGATGGCGACTATCGGGACAATCGATCTGTATATCGACTCGAAGCGATATAAGGTTCGCCACATGACGATACACACCGACAGCGCCATGGACATAGACCTCGACGCCATCATCAAGGCCCTCGCCCACCCCGTACGCCGCGACATTCTCGACTGGCTGAAGGAACCCGAGCGCCACTTCCCCGAGCAGGAGCACCCGCTGGAAATTGGCGTGTGCGCCGGCAAGATCTTCCTGCGCACGGGGCTGTCGCAATCCACCGTCTCCGCCCATCTGACCACCCTGCAACGCGCCGGTCTGGTGACCAGCCGCAAGGTCGGCCAATGGCACTTCTTCAAACGCAACGACGAGCTGATCCAGGCCTTCGTCGAGCGTCTCGGCCAACAACTCTGAACCCGGAGGTAACACCATGCCCACTCTGTTCGACCCTATCCAGATCGGTGATCTGCAACTGGCCAACCGCATCATCATGGCCCCCCTGACCCGCTGCCGCGCCGACGAAGGCCGCGTCCCCAATGCGCTGATGGCCGAGTACTACGTGCAGCGTACCTCGGCCGGCCTGATCATCAGCGAAGCCACTGCCGTCACGCCGATGGGCGTCGGCTACCCGAACACCCCCGGCATCTGGTCCGACGAGCAGATCCGTGGCTGGAGCAACATCACCCACGCCGTGCACGCCAACGGCGGCAAGATCGTGCTGCAGCTGTGGCATGTGGGTCGTATCTCCGACCCGATCTACCTCGACGGCGAGCTGCCGGTAGCGCCGAGCGCCATCCAGCCGGCGGGCCACGTCAGCCTGGTGCGTCCGCTGAAGAACTTCGTCACCCCGCGTGCCCTGGAAACCGAAGAGATCGCCGATATCGTCGAGGCCTACCGCCAGGGTGCCGAGAACGCCATGGCCGCCGGCTTCGACGGCGTGGAAATCCACGGCGCCAATGGTTATCTGCTCGACCAGTTCCTGCAGAGCAGCACCAACCAGCGTACCGACCGCTATGGCGGCAGCCTGGAAAACCGTGCCCGTCTGCTGCTGGAAGTGACCGACGCCGCCATCTCCGTATGGGGCGCAGGCCGCGTCGGCGTGCACCTGGCGCCGCGTGCCGACGCCCACGACATGGGCGACGCGAACCGCGCCGAGACCTTCGGTTATGTCGCCCGTGAGCTGGGCAAGCGCGGTATCGCCTTCATCTGCGCCCGCGAGAAGGAAGACGACGACAGCCTGACGCCGCAGCTGAAGCAGGCATTCGGCGGCGTGTTCATCGCCAACGAGCGCTTCACCAAGGACCAGGCCAACGCCTGGCTGGCCGACGGCAAGGCCGACGCGGTGGCCTTCGGTGTGCCGTTCATCGCCAACCCGGACCTGCCGGCACGCCTGGAGCAGGATGCCGCCCTCAACGAGCCGCACCCGGACACCTTCTACGGCTCCGGCCCGGTCGGCTACATCGACTACCCGCGCCTGTAATCGCCAGCCAGGCCCCTCCCACGGCGTGACACCTGTGGCAGGGGCCTGGCCCGCGACCAAGAAAAACGCCCCGCAATGCGGGGCGTTCGTTCATCCGGCGTAGCCTCAGCGCCGATCGATCTGCTGCTGCAGGTTGACCATCTGGCTCTGCAGCGTATTGATGTTGCGCGTCATCTGCGCGCGGAAAGCATCGAACTCGGCGGTGTTCGGGCCGGCGCTGGCAGCCGGACGATTGTCCAGCTCGCTGCGCAGTACCAGCAGGTCCTGCTCCAGGCTGCGAACGGCCTGGCTCGGGTCGCCCTGCTTCTGCAGCGTCTGGACATCGCCAGCGAGGCTCTTGATACGGCTGTCGAGCTTGTCCAGCGCCGCCTGCGTCGCCTTGGCATCGCCCTGCGCCGCCTTCAGTGCCGTCTGCTCGCTGGCCAGCGCCTGCACCCGCTTGTCGAGCTCGGCACTGGCGCCAATGCCGCTCTTCAGCTCGCTGCCCAGTTGCTCGACGCGCTTGTCCAGCGCGACCTGTGCCGTAGCGCCCTGCTGCTGTTGCTTGGCCAGTTCGGCCAGGCGGTTTTCCAGTTGCTTGACCTGCAACTTGAGCGCCTCGCTGCCGCTGGTGACGCTGGACTCGGTGGCCACCACCTTGCCGGAAATGTCCTGGATGCGTCCGGCAGCTTCCTCGCTGATGCGCGCGAAGCTTTCCTGGGTCGCCACCAGGCGCTGCTCCATCAGGCCGATCTGCTGCAGGCTCCACCAGCCCAGCCCGGCCAGGGCGAAGCTCAGCGCACCGACCAGTGCCCACAGCGGCCCGGTGCTGGCGCCCTTCACCACCGGCGCCTTGGCGCTGCTGGGGCGGGGGCTGCGCGGCGCGGGTTCGTCATGCAGGTCGGCGTAATCCTCGCGGCGCTCGGGGGTCAGGCTGGGCAGGTTGTCGAGCTCGTCGTTGGCGTCGTTGCGCATGGTCAAACCTATGGGGGAAAGGGGTGAACGAAACTGCCGCGCAGTATACCGATTCGCCACTGGCGCATCAGCGCCGCGCCAGGGAGGTGCGCGGCGCACCGACGAAGGGCGCGACAGGGCCATCGACCCGGCCACGGCCCAGCAGTTCCGCGAAATTTGAACTGGTACGCACTTTGCTTTTCCAGTTGTCGTGGGCACGCCGACCCGGTGTCGCTCACAAGCCAGCAGGCGGCCTGAAAGTTCTGCAAAGCACGAAAAGGAGTCGGTTCCAGGTTCTGGCGAGCCAGAGCGATGCAAGGCGCAGACAGATGAGCTGGCGCCGTTCACCAACAGTGACGGCAGCCTGACGTTCCAGCCTGTTTGCAACGCGGCAACGCCCACGCTCGATCGACCGCGAACGGACTCGAAGCAGTGTCCCAGCCAGAGGACGAGGGCTGGCGCGATTACGGATGGCGACGGACGCCGCAGACCGTGATCCTTCAACCAACCGGGGGAAGTGGCAATGGAACTGAACAAAGAAGTACTGGACTGCATGAAGACACTGCGTCGCCGTCTGCGCGACGAGCTGGCGGTCGACATCCGCCTGAGCCAGAGCGATGTCATCAGCGCCATGCTCGACGGCAGCCTGCAGTCCAACGACGAGGAAACCCGCCGCCTGGGCCAGCGCCTGGCCGAGCTGTCCGATCAGCCACGGCGGGCCACCGTCACCCCGCTGGCCACCGTCGAAGTGCCGGTCGGCGAAGCGACCGGCTCCGTGCGCATCTACCGCGGCCAGCGCATCTACGCCTGATCGCCACACTGCACCTGCCACCAGGTGCAGAACTCATCCAGCGCATCCCACAGGCTCGCCGTCGGCTGGTAGTCGAGGAACTCACGTGCGCGATCGATGTTCAGCGAGAAGTCCCTGGCCATCACCGCCACGCCGAGACGAAACAGGCCCGGCTCGGGCCGGCCCGGCAGTATCCGGCAAATGCCCTCGTTGAGCGAGGCGGCGGCATGGGCCAGGGCGAACGGCATGTGCCGCGTGACCGGCGGCAGCTCCAGCCGGCGCAGCACGTAGTTGACCACGTCCCACAGCGGCACCGGCGTACCGTTGCTGATGTTGTAGACCTGCCCCAGCGCCGGGCCGCCGACCTGCAGCGCGCTGAGCAAGGCCGCGTTGAGGTTGTGCACACTGGTGAAGTCGACCTTGTTCAGGCCATTGCCGATGATCGCCAGACGGCCCTTGCGCTGCATGCCGATCAGTCGCGGGAAGATGCTGGTGTCGCCCGCGCCGGTGACGAAGCGCGGGCGCAGGGCGATCACCTCCAGGCCGAATTCCTGGGCGCCGAACACCTGCTGCTCGGCCAGGTACTTGGTCTTGCCGTAATGATCGGAAAAACGCTTGGGCACCTGCTCTTCGCGGATATCGACGTGGGCGCGCCCGTCGAAGTAGATCGACGGTGAGGACAGGTGCACCAGGCGCCGTACCTTCTGCTTGAGGCAGGCCTCGATGACGTTCTCGGTCACCGTCACGTTGGCCTGGTGAAAATGCGCGTAGTCGCCCCAGACGCCCACCGCGCCCGCACAGTGCACCACCGCCTCGACATCCCGACACAACGTCCTCGCCAGCTCGGCATCGCCCAGGTCGCCCTGGACGAACTCGGCGCCACGCTTGATCAGGTGCTGCACGCCATCCGCACGCCGGCCGTTGACCCGCACCGTCAGGCCCTGCTCGAGCGCGAAACGAGCGAAACGCCCACCGATGAAACCGCTCGCGCCGGTGACCAGAATCCTCATCGCATCCCCCTGTCGTTCTTGTGTTTGCCGCACTCTAGCAGCGCCAACCCGGCGTCGCCCTGTCGCAGGCGGCCAGAACAGCGACCTGCCAGGCCGCGCACGGAGTCAACGCCCGGCCGGCGTCACCAGCACGGTGGCCGCCGCACGCTGCAGCTGTTGCGTGAGCCCGGCCAGGAGCTCGCCACCGTTGCGCCAGTGATGCCAGTACAGCGGCACATCGATGCAGCGCTCGGGCAACAGGTCCACCAGCCTGCCGCTGGCCAGTTCCTCGCGTACCTGCAACTGCGGCACCAGGCCCCAGCCCAGGCCGGCCTCGGCCATGCGCACGAACCCCTCCGAGGACGGACACAGGTGATAGGCGAACGCACCGCTGACGCCCAGCTCGGCCAGGTAGCGGTGCTGCAACTGGTCGTCCGGCCCATAGACGATAGCCGGTGCGCGGGCCAGCGCAGCGGGGCTGACGCCCGAGGAGAAATGCCGGGCGATGAACGCCGGGCTGGCCAGGGCGCGGTAGCGCATCGCCCCGAGGGCCAGGCTGCGCGCCCCGGCCACGGGACGTTCGGCGGCGCACACGCAACCGGCCACCTCGCCGGCACGCATGCGCTTGAGGCCGACGTCCTGGTCCTCCACCACCAGGTCCATCAGCACCCGCTGGCTGGCGCAGAACTCGGTGGTGGCTGCCGCCCACCAGGTGGCCAGGCTGTCGGCGTTGATGGCGATCCGCAGGCGCTCGGGAGCGCTCTGCTCGTCCAGCCCGGGGACCTGACCCTGCAGGTCGCGTTCGAGCAGGCGCACCTGCTGCACGTGGTTGAGCAGACGGCGGCCGATCTCGGTGGGCGCAGGCGGCAGCGCGCGCACCAGCACCGGCTGGCCGACCCGCGCCTCGAGCAGCTTGATGCGCTGCGACACGGCCGACTGCGACAGCCCCAGCACCTGCGCGGCGCGCTCGAAACCGGCCTGCTCCACCACCGCAGCCAGGGCCGCCAGAAGTTTGTAGTCGAACAATCGATTTTCCTAATGCCTGATCAGTAATATTTGTTTCTCTTATACATCCAGGCTCAGGAGAATCGCCAGCATTCACTCGATCAGGAGCCCGCCATGTCCGGCGAAACCAACCTCGCGCGACTGCTGCAGAGCATGACGCCGCACCTCAACCCCGGTCAGTACGTATTCTGCTGCGTCGCCGCCGATCACGACTGCAGCGCCCTGCGCCCGCTGGCCAGCGTGCAGGAAGCCGAAGGTCTGACCCTGGTGCTGCCACGGGAAAGCGCCGATGCCCACGGCCTGAGCTACGACTACGTCGCGGCCTGGATCACCCTGCAAGTGCATTCGTCACTGGCGGCGGTGGGCCTGACCGCATCCTTCTCCGCCGCCCTGGCGCAGGCCGGCATCAGTTGCAACGTGGTCGCCGGCTTTCACCACGACCACCTCTTCGTGCCCAGCGAACGCGCCGAACGGGCACTGTCCACCCTGCGCGCCCTGGCGGCGTCCTCCCTGCCGGAATCCGCCTGATGTGGCAGAGCTACAGCAACGGCCTGCTGGTCGCCATCGGTCTGATCATGGCCATCGGCGCGCAGAACGCCTTCGTCCTGGCGCAGAGCCTGCGCCGCGAGCATCATCTGCCGGTGGCGGCCCTGTGCATCCTCTGCGATGCGCTGCTGGTCGCGGCCGGGGTCTTCGGCCTGGCCACCCTGCTGGCACAGAGCCCGACGCTGCTGGCCATCGCCCGCTGGGGCGGTGCGGCCTTCCTGATCTGGTACGCCAGCCAGGCGCTGCTGCGCGCCGTACGCCCCCAGGCGCTGCAGGCCAGCGGTAGCGAGCCGCGCTCGTTGCGCGCGGTGATGCTCGCGGCGCTGGCGGTCACCCTGCTCAACCCGCACGTCTACCTCGACACGGTGTTGCTGATCGGTTCGCTGGGCGCCCAGCAGCCCCAGCCTGGCGCCTATGCAGCCGGCGCCGCCAGTGCCTCGCTGCTGTGGTTCAGCGCGCTGGCGCTCGGCGCGGCGTGGCTCGCCCCCTGGCTGGCCCGCCCGCTGACCTGGCGCCTGATCGACCTGGGGGTCGCGGCGATGATGTTCGCGGTGGCGGCACAACTGATCCTCGGCGCGCTGTAATCGCGCATAATGCCCCTGGCTCATTACGCCAGGAGCAACAATGGATACCTTGCATGGCATGCGCGTGTTCGTTCAGGTGGTCGAGCGCGGCAGCTTCACCGCCGCGGCGCAGGCGCTCGACCTGTCCACGGCACAGGTGTCACGGCTGATCGCCGACCTGGAGCAGCACCTGCAGGCACGCCTGCTGCAGCGCACCACGCGGCGCCTGGCCCTGACCGAAACCGGCGAACGCTGCCTGGAGCGCTGCCGGCAGATCCTCGAGCAGGTCGACGAGGCCGACGCCGAAGCCCGCGGCGCTCACCAGACCCCCAGCGGTCGCCTGCGCGTGCACACCATGACCGGCCTCGGCCTGCAGCACGTCACCCCGCTGATCGCCCGCTACGCCGAGCACCACCCCCAGGTCGTGGTGGAGCTGACCCTGGCCCAGCGCACCCCCGACCTGCTCGAAGACGGCCACGACGTGACCATCGCCTTCGCCCGTGACCTGCCGGACTCGCAACTGGTCGCGCAGCACCTCGGGGCGATCCACAGCGTGATCTGCGCAGCCCCCAGCTACCTGGCCCAGTACGGCATCCCCGCGCAGCCGCAGGACCTGCAACGGCACCGTCACCTGCGCCTGACCGACCCGCTGTATCGCGGTCAGTGGGATTTCGGTGACGAACAACTGGAGGCCCTGCCGAGCGAATGCTTTCAGGTCAACGTCGCCGAGGCACTGGTCAAGGCCGCCCAGGCCGGCATGGGTTTCTGCCTGTTGCCGTCCTTCGTGGCCAGCCAGCCGCTGCGCGAGGGACGCCTGCTGCGCATCCTCCCGCAACACCGCCTGCGCGCGCTGAACATCTACGCGATCTATCCGTCGCGGCGCTTCCTGGATGCCAAGACCCGCACCTGGGTCGAATTCCTCAAGGCCGAACTGCCACCTCTGCTGCAGGGCGACGAGGCCATACTGGACGACCCGCAACACTGGGCGACGGCGGAGAAATTGTTGCGCAAGGGGTAAGGGTCATTCACCCGGAACGCGCTTTTTCGCCTGTGCACGCCTCATTAGGATGACTTCGAACCCACGAAGAATCCCACGAGGATCACCCCATGAAAAACCTTATGACTGCCGCCGCCCTCTCCCTCAGCACCCTGCTCGCCGCCCAGGCCTGCCTGGCCGAAGAGTCGCCCGCCTTCATCGCTCACCAACAGGCGCAGCTGCACCAGCAGCACGAGGCGAATGCCGAGCGCCACGCGCAATCGACCCACGCGCAGCAGGCCGACCAGCAGGGCTGAAGTTCCCGCTCCACCCGGCGCTGGCCTCCTCCCCTGCTCCTGGCCAGCGCCCCTCGGGCCGGCACGCCGGCCCTCTTTAGCACCACCTTCAGTACCCTATCGAGGTCATTATGAAAGCGATCGCCTGCCTGCTGGCGCTGGGTTGCAGCATCGACCTGGCCCAGGCCGAAACGGCCGAGCACTATCACTACGGCATGCAACTGGATATCGCCCGGATCGTCAGCCAGACCCTGCCCCAGGGCTGCGACGTCGGCGAAGCCCGCCTGGTCTACCTGGACTCCCAGGGCGAGCGACACACGCTGATCTATCAGCGCATCGGTGAAAACTGCAACGGCTGACCCTCCCTCCCGCAACGGGCACGCGCAGCCCGTCACCCCGCCCCGGCAAACTCATCAGCGCGGTCTACCCTGAAAGAACGGCAGCCCTGCCGAAGCGGGTACAACCCTGGTTGCACCTGAAGCAGGCCGACCCGCGCTCGCCCGGCTGCCAGGCCGCGCCGCTGCGTGCACCCTTGAGGTGCAAGAGCAGCGGGCCCTGACGTTCGTCGCCGCGGAGCATTTATTGGTTGCACCTGGTTGCACCTTGCATATTCTCAGGTTTAATCTCCCGCAGCTTTTCTGTTGCCCGCCATCCCTGGCAGCAACCCTTCGGGCCGTCGCAGGCGACGTCAAAGATTGCCCAGGCAATTTTTCTACCGTGCATAACCTGATAACAAGTAGGACTCCTCATGGCTACCACCACCCTTGGCGTAAAACTCGACGATGCCACCCGCGAGCGCTTGAAGAAGGCCGCCCAGCAGATCGACCGCACTCCGCACTGGATGATCAAGCAGGCAATCTTCAACTACCTGGAGCAGGTCGAGAGTGGTCTGACGCCCGCCGAGCATGCCGGCCTGGCCGCAGCCGCCGGTGAGGAAGCCCTGGAGTCGCTGAGCGAACAAGGCCTGCAGGTGTTCCTCGACTTCGCCGAGAGCATCCTGCCGCAGTCGGTGCTGCGCGCCGCTATCACCAGCGCCTATCGCCGCCCGGAAACCGAAGTGGTGCCCATGCTGCTGGAGCAGGCGCGCCTGACCAGGGAGCAGGCCGAGGCCTCGCAGAAGCTGGCCCTCGGCATCGCCGAGAAGCTGCGCAAGCAGAAGAACGCCAGCGGCCGCCAGGGCCTGGTGCAGGGCCTGCTGCAGGAGTTCTCGCTGTCGTCGCAGGAAGGCGTGGCGCTGATGTGCCTGGCCGAAGCGCTGCTGCGCATCCCGGACAAGGCCACCCGTGACGCCCTGATCCGCGACAAGATCGCCAACGGCAACTGGAGCCAGCACCTGGGCCAGAGCCCGTCGATGTTCGTCAACGCGGCGAGCTGGGGCCTGCTGATCACCGGCAAGCTGGTCTCCACCCATAACGAAGCGGGCATGACCTCGGCGCTCAACCGCATCATCGGCAAGAGCGGCGAGCCGGTGATCCGCAAGGGCGTGGACATGGCCATGCGCCTGATGGGCGAGCAGTTCGTCACCGGCGAGACCATCGCCGAAGCCCTGGCCAACGCCGCCACCCTGGAAAGCAAGGGCTTCCGCTACTCCTACGACATGCTCGGCGAAGCCGCGCTGACCGAAGAAGACGCCAAGCGCTACCTGGCCTCCTACGAGCAGGCCATCCATGCCATCGGCAAGGCCTCGCATGGCCGTGGCATCTACGAAGGCCCGGGCATCTCGATCAAGCTCTCGGCCCTGCACCCGCGCTACAGCCGCGCCCAGTACGAGCGCGTGATGGAGGAGCTGTACCCGACTCTGCTGAGCCTGACCCAGCTGGCCAAGCAGTACGACATCGGCATCAACATCGACGCCGAGGAAGCCGACCGCCTGGAGCTGTCGCTGGACCTGCTCGAGCGCCTGTGCTTCGAGCCGAGCCTCGCCGGCTGGAACGGCATCGGTTTCGTCATCCAGGCCTACCAGAAGCGCTGCCCGTACGTGATCGACTACGTCGTCGACCTGGCCAAGCGCAGCCGCCACCGCCTGATGATCCGCCTGGTCAAGGGCGCCTACTGGGACAGCGAGATCAAGCTGGCCCAGGTCAACGGCCTGGAAGGCTACCCGGTGTACACCCGCAAGCCGTACACCGACGTGTCCTACATCGCCTGCGCACGCAAGCTGCTGGCCGCGCCGGAAGCCATCTACCCGCAGTTCGCCACGCACAACGCCCACTCGCTGTCGGCCATCTACAACCTGGCCGGGCAGAACTACTACCCGGGCCAGTACGAGTTCCAGTGCCTGCACGGCATGGGCGAGCCGCTGTACGAGCAGGTGGTCGGTAAGCTTGCCGATGGCAAGCTGAACCGCCCGTGCCGCATCTACGCGCCGGTGGGCAGCCACGAGACCCTGCTCGCCTACCTGGTACGCCGCCTGCTGGAAAACGGCGCCAACACCAGCTTCGTCAACCGTATCGCCGACCACAGCATCTCGCTGAAAGACCTGGTGCTGGACCCGGTGGTCCAGGTCGAGCAGATGGCCGCCCAGGAAGGCACCATCGGCCTGCCGCACCCGCGCATCCCCATGCCGCGTGACCTGTACGGCCAGCAGCGCCTCAACTCCGCCGGCCTCGACCTGGCCAACGAACACCGCCTCGGCTCGCTGTCCTCGGCACTGCTGTCGACCGTCAACCACAGCTACCTGGCCGAGCCGATGCTGGGCTGCGATGGCGCAGCCCCGGGCGAGCCGGAGCCGGTACGCAACCCGGCCGACCACCGCGACCTGGTCGGCCACGTGCGCGAAGCCAGCATCGCCGACGTCGACAGCGCCATCCTCTGCGCCATGGCCAGCGGGCAGATCTGGCAGTCCACCCTGCCGGCCGAGCGCGCCGCCGTGCTGGAACGCGCCGCCGACCTGATGGAAGCCGAGCTGCAGCAACTGATGGGCCTGCTGGTGCGCGAATCCGGCAAGACCTTCGCCAACGCCATCGCCGAAGTGCGCGAGGCCGTGGATTTCCTGCGCTACTACGCGATCCAGGCGCGCAGCTTCGGCAACGACAGCCACCGCCCGCTGGGCCCGGTGGTGTGCATCAGCCCGTGGAACTTCCCCCTGGCCATTTTCAGCGGCCAGGTCGCTGCGGCGCTGGCCGCCGGCAACACCGTGCTGGCCAAGCCGGCCGAGCAGACCCCGCTGGTCGCTGCCCAGGCCGTGCGCATCCTCCTCGAGGCCGGCGTGCCTGCAGGTGCCGTGCAGCTGCTGCCGGGCCGTGGCGAAACCGTCGGTGCGCGCCTGGTGGGTGACGAGCGCGTGCGTGGCGTGATGTTCACCGGCTCCACCGAAGTCGCCGGCATCCTCCAGCGCAACATCGCCGGCCGCCTGGATGCCCAGGGCCGTACCATTCCGCTGATCGCCGAGACCGGCGGCCTCAACGCCATGATCGTCGACTCCTCGGCACTGACCGAGCAGGTGGTGATGGACGTGGTGGCTTCCGCCTTCGACAGCGCCGGCCAGCGCTGCTCGGCCCTGCGCGTGCTGTGCGTGCAGGACGACGTCGCCGACCGCGTGCTGACCATGCTCAAGGGCGCCATGGCCGAGTACAGCCTGGGCAACCCGGAGCGCCTGAACACCGACATCGGCCCGGTGATCGACGCCGAAGCCAAGGCGGGCATCGAGACCCACATTCAGAAGCTGCGCGAGAAAGGCCGCAAGGTCACCCAGCTGGCGCGCGCCAACGGCGAAGAGATCAAGCGCGGCACCTTCGTCGTGCCGACCCTGATCGAGCTGGACAGCTTCGACGAAATGAAGCGCGAGATCTTCGGCCCGGTGCTGCACGTGGTGCGCTACCAGCGCGCCGACCTCGGCAAGCTGCTGCAGCAGATCAACGACAGCGGCTACGGCCTGACCCTCGGCGTGCACACGCGCATCGACGAGACCATCGCCCAGGTGGTGGGCACGGCCAAGGTCGGCAACCTGTACGTCAACCGCAACATGGTCGGCGCCGTGGTCGGCGTGCAGCCGTTCGGCGGCGAAGGCCTGTCCGGCACCGGCCCGAAAGCCGGCGGCCCGCTGTACCTGTACCGCCTGCTGTCGACTCGTCCGCAGGAAGCCGTCGCCCAGTACCTGCAACAGGCCGACGTGCAGACCCTGCCCGCGCCGAGCGAGCTGGACAAGCTGCGCGCCGCCTTCGCCGAGTGGGCGGGCCAGCAGGAGCCGGCCATCGCCGCCCTGTTCGAGCAGTACCGCAGCCTGTCGCAGAGCTACAGCAGCCACCTGCTGACCGGCCCGACCGGCGAGCGCAACAGCTACACCCTGCTGCCGCGTGAGCACGTACTCAACCTCGCCGACGAGCGCGGCGACCTGCTGGCCCAGCTGGCCGCCACCCTGGCGGTCGGCAGCCGGGCGATCTGGCTGGAAAGCCAGCGCGCGCTGTACAGCGAACTGCCGAAGGAGGTGCAGAAGCACATCCAGCTGGTGGCCGACTGGAACAGCATCGACGTGGAGCTGGATGCCATCCTGCACCATGGCGATTCCGACCAGCTGCGCGCGGTGAGCGAGCAGGCTGCGCAGCGCAAGGGCGCCATCATCGGCGTGCACGGCCTGAACAAGGGCGAGACCGACATCGCGCTGGAGCGCCTGCTGGTCGAGCACGCCCTGAGCGTCAACACCGCTGCGGCGGGTGGCAACGCCAGCCTGATGACCATCGGCTGATCGCCGGCGTCATCACCGAGTCGCACCGTGGAAAGCCTGCTGAAAGCTTTCCACGGCATGCTGCAACCACGGCGCGACTGCCTGCAGGGGCTACCCGCCCGGCGCCGTGTTCCTTCCCGATAGGCCTCCGGGCCCGCGTACGCCTACCCGGCAAGCGCACCAGGCGGGGTCACCCACCCCGCCTGCCCTCCCCACGCATGCGAAAAGTTTTCATTTCGCCACCATTGCGCTGTCAAGAAAACTGACTAGTGTCTGATCAGGCTGACGCCTGCAAAGCGTCGGACCGAGCTGCAGTCCTGCCTCGTCGCACGTGCTCGACAACGCCTGAAACAGGGATGTGCGTTGACGAACCTGGTCCATTGATTCAAGTCAGGATGCTGTGCTCGTCAAACGCGCTCAATACCAATGTCCCCACGTGACATGGAGGTAATTGAGATGTCTGATTCGACGCAAAAACTCCGCCTCGGCGCCCTGATCGCGCTGGTGGTCGGCTCCATGGTCGGTGGCGGTATCTTTTCCCTGCCGCAGAACATCGCCGCCAGCGCCAGCGCCGGTGCCACCCTGATCGGCTGGCTGATCACCGGGGTCGGCATGCTCACCCTGGCATTCGTCTTCCAGACCCTGGCCAACCGCAAGCCCGAACTTGATGGCGGGGTGTACGCCTACGCCAAGGCCGGTTTCGGCGACTACATGGGTTTTTCCTCGGCCTGGGGCTACTGGATCAGTGCCTGGATCGGCAACGTCAGCTACATGGTGCTGCTGTTCTCCACCCTCGGCTACTTCTTCCCGGTGTTCGGCGAGGGCAACACCCTGCCGGCGGTGATCTGCGCCTCGATCCTGCTGTGGCTGCTGCACTTCCTGGTGCTGCGTGGCATCAAGGAAGCGGCCTTCATCAACACCGTCACCACCATCGCCAAGATGCTGCCGCTGGCGCTGTTCATCATCATCGCCGCCATCGCCTTCAAGCTCGACGTGTTCACCAGTGACTTCTGGGGGCGCGGCAACAGCGACCTGGGCAGCGTGATGGACCAGGTGCGCAACATGATGCTGGTCACCGTCTGGGTGTTCATCGGCATCGAGGGGGCGAGCATCTTCTCGGCCCGCGCCGAGAAGCGCAGCGACGTCGGCAAGGCCACGGTGATCGGCTTCGTCGGCGTGCTCCTGCTGCTGGTCCTGGTCAACATCCTGTCGCAGGGCATCATGGCCCAGGCCGAACTGGCCGGGCTGAAGAACCCGTCGATGGCCGGCGTGCTGGAGCAGGTGGTCGGCCCCTGGGGCGCGCAGCTGATTTCCATCGGCCTGATCGTCTCCCTGGCCGGAGCGCTGCTGTCGTGGACGCTACTGTGCGCCGAGATCCTCTTCGCCAGCGCCCGCGACCACACCATGCCGGAGTTCCTGCGCAAGGAGAACGCCAACCACGTTCCGGCCAACGCACTGTGGCTGTCCAACGGGCTGATCCAGCTGTTCCTGATCATCACCCTGTTCAACGCCTCCACCTACCTCAGCCTGCTGTACCTGGCCACCTCGATGATCCTGGTGCCCTACTTCTGGTCCAGCGCCTACGCGGTACTGCTGGCCGTGCGTGGCGAGACCTACGAGAACGCCGCCGGCGAGCGCAACAAGGACCTGCTGATCGCCCTGGTTTCCACCCTGTACGCGGTCTGGCTGCTGTACGCCGCCGGCGTGCAGTACCTGCTGCTCTCGGCCCTGCTCTACGCCCCAGGCGCGATTCTCTTCGCCAAGGCCAAGCACGAACTGGGACAGCCCATTTTCACCGGCGTCGAGAAGCTGATCCTCGTCGCCGTACTGATCGGTGCCGCCATTGCAGCCTACGGGCTCTACGACGGTTTCCTGAGTCTCTAGGAGAAGGAGTTCTTTCATGAGCAAGAAACCCCTCGGCGTTCATTCCGAAGCCGGCAAACTGCACAAGGTAATGGTCTGCTCACCGGGCCTGGCGCACCTGCGCCTGACCCCGGCCAACTGCGACGAACTGCTGTTCGACGACGTGATCTGGGTATCGCAGGCCAAGCGCGACCACTTCGATTTCATGACCAAGATGCGCGAACGGTGCGTCGACGTCGTGGAAATGCACAACCTGCTGGAAGAGACCATCAGCAACCCCGAAGCGCTGAAGTGGATTCTCGACCGCAAGATCACCGCCAACAGCGTCGGCCTCGGCCTGCTCAGCGAAGTGCGCGATTTCGTCGAAGGCCTGGAGCATCGGCGCATCGCCGAGTTCCTCATCGGTGGCGTCTCCGGCGCCGACCTGGCCAGGCACAAGAACTCCGAGGCGGCGAAGATGTTCAACGCCTACCTCGGCGAGTCCAGCTTCATCTTCCCGCCGCTGCCCAACACCCAGTTCACCCGCGACACCACCTGCTGGATCTACGGCGGCGTCACGCTCAACCCCATGCACTGGCCGGCACGCCGCCAGGAAACCCTGCTGGCCAGCGCCATCTACAAGTTCCACCCGGACTTCGCCGGCGAACAGTTCGACATCTGGTATGGCGACCCGGACAAGGATCACGGCTCGGCCACCCTGGAAGGCGGCGACGTCATGCCCATCGGCAACGGCACCGTGCTGATCGGCATGGGTGAGCGCACCTCGCACCAGGCCATCGGTCAGGTCGCCCGCGCGCTGTTCGCCAAGGGCGCGGCGGACAAGGTGGTGGTGGCCGGGCTCGGCAAGTCCCGCGCCGCCATGCACCTGGACACCGTGTTCAGCTTCTGCGACCGCGACCTGGTGACCATCTTCCCGGAAGTGGCCAACTCGATCGTGCCCTTCACCCTGCGTCCGGACGAGAGCCGCCCTGGCGGAGTCGACGTGCGCCGCGAGGAAAAATCCTTCCTCGACGTGGTCGCCGAATCGCTCGGCCTCAAGCAACTGCGCGTGGTGGAGACCGGTGGCGATGCCTATGAAGCCGAACGCGAGCAATGGGACGACGGCAACAACGTGGTCTGCCTGGAGCCCGGCGTGGTCATCGGCTACGACCGCAACACCTACACCAACACCCTGCTGCGCAAGGCCGGGGTCGAGGTCATCACCATCAGCGCCAGCGAACTCGGGCGCGGCCGTGGCGGTGGCCACTGCATGACCTGCCCGATCATCCGCGACCCCATCGATTACTGATCGAGCCGGCCCCGGCGGCCATCCGCCACCGGGGCGTTCGACCGCCCACAAGGAGAGAGAACCATGGCTTTCAACATGCACAACCGCAACCTGCTCAGCCTGATGCACCACAGCACCCGGGAACTGCGCTACCTGCTCGACCTCTCGCGCGATCTCAAGCGCGCCAAGTACACCGGCACCGAGCAGCGACACCTGCAGCGCAAGAACATCGCGCTGATCTTCGAGAAAACCTCCACCCGCACCCGCTGCGCCTTCGAGGTGGCCGCCTACGACCAGGGCGCCAACGTCACCTACATCGACCCCAACTCCTCGCAGATCGGCCACAAGGAAAGCATGAAGGACACCGCCCGCGTGCTCGGGCGCATGTACGACGCCATCGAGTACCGCGGCTTCCACCAGGAGATCGTCGAGGAGCTGGCGCAGCATGCCGGCGTGCCGGTGTTCAACGGCCTCACCGACGAATACCACCCGACGCAGATGCTCGCCGACGTGCTGACCATGCGCGAGCACAGCGACAAGCCGCTGCATGACATCGCCTACGCCTACCTGGGCGATGCACGCAACAACATGGGCAACTCGCTGCTGCTGATCGGCGCCAAGCTCGGCATGGACGTGCGCATCGCCGCTCCCAAGGCCCTGTGGCCGAGCGACGAGCACGTCGCCGCCTGCAAGCGCTTCGCGGAAGAGAGCGGCGCGCGCCTGCTGCTCACCGAAGACCCGAAGGAAGCGGTCAAGGGCGTGGACTTCGTGCATACCGACGTGTGGGTATCCATGGGTGAACCGGTGGAGGCCTGGGGCGAGCGCATCGAGGAGCTGCTGCCCTATCAGGTCAACGCCGAGATCATGAAGGCCGCGGGCAATCCACGGGTCAAGTTCATGCATTGCCTGCCGGCCTTCCACAACAGCGAGACCAAGGTCGGCAAGCAGATCGCCGAGCAGTACCCGCACCTGAAGAACGGCATCGAGGTCACCGAAGAGGTCTTCGAGTCGCCGTGGAACATCGCCTTCGAGCAGGCGGAAAACCGCATGCACACGATCAAGGCGATCCTGGTCGCGACCCTGGCGGATATCTGACAAATGGCACCTGCAGGATAGGGCTTGCCAGCAAGCCCGATCCTGCGCACAGCCCGGCGCCCAGGCGCCTGGACCAAGGAGAACAGTATGCGACTCGTCATCGCTCTGGGCGGTAACGCCCTGCTTCGTCGCGGCGAAGCCATGACTGCGCAAAACCAGCGTGACAACGTGCGCGTTGCCTGCCAGCAGATCGCCAAGGTCGCTCCCGGCGTCGAGCTGGTGATCGCCCACGGCAACGGTCCGCAGGTTGGCCTGCTGGCCTTGCAAGGCAACGCCTTCGACGCCGCCAACCCGTACCCGCTGGACGTGCTCGGCGCCGAAACCGAGGGCATGATCGGCTACATGATCGAACAGGAGCTGGGCAACCTGCTGCCCTTCGAGGTGCCCTTCGCCACCATCCTCACCCAGGTCGAGGTGGACAGCGCCGACCCGGCGTTCAAGCACCCGACCAAGCCCATCGGCCCGGTCTATGCCCGGGAGGAGGCCGAGCGCCTGGCCGCCGAGAAAGGCTGGAGCATTGCCCCGGATGGCGACAAGTTCCGCCGCGTGGTGGCCAGCCCACGGCCGCAGCGCATCTTCGAGATCCGCCCGATCAAGTGGCTGCTGGAAAAGGGCAGCGTGGTGATCTGCGCCGGCGGCGGCGGCATTCCGACCATGTATGACGGCGACCAGCTGCGCGGCGTCGAGGCGGTGATCGACAAGGACCTGTGCTCGGCGCTGCTGGCCGAACAGCTGAATGCCGACCTGCTGGTGATCGCCACCGACGTGGACGGCGCCTACGTCGACTGGGGCAAGCCGAGCCAGAAGGCCATCGCCGAAGCCCATCCCGATGCGCTCGAAGACCTCGGTTTCGCCGCCGGCTCCATGGGGCCGAAAGTACAGGCCGCCTGCGAGTTCGCCCGCAACACCGGCTGCGTCGCGGTGATCGGCTCGCTGGAAAACATCGAAGCCATCGTCCAGGGCCGCTCCGGCACACGCATCAGCATGGCCTGCGACGGCATCGTCCATCGCTGAAGGAGGACCGCAGCATGTTCACCCCCGGCCACCTGCACCGTGATAACCTCGACCGCCCCGACGCCTTGCGCCACATCCCGCCGTTCTCGGTCGACTTCTACTACGAAGTACGCCAGGACCCGCAACAGGGACCGATGCTGCACATGCGCCTGGCCGGCAACGTACGCGGCAAGCCGTTCGAGGAGGAGTTCGAACTGCACCGCGACGTGGCCTTCAATTTCGCCAGCGTGGCCACCCGTGCCGCCGCCCGCCACGGCTTGCCCATCAACGCCAGTCCGGTGATGCGCGGCCACGACGAGTACGACAAGGTGTTCGCCGACATCCGCGCCAAGCTGCACACCCGGCCAGGCGAACCGGTCAACCTCGACCACGTGCTCTGACGCCCCCTCGGGCACCGGCGCGGTGTCCCTTGGGGGCAGCGCACTCGGCGATGGGCGTCACGCCTGCATCGTCCAGCCGTGCACGCCCATCGCGGCCTGCCGCCCCGCCTCCGAGCGGGTCGGGTGCGGGTGGCAGGTCAGGGCGATGTCTTCGGCCGAGGCGGAGAACTCCATGGCGACGCAGTACTCGCCGATCAGCTCGCCGACGCTCGGGCCGATCATGTGCACGCCGAGAATCTGGTCGGTATTGGCATCGGCGATGATCTTCACGAAACCTTCGGTCTCGTGGTTGATCTTCGCCCGGCTGTTGGCACTGAAAGGGAACTTGCCAACCTTGTACGCACGCCCCTCGGCCTTCAGTTCCTCCTCGCCCTTGCCGACGCTGGCCACTTCCGGACGGGTGTAGATCACCCCGGGGATCACCCCGTAGTTGACCTCGGCCGCATGCCCGGCAATGCGCTCGATGCAGGCCACCGCCTCGTCCTCGGCCTTGTGCGCCAGCATCGGCCCGGAGGTGACATCACCGATCACCCAGACACCGGGCACAGCGCTGTGCTGCCTGTCGTTGCCGAGCATGCCGCGCTGGTCGGTAGCGAGCCCCACGCTCTCCAGCCCCAGGCCACGGGTGTAGGGGCGGCGACCGATGGCCACCAGCACGTAGTCGGCGTCCAGGGTCTCCTGCGCCCCGCCGGCAGCCGGCTGCAGACTCAGGCTCACGCCGCGCTTGTCCGAACGGGCCGCCGTGACCTTGGTGCCGAGCTTGAAGCCCATGCCCTGCTTGCCCAGGGTGCGCTGCAGCGTCCTGGCGGTCTCGCCGTCCAGGCCGGGGCAGATGCGATCGAGGTATTCCACCACCGTGACCTGGCTGCCCAGGCGACGCCATACCGAGCCCAGCTCCAGGCCGATCACCCCGGCACCGATCACCACGAGGTGCTGGGGCACCTCGGGCAGCGACAAGGCGCCGGTGGAATCGAGGATGCGCTGGTTGTCGATCTCGACGCCCGGCAACGGCGTCGGCTCGGAACCGCTGGCGATGACGATGTTCGTCGTCTCGAGCAGGCGCTCGCCGCCCTCGTGCAACCTGACCTGTACCCGTCCGGGGCCGTCGATGCGCGCCCAGCCCTTGACCCATTCCACCTTGTTCTTGCGAAACAGGAATTCCACGCCCTTGGTCAGCGCTTCGACGCTGTCGGCCTTCTGTTTCATCATCTGCTTGAGGTTGAGCGTCGGCGTGACCTCCACGCCGAGGGCACTCAGGTCGCCGGCGGCCGCCGCTTCGTATAGCTCCGAGGCATGCAGCAGCGCCTTCGAGGGCATGCAGCCGACATTCAGGCAGGTGCCTCCCAGGGTTTCGCGCCCCTCCACGCACGCCACCTTCAACCCCAGTTGCCCGGCACGGATGGCCGCGTTGTAGCCGCCAGGGCCGGCGCCGATGATGACTACGTCATAGCTGCTCATAGCTTGTTCCTCGGATCAGGGAAGTTTGCCGGCCAGCGCAGTCGTGACGACCGGACGTGCCCGCAAGAGATGGAAAAGTAGAAACGCCAGGCCAGCGAACAGCGCGTTCAAGGCAACCATAGGCCAGGCCGAGCCATCCTGCAGGGCCCCCAGCAGCAACCCGGCCAGGGTCGCACCGGCCATCTGCGAAAACCCCATCAGCCCCGCCGCCAGCCCTGCGCGCTGCGGGTTGGGAATCACCGCCCCGGCCACGGCGGCGGGCAGCAGCATGCCGCCACCCAGCGTCACCAGCACCTGGGGCAGCGACAGCCCCAGCAGCGACAAACCGAACGCCAGGTAGATCAGCAGCGTCAGCAAGGCGCCCACCAGCACCAGGCCGACGCCGATGCCCACCACCCGCAGCGGCCCCAGGCGCTGCACGTTGCGCAGGGTGAACAGCGCGCCGCCGAGCAGGCCGGATACGATCAGGGCGAAGCTCAGGCCGTACTGCGCGGCGCTCAGCCCGAGCAGACCGATGTAGACCGACGACGAGCCGGCCACCACGACGAACATCGCGCCGTAGGTACAGGCGATGGTCAGCGCCAGCGCGCGGCAACTCGGCAGCACCTGCAGGTAACTGGCCAGCAGGCCCCTGAGGCGGCCGGCCTGCGGGTCCCGCTGTAGATGGGTCTCGCGGTAGCTGAACAGGGTCGACAGCAACGCCAGGCCGCCCAGCCCCAGGGTGGCCAACAGCGGTGCGCGCCACCCGCCGTACTGGGTCAGCAGGCCGCCGATCACCGGCGACAGGACGATGGCGGCGAACATCCCCAACACCGTCAGCGCCAGGGCCGGCCCCGCCTGCTCCTGCCACACGTCGCGGACGATGGCGCGTGCCAGCACCAGCGCCGCGCAGGCGCCCAGGCCCTGCAGTACGCGCATGCCGATCAGCACCTGGATGTCCGGCGCCAGCAGCATGCCCAGGGTCGCCAGCAGGTACAGGCTCAGCCCAGCGAGCAGCACCGGCCTGCGCCCCAGCCGGTCGGACAGTGGCCCCATCAGCAGCTGGCCCAGGCCGAAGGCCGCGACGAACAGCGAGAGCGCCAGCAGGCTGCTGCCGGGCTCGGCGTGCAAGCCACGCTCCAGCTCACCCAGCGCGGGGATCAGCAACTGCGTGGAGGTCTCCCCCAATGCCGTGAGCAGCATGAGGATGAGCAACAGAATGCGGGAAGACTGCATGGCAAGGCTCCGAGTGACAACGACTGGCGGCTATTTATATTTCGACCATAATATGAAACATTGAATGTCGTCCATCATATTTATCAGGAGTCGTCATGACCGCTTCATCCCGAGATGCCCGCCTCGCCACCTGGATCGCCGAAGAACAGGCGCTGCGCAGCCAGCTCGCCGCCCCTGGCACGCTGAGCCTGGCCGAAGTCGCCGCGATGGCGCCGATGGATTTCTTCGACGGCATCGGCCGTGGTGACCTGCCCTCGCCGCCGATCAACGCCGTGCTCGGCTTCACCCCCGTGCACTGGGCCAATGGCCTGTTCGTCTTCCAGGGCGCGCCCGACCCTAGCCACTACAACCCACTGGGCAGCGTGCATGGCGGCTACATCGCCACCCTGCTCGACTCCTGCATGGGTTGCGCCGTGCATACGCTGCTCAAGCCGGGCCAGGGCTACACCACCGCCGACCTGCGGGTGAGCTACATTCGCGCCTTGCGCAGCGAAGCCGGTCCGGTGCGCGCCGAAGGTCGCATCATCCATGTCGGCCGCTCCACCGCCCTGGCCGAAGGGCGCCTGTACGATGTCGACGAGCGCCTCTACGCCGTCGCGTCCACCACCTGCCTGATCCTCGACATGAACACGGCGCGCCAGAGCGACGACGCGCGTGTAAGATGACAGCCAGCATCTGAAACACGGGACAGCCCATGCGCTATTCGGAAGATCACAAGGCCAAGACCCATCAACGCATCATCGAGGAAGCCGCCCTGCGCTTTCGCCGTGACGGCGTGGGGGCAACCGGCCTGCAACCGCTGATGAAGGCGCTGGGCCTCACCCATGGCGGCTTCTACGCCCACTTCAAGTCCAAGGACGAGCTGGTGGAAACCGCTCTGCAGCACGCCGTGCAGACCCTGGCGAGCAGCCTGCAGCAGGCACCTGAGGAAAGCGGCTCGCCGCTGCGACGGCTCATCCAGCGCTACCTGTCCGATGCCCATCGCGCCAACCCGGGCGCCGGCTGCCCACTGCCGACCATGTCCGCGGAGCTGGGGCAACGCGGTGAGCCGAGCACGACCACCGACGCGATGGTGCTCAACCGCCTGGCGCTGATCGAGCAGGGTCTGGACGGTGACGACGCCGCAGACGAAAGCGTGCTGCTGCTCTCGGCCATGGTCGGCGCGCTGCTGCTGTCGCGCAGCGTCAAGGACCCGGAACTGTCCGACCGTCTGCTGCACACCACACGCGCGAAGCTGCTGGAGAAGACCGCCAGCCCGAGCGAATGAGGCTTGGCCGGGCGCCAGTCCGACACCCGGCCACCCCCGTCACTTGTAGCGTGCAGCCGCCTGGTTGTGCGAAAGATTCGGCCCCAGCGCCGCGCGGGCGCCGACGAAGGCATCCCAGTCGGCCGCATCGGGCAGTGAAGGGATGGTCACCAGTTCCTGCTGATCGAAGCCGGCCAGTGCCGCATCGACCATCTCCCCCACCTCCATGATCATCGACGGCGGCAGCGCTGAGGCGTCGGTGCCACTGCGTTCCCAGATCTCGGTGCGGGTCACGCCCGGCATCACCGCCTGCAGCTGGACGCCAGCGCCGCGCAGCTCGCCCGCCAGGGTCTGCGTCAGGCTCAGCACATAGGCCTTGGTCGCGCTGTAGACGGCGTTGAACATCTCCGGCGCCAACGCCACCACCGAGCCCAGGTTGATGATGCCGCCGCGCCCGGCTGCGGAGAAATTGGCCGCTGCGGCGGCCGCCAGACGGGTCAGCGCGACCACGTTCAGCTGGATCATGGATTCCGCCTGGTCCAGATCGGCAGCGGCCAGCGTGCCGTTCATGGCCACCCCGGCGTTGTTCACCAGCAGCGTGATGCGCGAGTCCTCACGCAGGCGCTGCTCCACCGCGAGCACGTCGCTCTTGCGCGTCAGGTCGGCGGGCATGACCTCGACCGCAACCCCGTACTCGGCCCCCAGGCGCCTGGCCAGGTCATCGAGGCGCTGGGCGTCGCGCGCCACCAGCAGCAGGTCATGGCCGCGACACGCCAGGCGCTCGGCATAGGTGGCGCCGATGCCTGAAGAGGCGCCGGTAATCAGGGCGGTTCCGCGAGTGGCCGGGGTATTCATGGTGCATCTCCTGGGTGTGTGATGAGCGAGAGAAGAGCCTCTCACCTTTTAGATTATGATCATAATTTAATATTTATATTAAGACCATAATCAAACTAATCAAGCACATCCCGGCCAACGCACCACAGCGTCCGCCAGACGGTCGCGCACCAAGTTATGGCCATTTTTGTCTTCCCGGTCAGAAAACGGTGCAGAGAAAACCCTCGAACGCCCCCGAAAACCACGTCTATCCGATTGATTTGAAAAGGGTATTGCCAAACACGAGAATTGGCGCCGTTTTTGCTCTGACAGCACCAGCCTGACCAGGCGGACAGGTTCACGAAGTACCGGGAGCGCCCCTTGATGTCGCGACAGGACGCCCCGAACACCGTCCGCTGGATCGGGCAGGCCAGAAAAAATCATAACGACACGTCTCAACCACCAGGAGCTTCCATGAATCGCACCCTTTCTTCGCTGCTCGTCGCGGGCGGCATGCTGGCGGGCGGCCAGGCCATCGCCGGTGACCTGCTGCAGTGGCAGAACAACAGCCTGACCTACCTCTACGGCCAGGACTTCAAGATCGACCCGGAGATCCAGCAGACCGTCACCTTCGAACACGCCAGCGGCTGGAGCTTCGGTGACCTGTTCCTGTTCGTCGACGTGATCAAGTACAACACCGATGCCACCAACGGCGCGGGTGATGGCCACACTTTCTACGGCGAATTCAGCCCGCGTTTTTCCCTGGGCAAGATCAGTGGCGCCGACCTCTCCTTCGGCCCGATCAAGGATGTGCTGATCTCCACCACCTACGAGTTCGGCGAGGATGACGTCGATGCCTATCTGATCGGCCCGGCGGTCGACCTCGACATTCCCGGCTTCGACTACTTCCAGCTCAACACCTACCTGCGCACCCCGGATGGCAATCGCGCCGGCAGCAACGTCTGGCAGATCACCCCGGTGTGGAGCTACACCATTGGCGTGGGCGAATCGGACATCGTCATCGATGGCTTCATGGACTGGGTGGTGGACAACGACAGCAACCGCCGCGGCGACTACCACGCCAACCTGCACTTCAACCCGCAGATCAAATACGACCTGGGCAAGGCGCTGAAGTGGGGCGAGAAGCAGCTGTACGTCGGCATCGAGTACGACTACTGGAAGAACAAGTACGGCATCAAGGATGGCGGCTACGTCAGCGACAACTTCGTCGGCCCGACCGACCAGAACACCGCCAGCCTGCTGGTCAAGGCGCACTTCTAGAGCGCAGGCTCGTGCGAGCCTGGCCAAGGTCGCAGGGATTTGCGACCTTCCGCCAATGCACGCCACCGCCCTGACGTGCTTAGCTGCCTGACATCACCCGCCGTTGCGACAAGGATGGACGATGTCACCGCGCACCCTGCTGCTCACCTCTCTCGCCATGCTGGCGTTCGCCGGCAACTCGTTGCTGTGCCGCCTGGCCCTGCGCGAAACGGCCATCGACGCCGCCAGCTTCACTGCCGTCCGCCTGCTGGCCGGTGCATGCGCGCTGTGGCTGCTGCTGCAACTGCGCCAGAACCGGCAAGCCCCGGCTGGCAGCTGGGCCGGCGCCGTGGCGCTGTTCACCTATGCGGCTGCGTTCTCCTTCGCCTACCTGCAGCTGGACACCGGCGTCGGCGCCCTGCTGCTGTTCGGCGCGGTGCAACTGAGCATGCTGCTGTGGGGGTTGCTGCGCGGCGAACGCCTGGGCCTTTGCGCCAGTCTCGGCACCGCCCTGGCCACGGCCGGCCTGCTCGCCCTGCTGCTGCCCGGTGCCAGCGCACCACCTCTGCTGGCGGCCTTGCTGATGCTGCTGGCCGGGGTCGCCTGGGGCGCCTACTCGCTGCTCGGACGCGGCCAGGGCAACCCGCTGGCGGTGACGGCGGGCAACTTCCTGCGGGCTACACCCCTGGCGTTGCTGCTGGCGCTGGCCGTGCTGCCGCAGCTGAACTGGGATGGGCCGGGGCTGTTCTACGCGCTGCTGTCCGGCGCCCTGACCTCCGGCGTCGGCTACGCCATCTGGTACAGCGCCTTGCCCGGCCTGCACGCCAGCCAGGCCGCCACCGTGCAACTCAGCGTGCCGATTCTCGCCGCCCTCGGCGGCAGCCTGTTGCTCAGCGAAGCGCTGACCCTGCGCCTGCTGCTCAGCGCCGTTGCCGTGCTGGGCGGTATCGCGCTGGTGCTGAGTGCGCGGCAACGCGCCGGGAGCTAATGCCGCGCCCGGTGGTCTTCTATCCTGAACGCATTCACGTCCAGAGAAGATCGCCATGCCCCGTCTGCTCCGCCTTTGCCTGATCACCCTGCTCGCCGCCGGCCTGGGCGCCTGCGCCAGCCTCGGCAATCATGATCCGCTACGGGTCGACCTGGTCGGCCTGGAACCGCTGCCAGGCCAGGGCCTGGAGGTCCGCTTCGCGGTCAAGCTGCGGGTGCAGAACCCCAATGACAGCGCCGTGAGCTTCAACGGCATGGCACTGGATCTGGATGTGAACGGCCAGCCGCTGGCCAGCGGCGTCAGCGACCAGAGCGGCAGCGTGCCGCGCTTCGGTGAGACGGTACTGAGCGTACCGGTGAGCATTTCAGCGTTTTCGGTGATGCGCCAGGCCTGGGGTGCGGCCGGCTACCGCCCCGGCCAGGAAGTGCCTTACGTGCTAAGGGGCAAACTGGCCGACGGCCTGTTCGGTACCCGCCGCTTCAGTGACAGCGGGACCCTGAACTGGCCACAGCCGCCAGGCGCCTACTGAGGCAGGCGCCGAGGGGCTGGCTCAGGCAGCCTGGCGGCTGCTGCGTGCGGCGACGCGGCGCTGACAGGCTTCACCGAAGGCCTGGAAGATCTTCACCGAATCGGGGTTCTGCGCGGCCTGCCACTCCGGATGCCACTGCACCGCGAACAGGAACGGCGACAGGCTCGGCGCGTGGATCGCCTCGACCAGGCCGTCCTCGGCAGTCGCCAGCACCTCGACACCCTTGCCCAGCTTGCGAATGGCCTGGCCGTGCAGGGAGTTGACCTGAATCTCGTCCTTGCCCATCAGCTCGGCGAACCAGCTGCCGGCGACCGGGCGCACGCCATGGCTCGGCGCGTACTGCACGTCGACCGGGTCGTCGGGATTCTCCCGGTGGTCGTTGAAACCGGGCTCGGCATAGACCTTCTGGTAGATGTCGCCGCCCAGCGCGACGTTGATTTCCTGCATGCCACGGCAGATGGCGAAGATCGGCAGGCTACGGGCGATGGCGGCATGAATCAGCGGCAGGTCGAACAGGTCGCGATCACGGTCCTGGGTCTTGTTCGGCGTCTCGTTTTCCTGGCCGTAGAGCGCCGGGTCGATGTTGCTGCCGGCACCGGTCAGGTACACGCCGTCGGCCATGTCCAGATACTGTTCGAGATCATCGGTACCGCAGCAGGTGGGCACCAGTACCGGCACGCAACCGGAAAAGTCGACCAGCGGCTGGATGTATTTGTGAGTCATTACCTGGTAGTCGTGGCCCTTGCGCTCTTGAGTGCCCATGGACATCAACACGACGGGTTTGCGGGGGGTGTTGCGGATCTTGTTGTCGGACATACGTCACCTTGGGACAGGCCGGGCCTGTCGTTGCTGTGCAGACCGATACCAGCGGAACGTCTCCGCTGTCGTATCCATGGCCTGTTTGGCTAACCCCGTGCACCAAGGCTCGTCCTGAGTCTGAGTGCCGCCATCCGACGGCGGCTCGAACCGGGTCCACTCGCGCCTGAGCGGGGCGATGACACAACTACCCGTTACCCGGTTCGGCAGCGGAATCTGCTGCCAGTCTGCCCGAGCCGTAAAATATGTCAAACAAAAGTGAGCAAAATCATTCACCCCGGCAGTTGTCCACCGGCCGCGAAGTGCCCTGAAGAAGCCGAATAACGGCGCACACAAGGTCGTGAGCCGCGAATCGAAAGTCCAATATTTTAAACACCCGCATCTCGACGGTTCAGCGCCCCAGAGCGGCGTTCGCGGACAAAACCCTATATAATCTGCGGTTTCTCCACACTCACCGAGGACCTCCCTTGACCGCCCTGCCACCCTGCCCCAAGTGCAACTCCGAATACACCTACGAAGACGGCGATCAGTTGGTCTGCCCCGAATGCGCCCATGAGTGGAAAGCCGGCGAGAACGCCGACGCGGGCGATGACGTGCGCGTGATCAAGGACTCGGTGGGCAACCCGCTGCAGGATGGCGACAGCGTCACCGTGATCAAGGACCTCAAGGTCAAGGGCTCGTCGCTGGTGGTCAAGGTGGGCACCAAGGTGAAGAACATCCGCCTGGTCGACGGCGATCACGACATCGACTGCAAGATCGACGGCATTGGCGCGATGAAGCTCAAGTCCGAGTTCGTGCGCAAGGTCTGAGCGACTACCCTCCTCGCAGAAATTGGCTAGCCTGAATACAGGTCCGCCACGAGGAAACCCGCCATGCGCAATCTGCTGCTCACTCTCCTGGTGCTGGCTGCACCCGTGGTAGCGGAGCCATGGCGTGTGGTGGGCGACGAGCAGTTCGCCCCCTACAGCTTCGTCACCATCGACGATGAGACGCCCCGCGGGCTGGATGTCGAACTGGTCGATGCGGTGCTGCGCGAGGCGCAGGTGCCGTACGAAATCCGCCTGTACCCCTGGGAACGGGTCAAGCGCATGCTCGACCGTGGCGACGTGCAGATGGCCTTTCAGTTCGCCGGCACCCCGCAGCGGCAGCAGCAGTACCTGCTGGTCGGCCCGCTGCGCAGCGGCTCCACCGTGTTCATGACCACCGCCAAGACCGCCATCGAAGACTGGCAGGACCTCGACGATCTGTCGCCCTACGTGATCGGGCAGGTGCGCGGCTATGCCTACGAAGAGAAGTTCGACCGCGCGGCGCTGTCCCGCGACACCAGTGCGCAGAACCCGCGCCAGCTGGTGTCGATGCTGCTGGCCGGGCGCATCGACATCATCGTCGGCGATCATGCCCAGCTGCTGTATTTCGTGCGTGAGCAGCGCGCCCAGGAACAGGTACGGGTCCTGCCGCGCGCGCTGATCCAGATGCCCCGCTTCGTCGCCTTCGCCAAGGGCGATACCGAACATGCGCGGCAGTTCTCCGAGGCGCTGGTGCGCCTGCGCGAAGCCGGCACCCTGGAGCAGATCCAGCAACGCTGGATGCAGTGAAGCGCTACTGCACCGGCAGGAAATTCAGCAGGAACAGACTCTGCGCATAGTTGGCCCCCATGCGCCGATAGCGCTCCTCGAGCACATGGGTCAGCAGATCGAGGCGCGCCACCATCTTGCCGAACTCCACCGCGTAGCTGAGGTTGCTGCCCTGTTGCGATATCTCGTTGGACAGCAGCAGTGGTCGCCCGGCGGCATCACGGCGGTTGCTCAGCATCCAGGCGGCCTTCTCGAGATTGCGCGCGGCGTTATGGATGAACTGCGCATCGAAACTGTCGGTCAGGTAGAACTCGGTGCGCCCGCCATGGGCAGTCACCAGCATGCTGCCGATGGCATAGGTGAAGGCCGCCACCCGATCCCCCTGGAACGCCGGACTGAGCGAGTAGTCCAGCGCGGCGACGTCGCGGCGCCCGCCCAGCGTCGGCCAGTCCTGGTTGTATTCGATGGCGTGCTGGATCGCGCGCTCGGCGGCGGCGGCGTCAGGGAAGGCACTCTTGCGCCACTCTCGCGGGTTGCGCAGATAGAGCTTGTTCATCAGACGGTACAGGCTGTTGAGGTTGTTGCGCATGGCCAGGGTGGCCATGCGGTCGACATCGCTCTGCAACAGTTCGGCCGGCTTCAGCGGGCTGCGTTTGTAGACGATGGAATCGTTGTCCAGCCGGCCGCTGCACCCCCCCAGCAGCAACAGCAAAGCCAGCCCCGGTACACACCACCGTAGCCAATAGGCTGCACTGTTCGTTGGCCTCGTTCCCATCCTGAGTTTCCCTGGCTGGCCTGCGCCGGAGTAGCACGAGCATCACTCAGAACCTCAGTAAAGCGCAAAAATTCCGTCCAGCCTGTGCCCTGGCGCATAAAGCGTGCCGAAGTCCCCTCGGCACGCCCGGAAAAAAACCGCCTCAGGCGGGACTGGCTGCCCACTGCTCCAGGCGCACCACGCTCTCGCGATAGGGTTTGAGGCTCTTGGCCAGCAGGGTGATCGACATCAGCACCGCGAGGGTGGTGACAATCAGCAGCGAGTAGCGCAACGCAGCGTCGTCGGCGAAGACGAAATCGGTCACCAGCGCCACGGCGGTGGGCCCCACGCCCAGGCCGAACAGGGTGATGACGAACAGGTAGATGGCCGAGGCCTGGCCGCGCATCGAGTTCGGCATGATCTCCTGAATCGCCGCCGGGGCGACGCCGAACGGCATGCTCAGGCAGAACACCGTCGGCGCCATCAGCACACTGGCCCAGAAGGCACTGTCCATCAGCGGAAACAGCACCACCATCGGCAAGGCGCCCAGTGCGGCATAGAGACCGACGCGCATGTTCGCGTCACTGCGCCCGCGCTTGGCCATCCAGTCCGCCAGGCGTCCACCGAAGACGATCCCCAGGCAGCCGAACACCGCGACGATACTGCCGTAGACGATGCCGACCTGGCTGGCATCCCAGCCATAGGTGCGGATGTAGAACGTCGGCACCCAGGCCGCGCTGCCGTAGCCTGCGAACGCCAGGCCGGCAAAGCCGAAGTTGTGCAGCAACACGGTCCGCCGGTTGGCGCGAATGTAGCGCCCGACCTCGCTGAGCGGCACCGCCACGCCAGCGCCGGCACCGCGTCGTGCTGGCTCCTTGACCGCCATCATCAGCAGGGTGAAGGTCACCCCGGCAGCGCCGAGGATGAGGAAGATCAGCTGCCACGGACGCACCTCGCCCAGTAGCGGCAAGGTCACCTCGCCCTGCGCCGAGGCCAGCTGGATGACCAGGCCACCGACCAGGAAGGCCAGCCCCGAGCCCAGGTAGACCCCCATCGAATAGACACTGATCGCCGTGGCGCGGCGCTCGGCAGGAAAGCTGTCGGCGATCAGCGAATAGGCGGCAGGCGACAGTGCCGCCTCGCCGACACCGACGCCGATGCGGCAGAGCAGGAACTGCCAGTACATCCTGGCCATGCCGCAGGCAGCCGTGGCCGCGCTCCAGAACAGGATGCCCACGGCGATCAGGCCACGGCGGCTGCGGGTGTCGGCCACACGCCCCAGCGGAATGCCGCAGACGGTATAGAACAGGGCGAAGGACAACCCCATCAGCAGGCTCATCTGCGTGTCGTTGATCGCCAGATCGCGGCGGATCGGCTCGACCAGCAGGTTGAGAATCTGCCGATCGACGAAGGACAGGACGTACGCCACCATCAGGATGGCGACAGTGACCCAGGCGCGGGTACTGGAGGGATAGCCGTTATTGTTGTTATGCACGGACGCTCTCCTCGGCACCGCGTGACGCGATGCGCGGCGGTTGAATAGAGGCGCCAGCTTAGGACGATATAAAGAGCGGTGAGTATCGCCCGAAGGTGTTATCAGGTCGGCGAATGCTTCATACCCGCCGAGGCGAATGGTCCGATCAGGCACGCCGCGCCTGCAGCCGACACGGCGTTGCCAGCTGAGCGGCGGCTCAGATCATCAGGGGCGCCCGTTCGCACAAGGTCTTCAGCGCCGCGACCCAATCCGCGTGGTCATTCAGGCAGGGCACCAGTTGCAGGCTCTCGCCGCCGGCCTCGACGAACTGCTCGCGGCCACGGTCGCCGATCTCTTCGAGGGTCTCGATGCAGTCGGCGACGAAGGCCGGGCACATCACCAGCAGCTTCTTAACGCCCTGCGCGGCCAGTTCGTCGAGCCGGGTCTCGGTATAGGGTTCGATCCATTTCGCCCGGCCCAGGCGCGACTGGAAGCTCACCGACCACTGCTCCGGGCGCAGGCCCATGCGCTCGGCGAACAGCTCGGCACTGCGCAGGCACTGGGCGCGATAACAATGCGCGAGCACCTGCGGCGACGCCGTGCGGCAGCAGTCGTCACCTTTCAGGCAGTGACCACTCGGGTCGAGCTTGTGCAGGTGACGCTCGGGCAGACCGTGGAAACTCAGCAGCAGGTGATCGAAGCCCTGCTGCAGATGCGGCTTGGCGCTGGCGACCAGGGCATCGAGGTACTCGGGCTGGTCATAGAACGGCGGCAGGCTGGACAGGCGCAGGTCGAGACCGCGCTCGCGCACCACCCGCCTGACCTCTTCGATCACCGTGGTGGTGGTGCTGTCGGCGAACTGCGGGTACAGCGGCGCCAGGGTGACCTGGCGAATGCCCTGCGCAGCCAGGCGCTGCAGGGTCGACTCGATGGACGGCTGGCCATAGCGCATGGCCAGTTCGACCGGGCCGTGCGTCCAGTGCGCCTTCATCGCTTCCTGCAGGCGACGGCTGAGCACGATCAGCGGCGAACCTTCCTCCCACCAGATCGAGGCATAGGCATGCGCCGAGGCCGCCGGGCGCTTGATCAGGATCAGCGACACCAGCAGGCGACGCAGCGGCCAGGGCAGATCGACCACATAGGGGTCCATCAGGAACTGGTTCAGGTAGCGGCGGACATCGGCTACTTCGGTAGACGCGGGCGAACCCAGGTTAACCAGCAACAATGCGTGATCGGTCATGCGAAATCCTAGTCATTGATGGCTCAGCAGGTCGACCAGAGCCACATCCAGATGGGTGAAACGAAAACTGAAGCCCGCCTCGAGCAAGCGCCTCGGCAGTGCACGCTGGCCGCCAAGCAGCAGCTCGGACATCTCCCCGAGCGCGGCACGCAGGACGAACGCCGGCGCCGGCAACAGGGTCGGGCGGCTCAGTGCCTGGCCCAGCGCCCTGGTGAACTCGGCGTTGCGCGCCGGGATGGGCGCGCAGGCATTATAAGGACCGCGGGCGTCAGCGTGCTGCAAGAGAAAATCGATCAGGGCGATTTGATCGGCGATATGGATCCAGGGCATCCATTGCCGGCCATCGCCAAGCCGGCCGCCGACGCCCAGGCGAAATGGCAGGAGCAGGCGCTTGAGCATGCCACCATCGGCACTCAGCACCAGACCGGTGCGCAGCAGCACCACGCGCATGCCCAGTGCCTCGGCACGCAGCGCGGTTTCCTCCCAGGCACCGCACAGCTGTGCAGCGAAGTCCTCGGTGACCGGCTGGGCGCTCTCGTCCAGCTCGCGCTCGCCGCCGTTGCCGTACCAGCCCACCGCCGAACCCGACAGCAGCACGGCGGGACGCTGCTCGCGAGCCTGCAGCCAGGCCAGCAGCTGTTCGCTGAGGCCGATACGGCTGGCCCACAGCAGCGCCTTGCGCTTGCTGCTCCAGGGACGGTCGGCGATCGGCGCGCCGGCCAGGTTGATCACCGCATCCAGGGGCTCCTCGCCCAGCTCCTCGAGGCGGGCGATGCCGCGGACATCCGCGCCGCAGAGCGCCGCGACCTTGCCCGGCTGGCGGCTCCAGACGGTGAGACGGTGACCCTGTTCGGTCCAGTGGGCGCACAACGCACGACCGATCAGGCCGGTACCGCCGGTCAGCAGGATATGCATGGCATCGTCCTCGCATGGCATTGGAAGAAACTTCGCCTTTAGTCTGGTTTATGACGCGCACAGGTGCCGCGTTTGTCCTAAACCTAAAGCAAGGGAGCAGCACTTTCGGCGACAGCTGTACATGAAAACATTCTTGTATAGCTTTTGTCCAAACCGTAGCCTGTAATGCATTCAGCGCTGACGAGGTAACCATGAACGCACCCATCGCCATCATCGGCACCGGTATCGCAGGGCTTTCCGCCGCCCAGGCCCTGCATGCCGCCGGGCTAGAGATCGAACTGTTCGACAAGAGCCGTGGCAGCGGTGGGCGCATGGCCAGCAAGCGCAGCGATGCCGGCAGCCTGGACCTCGGCGCCCAGTACTTCACCGCGCGTGACCGGCGCTTCGTCGAAGTGGTCCAGCAGTGGCAGGCCCGTGGCTGGGTCGCGGAATGGACCCCGGGCCTTTACAACGCCCGCGATGGCCTGCTCAGCGCCTCGCCGGACGAACAGCTGCGCTGGGTCGGCAGCCCGCGCATGAGTGCCATCACCCGCGCCCTGCTCGGCGCGCTGCCGGTGAAGTTCAGCTGCCGCATCACCGAAGTCTTTCGCGGTGATCGCTACTGGAGCCTGCAGGATGCCGAGGGCAACAGTCACGGCCCCTACAGCCACGTCATCATCGCCACGCCGGCGCCACAGGCCAGTGCCCTGCTGGCCGCGGCGCCGAAGCTCGCCGGGGCTGCCGCCAGCGTGATCATGGAGCCGACCTGGGCCGTGGCCCTGGGCTTCGACACGCCACTGGATACGCGCGTCGAAGGCTGCTTCGTGCAGGACAGTCCGCTCGACTGGCTGGCGCGCAACCGCAGCAAACCCGGTCGCGACAATCGCCTGGACACCTGGGTGCTGCACGCCAGCAGCGCCTGGAGCCGGCAGCACCTGGACCTGCCCAGGGAAGCCGTGATCGAACAGCTGCACGGCGCCTTCGCCGAGCTGATCGGCTGCGCCGTACCGCCACCGAGCTTCACCCTCGCCCACCGCTGGCTCTACGCGCGCCCGGCGCAGACGCACCAGTGGGGGGCGCTGGCCGATGCCGACCTGGGTCTGTACGCCTGCGGCGACTGGTGCCTGTCCGGCCGGGTCGAAGGGGCCTGGCTCAGCGGCCAGGACGTCGCCCGGCGGCTGCTCGAACACCTGCAATGAGCCCAGCCGAGAAACGCCGGCTCAACCCACGCAAGCTGCTGCTGTCGAAATGGACGGCCGTGCAGCCGCGCAATCGCGAGCGCCATTTCCTGGTCACCGAATTGATTCGCGACGAAGACGACAATGTCCTCGCGGTCGAACTGCAGGCGGTGCTCACCCGCCGCAGCCAGCACCTCGACTGGCGGCAGCTGCAGGATACCGAGCGCTGGCTGCAAGGCTGGCGCTGATAGCTGTCAGCGCATCATCAGCCGCGACCAATAGCGATACAAAAGCTGTACAAAGAATTTGACTTGTACAACAACACCTCTAAGATAAACAGAAATTGTACACGGACAGCCTTGTGTACAAGATCTTGGAGGTCTGGTCATGCACGCGAGCAAAGCCAAGCTGGGGATAAGCGCCTGCCTGCTGGGGGCCGAGGTCCGCTATAACGGCGGCCACAAGCTTTCACGCCTGTGCAGCCGCAGCCTGACCGAACACTTCGATTTCATCCCGGTGTGCCCGGAGGTCGGCATCGGCATGCCGATTCCGCGCGAGCCGATCCGCCTGGTCGGCGATCCGCAGGCACCGCGTGCGGTCGGCACGGTCGACCGTTCACGTGACGTCACCGACGCCCTGGCGGCCTACGCCGAACGGATGGCCAGCGAACTGCAGGGCATCAGCGGTTACATCTTCATGCAGCAGTCGCCGTCCTGTGGTCTGGAGCGGGTCAAGGTGTACCAGGAGGGCGGGCGCCCCAGCGAACCGGGACGTGGCATCTTCGCCGCCGCGTTCTGCGCACGCCACCCGGACCTGCCGGTGGAGGAAGACGGGCGCCTCAACGACCCGGTACTGCGCGAGAACTTCATTACCCGCGTCTACGCCCATGCCGAATGGCAGCGCCTGCTGCAACAGGGCCTGACACGGCGCGCCCTGATCGCCTTCCACTCGCGCTACAAATACCTGCTCATGGCCACCGACCCCATGCGCTACAAGTCGCTCGGCCGCCTGCTCGGCCGGCTCGCCGACTATGACCTCGCCGACCTGGCGCCGCAGTACTTCAGCGAGCTGATGAGCGCACTGAAGAAATGCGCCACCCGTGGCACCCACAGCAACGTCCTGCAGCACCTGAGCGGCTATCTCAAGCGTGCCCTGAGCGCCGACGAGAAGCAGGAAATGCAGCAGCTGATCGGCCAGTACCGCGACGGCATCGTGCCCCTGGTGGTGCCCCTGACGCTGCTCAAGCATCACTTCCGCCGCCATCCGGACCGCTACATCGCCGAGCAGGCCTACCTGCAGCCGCACCCCGAGCCACTCAGCCTGCGCAACGCGTTGTAGCACCATGAGCCACGAACGCAGCGCCGCTGCAGACAGCGGCCAGGACTATCGCCAGGCACTCGACGAGGGCTACCTGCCGATTCGCGAAGTGGCGCGCAGCACCGGCGTCAATGCCGTGACCCTGCGTGCCTGGGAGCGGCGCTACGGGCTGATCGTGCCCTACCGCACGCCCAAGGGTCATCGTCTCTACTCGCCGGCCAATCTCGAACGCATCCACGCCATCCTCGCCTGGCTGGCACGCGGCGTCGCGGTGGGGCAGGTCAAGGCCCTGCTCGACCATGGCCAGCAACCCCAGGCCCTCGGCAACGACAACTGGTCGCGCCAGCGCAGCGAGCTGCTGGGCTGCATCGCCGAGTTCAACGAACGGCGCCTGGACGAACGCTTCAACGCCGCGCTGGCGCTGTACCCGGTCAACACCCTGGCAGGACAGCTGCTTTGGCCACTGCTCGGCGACCTGCGCCAGCGCTGGCAGGGCCAGTTCTGCGCCCGCGCCGAGCAGGTGTTCTTTCTCTCCTGGCTGCGCAGCAAGCTGGCCACCCGCATCTATCACAGCAACCGCCAGGTCGGCGGCGCCCCGCTGCTGCTGGTCAACCTGGGCGAGGCGCCCATGGAGCCGGGCCTGTGGCTGTGCGCCTGGCTGGCCAGCGCCAGCGACTGCCCGGTGGAAATCTTCGACTGGCCACTGCCGTACAACGAACTGCTCACCGCGCTCGAGCATATCGCCCCTCGCGCGCTGCTGCTGTACGCCGAGCAGGCCCTGGACGGTGTGCAGGTGCGCCGCCAGCTGCCACGCCTGGCCGAACAATGTCCGGTGCCGCTGCTGATCGCCGGCCCCGCCACTCACATCCATCGCGACGCCCTGAGCGAACTGCAGTCGGCCAGTGATCCGCTGGCCGCCCACGCCTGGCTGCTGCGCCACGGCCTGCTCGGCATGCACGAGGTAACCCCATGCAACGACTGATGTGGTTGCGCAGCGACCTGCGCACCCAGGACAACACCGCTCTCAGCGAGGCCATGCTGAGTGGTCCGACCATCGCCCTGTACCTGATCACTCCGCAGCAGTGGCAGCGCCACGACGACGCGCCGTGCAAGGTGGACTTCTGGCTGCGCAACCTGGCCGAGCTGCAGCGCGCGCTGGCCAGGCTCAACGTGCCGCTGCTGGTGCGCCACTGCGCGGACTGGAGCGACGCCCCCGCCCAGCTCGCCGAGGTCTGCCACCAGCACAACGTCTGCGCCGTCCACGTCAACGAGGAATACGGCGTCAACGAGAGCCTGCGCGACCAGCAGGTCGCCGCCTACCTCAGGCAGCAGGACATCGCCTGGCACAGCCACCTCGACCAGCTGTTCTTCCGGCCCGGCAGCGTGCTGACCCGCTCCGGCAGCTACTTCCAGGTCTACAGCCAGTTCCGCAAGGTCTGCTACGAGCGCCTGCACAGCGCCCTGCCCGCCTGCATCGCGCCACTCAGGCCGCAGGCGCCACTGGCCATCGCCAGCGACCCGATTCCCGAGGCGGTAGCCGGTTTCACCACGCCCGGTGCCAGCCTGCGCGAGCTGTGGCCGGCCGGCGAAGACGCGGCCCAGCAACGCCTGCAGCGCTTCGCCGATGAACAGGTGAGCGAATACGATCGCCAGCGCGACTTCCCGGCCCGCCCCGGTACCAGCCAGTTGTCGGCCTACCTGGCCGCCGGCGTGCTGTCGCCACGCCAGTGCCTGCATGCAGCCCTGTCCGCCAACCAGGGCGAGTTCGACAGCGGCAACCCCGGCGCCGTCACCTGGATCAACGAGCTGCTCTGGCGCGAGTTCTACAAGCACATCCTGGTCGGCTACCCGCGCGTCTCGCGCCATCGCGCCTTCCGCCTGGAAACCGAGGCCCTGCGCTGGCGTGATGCCCCGCAGGAGCTGGCCGCCTGGCAGGAAGGGCGCACCGGCCTGCCGCTCATCGATGCCGCCATGCGCCAGTTGCAGGCGACCGGCTGGATGCACAACCGCCTGCGCATGGTCGTGGCCATGTTCCTGACCAAGAACCTGCTGATCGACTGGCGCGAGGGCGAGCGCTTCTTCATGCGCCAGCTGATCGACGGCGACCTCGCCGCGAACAACGGCGGCTGGCAGTGGAGCGCCTCCACCGGAACCGACGCCGCGCCGTACTTCCGCATCTTCAACCCCATCAGCCAGTCGCAGAAGTTCGACCCCGACGGCCATTTCATTCGCCACTGGCTGCCGGAGCTGGCCTCGCTGAACAAGCGCGACATCCATGACCCGGCGGCACTCGGAGGTCTGTTCGCCCCCTCCGGCTACCCACGGCCGATCGTCGACCTGTCGCGCTCGCGTGAACGTGCGCTGAGCGCCTTCAAGGACCTCAATGCGCGGGAAGTGCCGGCATGAGCGAGTTCCTGCGTGGTTTCGCCGAGCGCTTCGCCGCGCTGGACAAGGACAGCCTCGACCAGCTGGACGAGCTGTACAGCGACGACGTGCGGTTCCAGGACCCGCTGCACGAGGTACAGGGCCTCGGCGCCGTGCGCCGCTACTTCGCCGAGCTGTATGCCAACGTCGACGCGCTGCACTTCGAGTTCCACTGTTTCGATCAGGTCGCCGACGGCGAGGGCTACCTGCGCTGGACCATGCGCTATCGCCACCCACGCCTGCGCGGCGGCGAGGAGATCGCGGTGGCGGGCTGCTCGCACCTGCTCTGGCGCGAACGCGTGTATCGGCACCGTGATTACTTCGATGCCGGCGCCCTGCTCTACGAACACCTGCCGCTGCTCGGTGGCGTGATCGCCTGGTTGAAACGGAGGCTGGCATGAAACGCATCTGGCTGACCGGGGCGAGCAGCGGCATCGGCGCCGCTCTGGCCGAGGAACTGTTGCGCGGCGGCCATCGCCTGGCGCTGAGTGCCCGCAGCCAGGCGCCGTTGCAGGCATTGGCCGCACGCTACGGCGAGCAGGTGCTGGTAGTTCCTGGCGATCTGACCGACGCCGGTCAGGTGCGCGCCATCGGCGCCGCCATCGCCCGGCACTGGGGCGCACTGGACTGCGCGATCCTCAATGCCGGCACCTGCGAGTACATCGACGCGCGCCAGTTCGAGGCGGCGATGATCGAACGCGTGGTCAGCGCCAACCTGTTCTCCGCCAGCCACTGCATCGAGGCGGCGCTGCCACTGCTGCGCCAGGGCCACCGCCCGCACCTGGTCGGCGTCGGCAGCTCGGTCACCTACCTGGCGCTGCCACGCTCGGAGGCCTATGGCGCATCCAAGGCGGCGCTGCGCTACCTGCTGCAGAGCCTGCGTGTCGATCTGGCAGCGGAAGGCATCGATGTCACCCTGGTCAGTCCGGGCTTCGTCGACACCCCGCTGACGCAGCAGAACGACTTCCCCATGCCCATGCGCTGGCCGGTCGAACGCGCCGCCCGGCACATCGCCGCGCGCCTGCCGCGACGCCCGCACGAGATCGCCTTTCCCACCCCCTTCATCGCCGCACTGCGACTGCTCGGCAGCCTGCCCAGCAGCCTGCAGCTGGCCATCGGTCGCCGCCTGGCACGCAACGAGGACACCCCATGAAGATCGCCATCGTCGGCAGCGGCATCGCCGGGCTGACCTGTGCCTACCTGCTCAATCGCAAGCACGACATCCAGGTGTTCGAGGCCAGCGACTGGATCGGTGGCCACACCCACACCGTCGATGTGCAGGTGGAAGGTCGTCGCTATGCCATCGACACCGGCTTCATCGTCTTCAACAACTGGACCTACCCCAATTTCATTCGCCTGCTCGGGCAGGTCGGTGTGGCGTTCAAGCCTACCGAGATGAGCTTCTCGGTCAGCGACCCGAGCAGCGGCGTGGAATACAACGGTCACGACCTCAACAGCCTGTTCGCCCAGCGCAGCAACCTGTGGTCGCCGGCGTTCTGGGGCATGCTGCGCGACATCCTGCGTTTCAATCGACAGTCGCTGGACGACCTCGCCAGCGACCGTATCGACGCCGACACCACGCTCGGCCAGTACCTGCAACGCAACGGCTACGGGCGGCGCTTCATCGAGCACTACATCGTGCCCATGGGCTCGGCGATCTGGTCGATGTCGCTGGCCGACATGCTCGGTTTCCCGCTGCAGTTCTTCGTGCGTTTCTGCAAGAACCACGGCCTGCTCTCGGTCAGCGACCGCCCGACCTGGCAGGTGATCGAGGGTGGCTCGCGCAGCTACGTGGCGCCGTTGACCGCCAGCTTCGCCGAGCGCATCCGCCTCAACTGCCCGGTCAGCCGGGTGGTGCGCGACGACAACGGCGTGACCCTGCACAGCGCGGCCGGCGAGGAGCGCTTCGACAAGGTGGTGTTCGCCTGCCACAGCGACCAGGCCCTGGCCCTGCTCGACCAGGCCAGCACGGCGGAACGGGATATCCTCGGCGCCCTGCCCTACGCCAGCAACGACGTGGTCCTGCACACCGACACCCGCCTGCTGCCCGAGCGCCCGCTGGCCTGGGCCAGCTGGAACTATCGCCTGGGCGGGCCGAGCGACCAGCCGGCCGCCGTGACCTACAACATGAACATCCTGCAGGGTATCGACAGCGCGACCACCTTCTGCGTCAGCCTCAACCAGAGCGCCGCCATCGATCCGGGCAAGATCCTCGCGCGCTTTCGCTATGCCCACCCGCAGTACAGCCTGGCCGGCACCGCCGCCCAGGCCCGCTGGCAGGAGCTGCAAGGCGCGCAGAACAGCTACTTCTGCGGCGCCTACTGGGCCAATGGCTTCCACGAGGACGGCGTGGTCAGCGCACTGCGCGTGGCCCGCGCCTTCGGAGAGACGCTGTGATGCACAGCGCCCTGTACAGTGGCTGGGTGCAGCATCGCCGCTTCGCCCCGCGCGCCCATGCGTTCCGCTACCGCATGGGCCTGCTGTACCTCGACCTGGACGAGCAGGCGCAGCTGTTCGCCCTCTCGCCGCTGGCCGGCTCGGGCCGCTGCGCGCCCTTCGCCTTCCGCGAGCGCGACTACCTGCCCGTGTTCACCCGCCAGGGCATGGCCCTGCACGAAGCGGTGCGCAACCTGGTGCAGGAGGCGCTGGGCGTTCGCCCGCAAGGGCGCATCTGCGTGCTGACGCAGCCGCGCAGCTGGGGCCTGGCCTTCAATCCGGTCAGCCTCTTCTACTGCCATGACGACGACGATCGTCTGCTGGCGATTCTCTGCGAGGTCAGCAACACCCCCTGGCGCGAGCGCTATCACTACGTGGTACCCGCCAGCGCCGACGGCCACCAGCGCATTCGCGTGGCCAAGGCCTTCCATGTCTCGCCCTTCCTGCCACGCGACCTGGAATACCGCATGAGCTTCAGCCCGGTCGGCGAACGCCTCGGCCTGCACATGGCCGACTGGCAAGGCGAGCGCAAGCTGTTCGACGCCAGCCTCAGCCTGCACCGCCAGGCCCTCGACCGCGCCGGCCTGCACCGCTACCTGCTGGGCTTCCCCTGGATGACCGGCAAGACCCTCGCCGCCATCTACTGGCAGGCGCTGCGCCTGTTGCTCAAGCGCATGCCGATTTTCGACCACACGCCTGCGGAAGGCCGCTTCCGCGTTGCCCGCCCACAAGTGAAGGACATGCCCCATGAAAAGCTCTAGCCTGATCGCCAGCAGAAGCCTGGTCCGCAGCGGCAACGGCATCGGTGCCGGTCTGCTGCGGCGTGCCGTACTGCGCCAGCTGGCCAACCTGCGACACGGCCTGCTGCTGGTTCATGAGGGCAGCGAGGTGCTGCACTTCGGCACGCCGCAGAGCAGCCAGCGAGCCGAGATCCGGGTCAACGATCCGGCAGTCTGGGGCCTGGTCGCCGGCAATGGCTCGATCGGCGCCGGCGAGGCCTACATCCATGGCTACTGGAGCACCCCGGACCTCACCGCGGTGGTGCGCATCTTCGTCGCCAACCTCGACGTCCTCGACGCCATGGAAAGCGGCCTGGCACGCCTGGGGCGACCGCTGATCCAGGGCCTGCACTGGCTCAATCGCAACACCCGGCAGGGCTCGCGGCGCAACATCGCGGCGCACTACGACCTGGGCAACGACCTGTTCGAGCAGTTTCTCGACCCGACCATGATGTACTCCGCAGCGATGTTCCTGCGCGGTGACGACAGCCTGCAACAGGCGCAGCTCAACAAGCTGCAGCGCATCTGCGAGAAGCTCGCGCTGCAACCGTCCGACCACCTGCTGGAGATCGGCACCGGCTGGGGCAGCATGGCCATCTACGCCGCCAGCCAATATGGCTGCAGGGTGACCACCACCACCCTGTCGCGCGAGCAGTACGCCTACACCGAACGACGCATCCGCGAGCAGGGCCTGGAGGATCGCGTCACCCTGCTGCTGGAGGACTACCGCGACCTCGAGGGCCAGTACGACAAGCTGGTCTCGATCGAAATGATCGAAGCCGTCGGCCATCGTTTCCTGCCCACCTACTTCGAGCAATGCGCGCGCCTGCTCAAACCCGAGGGGCTGATGCTGCTGCAGGCCATCACCATTCGCGACCAGCGCTATGAGCAGGCCCGCCAGTCGGTGGACTTCATCCAGCGCTACATCTTCCCCGGCGGCGCCCTGCCGTCGATGCACAAGATGCTGGAAGTGATCAGCCGCCACACCGACCTCAACCTGCACCACATGGAGGACTTCGGCCTGCACTATGCGCGCACCCTGAACCTGTGGCGCGAGAACCTGAGCCAGGCACGCCAGCGCCTGGAGCAACTGGGCTACGACGACTACTTCTACCGCCTGTGGGAGTTCTACCTGTGCTACTGCGAGGGCGGCTTCCTCGAGCGCACCATCGGCACCGCACAGCTGCTGCTGGCCAAGCCCGGCGCCCGGCCGCTGCCGCAGTACGTGCAGCCCTCGACGTTGGCCTGAGCAACCAAGTGACCTAGACTGCCCGGCCCCAACGCTCCTCAGGAACCTGCCGATGCCCCGCCTGCTTGCCAATGCCCTTCTGTTCCAGCTCGGCTGGCTGGTCTGCGTGTTCGCCGGCGACAGCTTCTGGCTGCTAGCCGTGGCCGCGATCATCGCGGTGCATCTGCTCTGGGTCAGCAGCTGGGCCGCCGAAGGCAAACTGCTGCTCAGCGTGTTCCTCGCAGGCAGTGCGCTGGACAGCTTCCTGCTCAACCTCGGCGTCTTCGATTTCGGCGAGCCACGCCAGTTGATTCCGCTGTGGCTGGCGCTGCTGTGGCTGTTGCTGGCCAGCACCCTCAACCACTGCCTGGCCTGGACCGCCCAGCCCTGGTGGCGCGGCAGCCTGCTCGGCACGCTGGCCGCGCCCCTGTCGTACTACGCCGGCGCCCGGCTCGCAGGGGTCACGCTGCCGCTGGGCACCGGGCCGACGCTGGCCATCCTGGCGCTGACCTGGGCCGTCGTGATGCCGGTGCTGCATGGTTTCGCCCGACTGTATCGGGCGCAGTACGAACAACAGCTGCGCAGCCGGCGCAGCGCACCCTAGCGGTTCCCCCTGACGCGAAAAGGCCGGGCATCTGCCCGGCCTTTTCGTCTGCAGCGCAGGCTCAGAAGCTCATGCGGTAATGCAGGGTGTAGGCTTCGGCACCATCGTTCGGCTGCTTGAGGCCGGCGTTGGAGTAGTGCAGCGCACGCAGGCCGATCTCCTGGCCGGAGAAACGCAGGCCGACACCGATGCGGTCCTCGAACTGGAAGGAGGAACCCAGCTCGTTGCCCTCCAGCTCGGTGCTGGAAAAGGCGGCCACGCCGATACCCGCTTCGATGTAGGGACGCACGCTCTGCCCGGCGAACTCATAGACGAATACCGGCGCGAAGGACAGGCTGTGGTTGCTCGCCGTGTCGTCGCCATCCCAGTAGGTATAACCCAGGTCCCAGTAGCCGGTCAGGCGGCCAACGCTGCTCTCGAACCAGCTCTTGTCCCAGTCCCACTGTGCACCCAGGCGGTACACCATGGTCGAATCCCCACTCTGGCCGATGGCGGCGGTGACATCCGCTGCTTGTGCAGCCCCCATCATTCCCAACGACAGCGCCGCGCTTGCAGCTAAGGCGTACAACTTCTTCATGAGTCATTCCTTTAAGTAGCGAGAGTTTTCATCAGGCTCGTTACAAAAATATAGAACTAATCGACATGAAGGGAGGCAAGAGGCGAAAAATTCACATTCACTACAAGGAGAGGATTTCGGCCGTTTCACCAAGCAAAATCGGCAAGACCCGGGAAAGTTGCGCGGTATCGCCACTGCTCCAGTAACGGTTCGGTTGCGCCGTTGCGGTCGCCGCCAGATCGTGCTGAAGCAGCAGCCGCTGCAGCTGGCGCGCCACCGCGGCCCCGGTATCGATTAGCGTCACCGCGGGCGGCAGCAGTGTGGTCAGCAGCGGCCGCAGGAAGGGGTAGTGGGTGCAGCCGAGGATCAGCGTGTCGCAGCCTTCGTCCAGCAGGGGCGCCACGTAACGCTGCAGCAGCTCGCGCGTGGCCGCTGCCTGCAACGCGCCCGCCTCGATGCATTCGACCAGCCCCGGACAGGGCTGCGTGACCACCCGCACATCGCCGGCAAAACGGTCGAGCAGCGCGGCGAACCTGGCGCTCTTCAGCGTACCGGTGGTCGCCAGTACGCCGACCACTCCGCTGCGGGTCGCCGCCGCGGCAGGCTTTACCGCCGGTTCCATGCCGACGATGGGCAACTGCGGATAACGCTCGCGCAGGTCAGCGGCGGCAGCGGCAGTGGCGGTGTTGCAGGCCAGCACCAGCGCCTTGGCGCCCTGTCCCAGCAGATGCTCGGTGATCCGCACGCAGCGCTCGCGGATGTACTCCGGGCTCTTCTCGCCATAGGGCACATGGCCGCTGTCGGCAACGTACAGCAGCGATTCGTTCGGCAGCAGCTGGCGGATCTCGCGCAGCACGGACAGGCCGCCGACGCCCGAGTCGAATACCCCGATCGGCGCGTTACTGGGCATCGCCACAGACACCGCAAGCAGGATCGCGCTTGACCCGCAACTCACGAAAGCGCGTACCCAGCGCGTCGATCAACAACAGGCGCCCCACCAGCGGCTCGCCGAATCCCGCCAGCAGCTTGAGCGCCTCCAGCGCCTGCAGGCTGCCCACCAGCCCGACCAGCGGGCCCACCACCCCGGCCTCGCTGCAGGTCAGCTCGGCTTCGCTGCCATGCCCGTAGAGGCAGTGGTAGCAAGGGCTGGCCGCATTGCGCGGGTCGAACACCGACAACTGGCCCTCCAGGCGGATCGCCGCGCCGGAGACCAGCGGCTTGCCCGCCGCCACGCAGGCGACGTTGACCGCCTCGCGGGTGGAGAAGTTGTCCGAGCAATCCAGCACCAGGTCGACAGCCTGCACCGCAGCCGCCAGCGAATCGGCATCCAGCGCCTGACGGTGCGGCACCAGGCTGACCTGCGGGTTGATCGCCGCCAGCCGCGCCATGGCCGAATCCACCTTGGCCTGGCCGATGCTGGCGGTGTCATGGGCGATCTGCCGCTGCAGGTTGGTCAGGTCCACCGTGTCGAAGTCGGCCAGGTGCAACTCGCCAACGCCGGCAGCAGCCAGGTACAGGGCCACGGGCGAGCCCAGCCCGCCCATGCCGACGATCAGCACACGGCCCTGCTTGAGGCGCAGCTGCCCCTCCACGTCGATCTGTTTCAGCAGAATCTGCCGGCTGTAACGCAGCAGCTCATCATCGCTCAGCATCTGATCACTCATGGTCGAAACGTCCCAAACTGATGCGCTCGTGCCCGCCCAGGTCACGTCGGCTGTGTGCCTCGCTGAACCCCGCCGTGGCGAGCAGTTCACGCACGGCCTCGGCCTGGTCGAAGCCGTGCTCCAGCAACAGCCAGCCGCCGGCCAGCAGGTACTGCGGCGCGGCCTGGATGATCGCACGAATATCGTCCAGCCCGTCGGCCCCGGCCACCAGCGCACTGCTCGGTTCGAAGCGCACGTCGCCCTGGTCCAGGTGGCGGTCGTCGGCGCGGATATAGGGTGGGTTGCTCAGGATCAGCCCGAAGCGCTGCCCGGCCAGGGCGGAGAACCAGTGGCTGTGCAGGAAGCGGACGTTGTCCAGTTGCAGACGCTGACGGTTGCGCTCGGCCAGTGCCACGGCGTCCTCGACGCGATCGACGCCGGTGACCTGCCAGCCCGGCCGCTCGCTGGCCAGGGCCAGGGCAATGGCACCGGTGCCGGTGCCGAGATCCAGCGCCGCCAGTGGCGTGGCCGGCAGCAGCGCGAGCGCGGTCTCCACCAGCAGCTCGGTGTCCGGGCGCGGAATCAGGGTATGCGGCGCGACCTCCAGGTCCAGGCTCCAGAAGCCCTGATGGCCGAGGATGTAGGCCACCGGCTCACCCTGACGACGGCGCTGCAGGTGGCTCCGGAACAGACCCAGCTGGTCGGCGGCCAGCTCGCGCTCCGGCCAGGTACGCAGATAGCTGCGCGGCTTGCCCAGTGCGGCGGCCAGCAGCAGCTCGGCGTCCAGCCGTGGCGTGGGCGAGTCAGGCAGCTCGGCGGTGTTGAGCAGGGATTCGATGGTGGACATGCGTTAAGCCTCGAGCGGCAAGCTTCAAGCGACAAGATGCCCCGTACTCGGCGGAGGCTTGCGCCTTGCAGTTCTCTGCTGGATGGATCGGAGCACCTGTCACGCCTGCTCGAGCCACCGCGTGGAAGGGTGGATGAAAAAGCCTCATCCAGCCCAGGGGTTCATCCATGCGTCCCGGATTGCATCCGGCGGACTCAGCTCGCGGCTCGTCGCGCCCTTAGTCGCCCAGCGCCGCCAGCTGGTCGGCCTGGTACTCGGCCAGCAACGGCTCGATCACCGCCTCCACGCTGCCGGCAATCACTTCGTTGAGCGAATACAGGGTCAGGTTGATGCGGTGGTCGGTGACCCGGCCCTGCGGAAAGTTGTAGGTGCGGATGCGCTCGGAGCGGTCGCCGGAACCGACCAGCAGCTTGCGTGTGTCGGACATTTCCTTGTGCGCGGCGGCGTCCTGCTGGTCCTGCAGCTTGGCTGCCAGCCAGGCCATGGCCTTGGCGCGGTTCTTGTGCTGCGAACGTTCTTCCTGGCACTCCACCACCGTGCCGGTGGGGATGTGGGTGATGCGGATCGCCGAGTCGGTGGTGTTGACGTGCTGGCCACCGGCGCCGGAGCTGCGGTAGGTATCGACGCGCAGGTCGGCCGGGTTGATCTCGATGGCGGCCTGCTCATCCGGCTCCGGCAACACCGCCACGGTGCAGGCGGAGGTGTGGATACGGCCCTGGGACTCGGTCTCCGGCACGCGCTGCACGCGGTGCGCACCGGACTCGAACTTGAGCTTGGCGTAGACGTTGTCACCCTCGACGCGGGCGATCACTTCCTTGAAGCCGCCGTGCTCGCCCTCGTTGGCCGACAGCACCTCGACCCGCCAGCCCTGCTTCTCGGCATAACGCGAATACATGCGGAACAGGTCGCCGGAGAAGATCGCCGCCTCGTCGCCACCGGTGCCGGCGCGGATTTCCAGATAGACGTTGCGCCCGTCGTTGGGGTCCTTCGGCAGCAGCATGCGCTGCAGGCGGTCCTCCAGCTCGACCAGCGCCTCACGGGCCTGGGCGACTTCCTCCTCGGCCATCTCGCGCAGGTCCGGGTCGCTGTCCTTGAGCAGCGCCTGGGCACCTTCGAGGTCGGACTGCACCTTGCGCAGCTCGCGGAAGGTGGCGATTACCGGCTCGATCTCGGCATATTCCTTGGAGTACGCCCGAAACTGGCTCTGCTTGGCGATCACCTCGGCGTCGCCGAGCAGCGCCGTGAGTTCCTCGAAACGATCGCTGAGGTTGTCCAGCTTGTTCAACAGTGAAGCTTTCATTGCAGACCTTTGTCCTGCGGCGCACTCTCGTCGAGGGCGAACAATTCCTGGGCCAGGCTGAGCGCGTCGATGCGCCCCTCGGCGGTGAGTTTCTTCATGCGCACGCTGGGCGCGTGCAGCAGCTTGTTGGTCAGGCCGCGCGCCAGTTGCGCCAGCACGTCTTCGGGATTGCTGCCGTTGACCAGCATGCGCTGGGCCTTGGCCAGCTCCTCGTCACGCAGGCGCTCGGCCTGCTGGCGGTAGGCCTTGAGCACATCCACCGCGGCCAGCTCGCGCAGGCGCTGCATGAAATCGTCGGTACCGGCGGCGACCAGCTCCTCGGCCGCCTGTGCCGCGCCCTGACGGCTCTTGAGGTTTTCCTCGATGACCTCGTGCAGGTCATCGACGGTATAGAGGTAGACGTCATCCAGCTCGCCCACCTGCGGCTCGATATCGCGCGGCACGGCGATGTCGACCATGAAGATCGGCTTGTGCTTGCGCTTCTTCAGCGCACTCTCCACGGCGCCCTTGCCGAGGATCGGCAACTGGCTGGCCGTGGAACTGATGACGATGTCGCTGTGCGCCAGCTCGTCGGGGATGTCCGAGAGCAGCACCGCATGGGCGCCGAACTGCTCGGCCAGCTGGCTGGCACGCTCCAGCGTGCGGTTGGCGACGACGATGCGCTTGATGCCCTGGTCGTACAGGTGCCGCGCCACCAGACTGATGGTCTCGCCGGCACCGATCAGCAGCGCCTGGCTGCGGTGCAGGTCGGCGAAGATCTGCTTGGCCAGGCTGACCGCCGCGAAGGCCACGGAAACCGGGTTCTCGCCGATGGCGGTGTCGGTGCGCACGGTCTTGGCGGTGCTGAAGGTGGCCTGGAACAGACGCCCCAGCAACGGCCCGACGGTGCCGGCCTCGCGGGCCACGGCATAGGCGGACTTGAGCTGGCCGAGAATCTGCGGCTCGCCGAGGACCATCGAGTCCAGCCCGCAGGCCACGCGCATCATGTGACGCACGGCGGCGTCGTCACTGTGCACGTAGGCGCAGGCTCGCAACTCGTCGATGCTCAGGCGGTGATAGCTGGCCAGCCATTGCAGCACTTCGTCGCTGCTCAGCTGATCCTGCTCCAGGTACAGCTCGCTGCGGTTGCAGGTCGAGAGGATCGCCGCCTCGCGGCTGGGCGTCAGCCGGCACAGCTGCTGCAATGCCTCGACCAGTTGCTCCGGGGTGAAAGCAACGCGCTCACGCACCTCTACCGAGGCGGTCTTGTGGTTGATACCGAGGGCGATGAAGGCCATGCAGAGTCGCTGAGGGGCAATACGGGAGCCGGTAATTGTCCTACTTCGCCCCCGAGAGAACAACTACCGCGACCTATTGTCCCAATAGACAGTTCGCCGCATCGTCCTGGCCAGTGGGCTTGCTCCAAGGCTTGTGTCATGATGCCGCGAACGTCGCAGGGCACGAGCCGGCATGGCCGTCGCCCCGGAATAACGCACGACAAGGTGCCTGGGTCCGTTCCCGTTTCATCGCGCGCCGTATTTGCCGCGCGACTCGAAGGGACGGGCCGGTTTTGCCGCGAGACTGCATTACTCGATGACTCATTTGGACGACCAAACTTCGCCTCTCGTGCCTTGCCTCGCGCCAGAACCAGCTCCGTCGCAGCCGCGAACGAAACGGAAACACACCCTGATGACCAGACCCCTCGCGTTAGTCACTGCAATTGCCCTTCTCAGCGGCTGCCAAACCTTCGCCCCCAGCGAGCCTGACGGCACGCCGCCGGTGCAGGAAGCCGACCAGAGCACCCAGCTGAAGCCGGAAGAATACGGCTCGTTCAGCCAGGAAACCCTGTTCGCCCTGCTCACCGCCGAACTGGCGGGGCAGCGCAATCGCTTCGATATCGCCCTGGGCAACTACGTGCAGCAGGCCAACGCCACCGGCGACCCCGCGGTCGCCGAGCGCGCCTTCCGCATCGCCGAGTACCTCGGCGCCGAGCAGGCCGCACTGGACAGCGCACTGATCTGGGCGCAGAACGCGCCGCAGAACATCGACGCACAACGCGCGGCGGCCGTGCAGCTGGCTCGCGCCGGCCGCTATGACGAATCCATGACCTACATGGAGCAGGTGCTGCAGCGCCAGGGCGATACCCACTTCGATTTCCTCGCGCTGTCTGCCGCGGAAACCGACCCGGACACCCGCGCCGGCCTGCTGCAAGGCTTCGACCGGCTGCTGAGCAAGAACCCGGACAACAGCCAGCTGCTGTTCGGCAAGGCCATCCTCCTGCAACAGGACGGCCGCGCCGAAGAAGCCCTGGAGCTGCTCGAGGAACGCCCCGGCAGCGCCAAGGAAGTGTCCCCGCTGCTGCTGCGCGCCCGCCTGCTGCAGAGCCTGGGACGTGGCGAGGAAGCGCTGCCCCTGCTGCAGAAAGGCATCCGCGAGAACCCCGACGACAAGCGCCTGCGCCTGACCTATGCACGCCTGCTGGTCGAGCAGGACCGCCTCGACGACGCCAAGGGCGAGTTCTCCAAGCTGGTGCAGGAAAATCCCAACGACGACGACCTGCGCTTCTCCCTGGCGCTGGTGTGCCTGGAAGCCGAAGCCTGGGAAGAAGCCATCGTCTACCTGGAAGAGCTGGTCGAACGGCGCAGCCATGTCGACGCGGCGCACTACAACCTGGGCCGTGCCTACGAAGAGCTGGAGGACAGCGACAGCGCCCTGCAGGAGTACGGCATGGTCGGCCCCAGCAACGACTACCTGCCGGCCCAGCAACGCCAGGCCGAGCTGCTGTTCAACCAGCAGCGCAACGAAGACGCCAGCCGTCGCCTGGCCGAAGCGCGCGAGGCGCAGCCCGACTACGCCATCCAGCTGTACCTGATCGAAGCCGAGGGGCTGAGCAACCATGACCAGGTCGACTCGGCCTGGCAGGTGATCAACCAGGGCCTCGAGCAGTTCCCCGACGACCTCAACCTGCTCTATACCCGTGCCATGCTGGCGGAGAAGCGCGACGACCTGGCCCAGCTGGAACACGACCTGCGCTACATCCTCGAGCGCGAGCCGGATCACGCCATGGCGCTCAACGCCCTCGGCTACACCCTGGCCGACCGCACCACGCGCTATCAGGAAGCCCACGACCTGATCGAGAAGGCCCACCAGCTCAACCCGGACGACCCGGCCATCCTCGACAGCCTCGGCTGGGTCAACTATCGCCTGGGTAACCTGGAGGAAGCCGAACGCTTCCTGCGCCTGGCGCTGAAGAAATTCCCCGACCACGAGGTTGCCGCCCACCTTGGCGAAGTGCTCTGGGCCCGGGGCAAGCAGCGCGAGGCCCGCAGCGTCTGGCGCGAGGCCCTGGCCGAGACACCTGACAGCCCCATCCTGCGCGACACCCTCTCGCGCCTGACCGGTTCCGAGACGCCCTGATGCTTCGTCACCTTCTTGTTTTCAGCCTTATCGCCCTGCTCGCCGGCTGCGCCGGCCTCACCTCGCACGAAGCGCTGGAAGGCCAGGGCGACCCGGCGCAGTGGAAAGCCCATAAACAGCAGATCAGCCAGCTCGACGGCTGGCAGATCAACGGCAAGATCGGCATTCGTGCGCCCAGCGACTCGGGCAGCGCCACGCTGTTCTGGCTGCAACGCCAGGACTACTACGATATCCGCCTGTCCGGCCCGCTCGGTGGCGGCGCCGCCCGTCTGACCGGCCGCCCGGGCGACATCCTGCTGGAAGTGTCCAACCGCGGCCGCTATCGCGCCGAGTCGCCGGAAGCCCTGCTGCGTGAACAGCTGCGCCTGGACCTGCCGGTCTCCAACCTGCTCTGGTGGATTCGCGGCCTGCCGGCCCCGGAAAGCCGCAGCCGCATCACCCTCGACGGCGAAAGCCACCTGGCCCGCCTGGAGCAGGATGGCTGGCGAGTGGAGTACCAGCGCTACACCGAACAGAACGGTTACGCCCTGCCCGAGCGCCTGAAGCTCTACGGCCAGGACCTGGAAGTCACCCTGGTGATCAAGGACTGGCAGCCGCGTCAGTTGGGGCAGTAAGCCCGCACCCCAACCTTGTGAGAGGGGCCTCAGCCGCGACAGCGTCGGCGATGGCTCAGCGTTTCGGCTGAGCATTTCGCGGCTAAGGCCGCTCCTACAGGGGCTGCGGTCTTTGTAGGAGCAGCTTTAGCCGCAATGCGCCTGCCAAGGCATTTCCCGCATACAATCGCCACCTATTCTCGCGACGACGCCCCTGCTCCGACCATGACCGCCATCCCCGCCCACGCCGAACTCACCCTGCCCGCTCCCGCCAAGCTCAACCTGATGCTGCATATCCTCGGCCGCCGCGCCGACGGCTACCACGAGCTGCAGACCCTGTTCCAGTTTCTCGAGCATGGCGACGAGCTTGGCTTCAGCCTGCGCCAGGATGGCGAGATTCGCCTGCACACCCCCATCGAAGGCGTTGCGCACGACAGCAACCTGATCGTGCGCGCCGCCAAGCGGCTGCAGGAAGCCAGCGGTACGTCACTGGGCGCCGACATCTGGCTGGACAAGCACCTGCCCATGGGCGGCGGCATCGGTGGCGGCAGCTCGGATGCCGCCACCACCCTGCTCGGCCTCGACCACCTGTGGCACACGCAACTGGGCGAGGATCGCCTGGCCGAGCTGGGCCTGGCACTGGGCGCCGACGTACCGGTATTCGTGCGCGGCCGCGCCGCCTTCGCCGAGGGCGTTGGCGAGTGCCTGACGCCCGTGGAGCTGGACGAACCCTGGTTCCTCGTCGCGGTGCCGCAAGTCTTTGTAAGCACAGCAGAAGTTTTCGGCTCGCCCGAGTTGACACGGGATACGCCGCCCATTAAAGTTCGCAGCCTTCTTGCGGGGGGTGGTCGAAACGACTGCCAGCCGGTTGTAGAGAAGCGTTACCCAGAGGTTCGTAACGCTTTGATCTTGTTGAACAAATTCGTTTCAGCTAGATTGACCGGCACTGGAGCTTGTGTATTTGGGAGCTTCCCAAATCGGGACGATGCTGATAAAGTCGCCCGCCAACTTCCAGGCACTCTGCCGAGCTTTGTCGCTCAAGGTCGCAACATTTCGATGCTGCACCGCCGGCTCCAAGCATTGGCCAAGAAGTGAATGCTCAGCATTCGGTTATACGATACAGGGGCGTCGCCAAGCGGTAAGGCACCAGGTTTTGATCCTGGCATGCGTTGGTTCGAATCCAGCCGCCCCTGCCATAACCTCCCCAGGGAGGTATCGAAAACCGCATCCGACAGCATTCGACACAGAATATAGGGGCGTCGCCAAGCGGTAAGGCACCAGGTTTTGATCCTGGCATGCGTTGGTTCGAATCCAGCCGCCCCTGCCATTTTCCATACCCATCCAGGTATACCCCCAGCCGGCAGGTACTGCGCGTGTCCAAGATGATGGTCTTCACGGGGAACGCAAACCCCGATCTGGCGCGACGGATCGTTCGTCAGCTGCACATTCCCCTCGGCGATGCTTCGGTCGGACGTTTCTCCGACGGCGAAGTCATGATCGAAATCAACGAGAACGTCCGCGGCAAGGACGTATTCCTGATTCAGCCGACCTGTGCACCCACCAACGACAACCTGATGGAACTGGTGGTGATGGCTGATGCCTTCCGCCGTTCCTCGGCTACCCGCATCACCGCGGTCATCCCCTACTTCGGTTACGCCCGCCAGGATCGCCGTCCGCGCTCCGCCCGTGTGGCGATCAGTGCCAAGGTCGTGGCTGACATGCTCACCGTGGTCGGTATCGACCGCGTACTGACCGTGGACCTGCATGCCGATCAGATTCAGGGCTTCTTCGACATTCCGGTGGACAACATCTACGGCTCCCCGGTCCTGGTCGACGACATCGAAGACCAGCGCTTCGACAACCTGATGATCGTCTCCCCGGACATCGGCGGCGTCGTCCGCGCACGCGCCGTGGCCAAGAGCCTGGGCGTCGACCTGGCCATCATCGACAAGCGTCGTGAGAAGGCCAACCAGTCCGAAGTGATGCACATCATCGGTGACGTCGAAGGTCGTACCTGCATTCTGGTCGACGACATGGTCGATACCGCCGGCACCCTGTGCCACGCGGCCAAGGCCCTGAAAGATCGTGGCGCCGCCAAGGTCTACGCCTACTGCACCCACCCGGTGCTGTCGGGCCGCGCCATCGAGAACATCGAGAATTCCTCGCTGGACGAGCTGGTGGTGACCAACACCATCCCGCTGTCCGCTGCGGCACAGTCCTGCTCGCGCATTCGCCAGCTCGACATCGCCCCGGTCGTCGCCGAAGCGGTTCGCCGCATCAGCAACGAAGAATCGATCAGCGCGATGTTCCGCTAAGGAACCCGCTGACGTTAAGCGCCCCGCCTCGTGCGGGGCTTTTTGCCCTACCGCCCAAGGCTGGTCGCAAGCCTGCAGGCGGTTTGGTTATTTTGGAGAAGTGAAATGACTGTTGAATTTGCCCTGAATGCCGAAGTGCGTTCCGACCTGGGGAAAGGTGCGAGCCGCCGCCTGCGTCGTAACGTGTCCATGGTGCCTGCCGTGATCTACGGCGGCGAGAAAGCCCCGGCCTCCATCAGCCTGCTGGCCAAAGACCTGGCCAAGCTGCTGGAAAACGAAGCGGCTTTCAGCCACGTTCTGACCCTGGACGTTGCCGGCACCAAAGAAAGCGTTCTGATCAAAGCCCTGCAGCGCCACCCGGCCAAAGGCTTCGTTCTGCACGCTGACTTCGTTCGCGTCGTTGCCGGCCAGAAGCTGAGCGCCCACGTACCGCTGCACTTCATCAACGAAGCGACTGCCGTAGGCGTCAAGCAGCAAGGTGGCGAGATCTCCCACACCATCAGCGAAGTCGAAGTTTCCTGCCTGCCGAAAGACCTGCCGGAATTCATCGAAGTCGACATGGCTGCCGTGGAAGTGGGCCAGACCGTACACATGTCCGACCTGAAGCTGCCGAAAGGCGTTGAGCTGGTTGCTCTGGCTCACGGTAACGACCTGGCTGTCTCCAACATTCACGCCTCCCGCGTGAAGGCTGAAGACGAAGAAAGCGCTGCCGAGTAATCGCAGTGCGGAACCCGCCCGGCATGCGATCACGCCGGGCGATTTCCTCGAAAGGGCTCCTGTATGACTGCCGTACAACTGATCGTTGGCCTGGGTAACCCCGGCCCCGAATACGACCAGACCCGGCACAATGCAGGGGCCCTTTTCGTTGAGCGCGTGGCGGAAAGCCAGCGCATCAACCTCAGCGTCGATCGCAAGTATTTCGGCCTGGTGGGCAAGTTCAACCACCAGGGGCGCGAAGTTCGTCTGCTCATCCCCACCACCTACATGAACCGCAGCGGCCAGTCCGTGGCGGCCCTGGCCAATTTCTTCAAGATCAAACCCGAAGAGATTCTGGTGGCCCACGACGAACTCGACATGCCTCCCGGCGTCGCCAAGCTCAAGCAGGGCGGCGGCCACGGCGGGCACAACGGCCTGCGCGATATCATCGCCCAGCTCGGCAACCAGAATAACTTCCATCGCCTGCGGCTCGGCATCGGCCACCCTGGACACGCCAGCCTGGTTTCCGGCTACGTGCTCGGACGCGCGCCACGCAGCGAACAGGAACTGCTCGACCAGAGCATCGACTTCGCCTTGGACGTCCTGCCGGAAATACTCGCCGGCGACTGGACCGTGGCCATGCGCAAATTGCATAGCCAGAAGGCCACCAAGTAACCACCTTTTACCGAGGGTCACCCCATGGGATTCAACTGCGGCATCGTCGGCCTGCCCAACGTCGGCAAGTCCACCCTGTTCAACGCCCTCACCAAGTCCGGCATCGCCGCAGAGAACTTCCCCTTCTGCACCATCGAGCCGAACAGCGGCATCGTGCCCATGCCCGACCCGCGCTTGGATGCCCTGGCCGAGATCGTCAAGCCGGAAAAGGTCATCCCCACCACCATGGAGTTCGTCGACATCGCCGGCCTCGTGGCCGGCGCCTCCAAGGGTGAAGGCCTGGGCAACAAGTTCCTCGCCAACATCCGCGAGACCGACGCCATCGCCCACGTCGTGCGCTGCTTCGAAGACGAGAACGTCATCCACGTCGCCAACAGCGTCGACCCCAAGCGTGACATCGAGATCATCGACCTCGAACTGATCATGGCCGACCTCGACAGCTGCGAGAAGCAACTGCAGCGCGTGGCGCGCAGTGCCAAGGGCGGTGACAAGGAGGCCGTGGCGCAGAAGGCCCTGCTGGAAAAACTCATCCCCCACTTCACCGAAGGCAAGCCGGCGCGCAGCCTGCTGAAGAGCCTGGGTGACGACGAGAAGCGCCTGGCCAAGACCTTCCACCTGCTCACCACCAAGCCGGTGATGTACATCGCCAACGTCGCCGAAGACGGCTTCGAGAACAACCCGCACCTCGACGTGGTGAAAGCCATCGCCGAAGAGGAAGGCGCCATCGTCGTACCGGTGTGCAACAAGATCGAAGCCGAGATCGCCGAGCTGGACGATCTGGAAGAGATGCAGATGTTCCTCGAAACCATGGGCATGGAAGAGCCAGGCCTGAACCGCGTGATCCGCGCCGGCTACGCCCTGCTCAACCTGCAGACCTACTTCACCGCCGGGGTGAAGGAAGTGCGCGCCTGGACCGTCCGCGTCGGCGCTACCGCGCCGCAGGCTGCCGCGGTGATCCACACCGATTTCGAGAAAGGCTTCATCCGCGCCGAAGTGGTCGCCTACGACGACTTCATCGCCTACAAGGGCGAAGGCGGTGCCAAGGAAGCCGGCAAGTGGCGCCTGGAAGGCAAGGACTACATCGTCAAGGACGGTGACGTGATGCACTTCCGCTTCAACGTCTGAGCCTGCCCCGCTCCCTCGAAGCCCCCAGCGGATCCACGCCGCTGGGGGCTTCGCGCTTATGGCCCGGCGTCAGGCCGCCTCAGAGCGCAGCTCGAACACCTCCCGCGCCACCGCCAGGCCATTGAGTGCAGCGGGAAAGCCGGCATACACCGCCATCTGCATCATCGTCTCGACGATCTCGGTACGGCTGACACCGACGTTCAGCGCGCCATGCACATGCACCTTCAGCTGTGGCGCAGCATTGCCAAGGGCGGTCAGCGCCGCCACCACGGCGATCTCCCGGCTTTTCAGGTCCAGCCCCGGCCGCGAGTAGATATCGCCGAACGGGAATTCCACCAGGTAGCGCGCGAAATCCGGGGCGATGCCAGCCAGACTCTCCACCACCCGCTCGCCGGCCTCGCCGTCAATCTCCTTCAGCTTGTCCAACCCCCGCTGGTACCGACTTTCGTTGCTCATGCTCGCTGTCCCTCTCGGTTGATGACTCCGGCGCCAGGCGCTGCTCGCACGAGCGGTAGTGCTCGATCTTCGCCTGCAGCGCATCGGCGGCGCAGCGCATCGCTTCGATCTCGGCCAGAACCTCCGCGAGGTGTTCTTCCAGCATCTGGCGACGCGCCGGCACCGTCGGGTCTCCGGCGCCCCTCAGCGCCGCGAACGCCTGCATCTTGCCGATCGGCATGCGGGTCGTGCGCAGGCGCAGCAGGAACTCGATCCAGGCCATGTTCGAAGGCGCATAGCGGCGCTGTCCACTCGCCGTGCGGCCCACCGGGCCGATCAGCCCGATGCGCTCGTAATAGCGCAGGGTGTGGGCTGTCAGCCCGGTGCGGCGGGCGACTTCGTCGATGCTCAGATGAGGTTCCATGGGACGATCCTAAAAGTTCGAGCGCGCTCTAAGTCAATCCCTTTCGGTATCCACGTCAAGCACCGAGTAACGCCCGATAGCCCAACCGACCCGCGTGGCAGCGCCCCGGGTTAACGCCGCGCTTCGATCAGGTGTCGAGTCGAGTACGCCACGAATGGCCGCCCACCGCGCATCTGCTCATCGAGGGCGAGCAATACATCGTGGTACTTGCGTGTGGAGAAGTCAGGTACCCACCACACGCACTTGCGCAGAATCCAGACCACCGCCCCGACGTCGTTGAACAACAGACGACAGCGCTCGACACGCAGATCCGTCACGTTCAGCCCGGCTGCCTGCGCGGCGGCCGCCTCGTCCTGCGGATCGCGCTGACGTCGCTGCTGTGGAAGCGGCCCGAGGAAGCGCTCGATCAGATCGAACGCCGAAGCCGCACCGACATGCTGCGCGAAATAGCATCCGCCCGGCTTGAGCACACGATGGATCTCTGCCCAGTTCGGGGACACGGGATGACGCGATGTGACGAGCTCGAAGGACGCGTCCGCAAACGGCAGCACGCTGTCCGCCGCCGTGGTTTCCACCACCTGCACGCCACGCTCGCTCAGGTGCTCACGGGCCTTGCGGGCGTTGGGCGGCCACGCCTCCGTGGCACACATTCGCGGAGGAAAGCGCGGCACCTCGCCCAGCACCTCATCGCCACCTGTGTCCAGATCAAGCGCCGACTCCACCTGCGCCAAGCGCTGCGCCAGCAACCTGGAATACCCCCAGGAGGGACGCTCCTCGCTGGCTCGCCCCGCCAGCCACCCGAAGCCCCAACCACTCACATCGGCCGCTTCAGCTTCAGCCACCAGTTCATCAAAGGATTTCATTCAGCACACATCACACAGATCGAAGAAAAAGGAACCATCCGGTCGCGCACGCACACCGTGGACAACGGTCATCAGCGCTTCTATTCTGCCGGGCTTTCGCCATCAAGGATGAAGCAAATGAAAAACCTGCTCCTGCTGCTCGCGGTCGCCGCCGGCGGCTATTACCTCTATACCGAGCACTTCGCGGCCACTGCCATCGATGCTGCTAGCTACCAGACCCTGCTGCAAAAGGTAGAAGCCACAAGCGTCGGTCTCGATGTGTAGTGGTCTACTACAGCCTTCACCCATTCGCCACTGGCGTTACTGCAAGACGCTACCTAGGGGCTTCCGCTATAATGAGCGGCGTCATGCAAGAGAGGTAGCCGCCATGCCAAGCCCATCCCTGCAGGCCAAGAAGGCTTATTGCGCCAAGGCACGTCAGTCCAACTACGCCGCCAGCCTGCGCCTGGAAGGTTTTCAGGTCACTGCCGCCGATGCTGAGCGCAAGCTCCCCACACGTGAAACCGCACTGAGCGAGCTACGTTCCCGGCAGGCCTGATGCGCGACAAATACGGCACAGGCCAGGACCCTCACTGCTATCCAGGCTCACCAGTTCTCCGCAACCGTCTCGGCCTGACCAATGACGAAGCGCTCGATGAAGCAGAGCGCACCCTCTCCGAGATTGCAGCCAGCAAGATCGACTTCGACCTTCCTCCCTACGATCTTTCCTATCTCCAGCAGATTCACCGACAGCTGTTCGCTGACGTCTACGACTGGGCCGGAGAGCTACGTACCGTCGATATCTCCAAGGGCAGCACGCACTTCTGCAACCTCGCTCGCATCGAGGTCGAATCAGCCAAGCTGTTCAAGCAGCTAGCTGATGCGGACTGGTTTGAAGGGCTGTCTCGCACTGAGCTGGTTACAGCAGCAGCCGAACTCTATGGCGATCTGAACATGATCCACCCTTTCCGTGAGGGTAACGGTCGGGCACAGCGAATCCTGTTCGAGCACATCGTCATCAACGCGGGCTATGAGATCAGTTGGTGGGCAGTCGAAGAAGGGGAATGGATCCAGGCGAACATAGACGCCGTGATCTGCGACTACCGGGCAATGACTGAGATCTTCGAACGCTGTGTCGGCAAGCCTATCGTCTAGGCAGGGACAAGAAAGGGACCGCTCGGGGACACCGGCCCAATAAAAAAGGGGTTAGCTTGCGCTAACCCCTTGATATATATGGTGGCTACACCGGGACTTGAACCTGGGACATCAGCATTATGAATGCTGCGCTCTAACCGACTGAGCTATGTAGCCAACGTGGCGCGCATTTTCCGCGTCTCGCTGGCAGCTGTCAACCCCAGATCATCGATAAATTTACGCTTTATCAAGTGGTTAGGCCTCGCAGGCAACGGTACGTTCGACGGCTCGCTGCAGGCTCTGTGTCACACCTCTCGAACCCTTGGCGCAATGGCCGGGATCAATGCTTGCCATCCCCTGTCGGCCTGTTCATCCTGCCTCATCCATTTCCCAACGAGCCCTTTCATGACGCCCATCCAGAATATCGGCCTGGCGCTATTCGTTCTGCTGTCCATCGGCGTTGCCATCGGGCACAGGACCGAGTGTGCCGATGGCCGCGTGGTGGAAACCTATCTGGCCAAGGGGCTGGCTTCGCAGGTGCTGGGGCATGATCTTTGCGAGCAATAGCAGCAGCCCTGAACCTATCCCTCATTAAGGAATGATGTGATGAAAAAGCTCGCCTTGCTTGTCAGCTGCAGCCTTCTGGGCGCCTGCGCCAATCTGGGTTCGCAGCCTCCGGTGCCGGTGACCTCGCCTCTGGTGCAGGCGTTCCGTGATATCTGCCTGCAAACCGCACCGAGCTTTGCCGAGGCGCATCGCGTGGCGCGTCAGCATGGCATCACCGAGATGACCGACATGGGCTTCGCCACGGTCGGCTTCAATGCAGACAAGAGCCTGGGTATCCAGGTGAAGGTCAGTCACGAGTGCGTGGTGACCGGCGAATCGCAACAGGACGACACGCTAACGAGCCAGATGCTCAGTGCAGCCGCGGTGAATGCCGGCACCACGGTGCCACGCAAGGCGCCCGTGAAGATGGTGATCGCCGGGCAGCGCTTCATCCTGATGCATGATCGCCAAGATGGTGAGGCCTTCGTGATGCTCAAGCCGGACTGACACGCTGCCTGCCTCTGCGCGCACGGAATGCCCCCAGCATCTGGGCGCTGATTCCTCAGGCACGCCTGCCAGGGCGCGTGGCCAGAAGCAGGCCGCCGAAGATCATCGCCGCGCCCAGCCAGTGGTAGAGCTGCAGACTTTCGTTCAGCAGCACCCATCCCAGCAGCGCGGTGAACACCGGCATCAGGTAGTTGGTCAGCGCAGCCTTGGCAGCACCGATCACGCGGATGCCGTGGTTCCAGGCCAGGTAAGCCAGCAACGAGGCGAATACGGCGGTGTAGGCGACCGCAGAGAGATTGGCGGTATTCAGCGCCAGCTGTGCACCCTGGCTCAGTTCATACAGGTAGAACGGCAGGATCAGCGGCACGCCAAGCATGATGAACACCCCCAGCAGCGCCAGTGGCGGAATCGGCTGCAGGTAGCTGGCCCAGCGCCGCAGCAGCAGCGAGTACAGCGCCCAGTCGACCACTGCCAGCAGCATGATCAGGTCGCCCTGATTGAACGACAGGCTGGCCAGGCGGCTCCATTGGCCCTGGCTGATCAGCACCGCCAGGCCGATCACCGCCACCAGCATGCCCCACCAGGCACGTCGCGCCGGCCATTCGTTGAGCAGCAGCCCGGCGCCGATGAACGTCACCAGCGGCAGGCAGGTGTTGACCAGCGAAATATTGATCGCCGCCGTGGTCTGCGCCGCGCTGTAGAGCAGCGAGTTATAGCCGGCGATCCCCAGCCCCCCGAGCACCAGCAGGCGCCACCCGGCATGGCCCACAGCAGCGCGATGGCGCCATAGCGGCATGGCGACGAAGGGCAGCAGCAGCGCCAACGCCAGGCACCAGCGCCAGAACGCCAGGGTGAACGGCGCGATTTCCCCGGCGAAGGCACGTGCGACCAGGGCATTGCCGGACCAGCAGAGGTTGGCCAGCAGCAGGCCGAACAGCGCCAGCGGGCGCGAGTGATTGAGTGCAGTCATGAGGCAAGCGCCAGGGTGATGACGAGGAATGCGTCGCCTGGTCGTGTGCGGTCAGCGAGCGAACGGTGCTGAGCGATCATTGCATAGCTTCCGAATCAGGCGGCTTTGCACCATACGGAGGCAGGCAATGCTTGGCAAGGTTGCAGGGTGACCGAGCCAGGTACGCACCCGGGGCATGCGCGTCGAAATCGACAGCCCATGGGCGGGTGCGTGCTCCCCCTCAATACCAGCGACGCAGCAGGCGCATCAGCAACCCGAGAATCAGCAGCACGCCCAGCAGGACAACGGCGCTGGCGCCCCACTGCATCGGGCCGGCAAGACGGAACATCTCGCGCGGATCCAGGCTGGGTGCGCGAACCATGCGCGCCTCGGCCGCCGCGCCAGTGGTGGGAATGTCGGCCAGGCCGTCGCCATCGAGATCCGGCAGGCTACGAATATGGTCGAGCAGTGCCTGCCACTCCTTGAGTTCCTGCACGCCGGGTGTGTTCGGCTCCTGGTCGACGATGGCGTCCTCGATGCGCGGCAACGGACGGCCTGCGGCATCCTTGGGGATCACGTCGAGCAGGCCCTTGGTCAGGTCCGGTACCAGCCAGGTGAAGCTGCCGACGTAGCTGGTGGCCCCGATGCTGTAGAGGCGCGTGTCGTCGAGATCGAGGTCGCGATACCCCTTGACCGGGTCACCGATCTCGATACGGCTGACCCGATCGAACGGCACACGCCAGGGGTTGTAGGTGAAGCGAACGCCGGAAACCCGTGGGTAGTAGCTGTCACTGTCGCGCAACTGGTAAGCGAGCAGCAGCACTTCCAGCAGGGATTTGATCTCGCGAGCGCTGACGTAGGCCTTGATCATCGGGTAGCCCGGTTCGTCATCGAACTGGCCGATGCCCAGCGGGGCGATGCGGAACAGGTCAGAGACTTCCTGCACGCCATGCCGGCCCTTGATCAGGTCATCGCGGATGGTGCCGTTGCCGGTGAAGGCCAGGTCGGCATCGACCGCATGGCGCAGTGCGTCGGTCACCAGGTTGGCCAGGGTGTGATCGCTGAAGTCACGTCCCAGGCGCTGATCGGCCTTGGCCAGCGGCTGGTCGAAGCGGTAGCCCCTGGGGTTGAGCATGCGCTCGCTGACCACCTGCTTGAAGTCCTCGACCTGGGCGGTGATCACTGCGTCACCGGCGATGCGGTCATCGATCGGATGCAGGCGGTAGTCGCGTACCTGCGTCACACCGTCGTCGCCAAGCGTCATGCGCAGTTCACCGAGGTACTGGATCTCCGAGCCGGCCTGCACCACCGGAGTATGCCCGTTGACCAGCACCGGCTGCGGCAGCGCCACGTGCGAGTGGCCGCCGACGACGATATCGATGCCCGGCACCTGCTCGACCAGCTCCACGTCCTCGCCGCGCCAGCTGCCGTCGGCCTGTTGCGTGACACCCATGTGCGACAGCAGGATGACCACCTCGGCCCCCTCCTCGCGCAGTTTGGCCACGGTTTCCCTGGCGGTGGCGACCGGGTCGGCGAACGTCAGCGGCTGGATCATCGGGCTGACCGCCACGGCATTGTTGCCGAGCAAGCCGAACAGGCCGAAACGGATGCCGCCACGCTCGATCAGCTTGTACGGCAGGATGCGTCCGGCCTCGAAGTGCGCCTGCAGGCTGTCGTCGGCCTTGCTCGCCGGGTCGAAACGCATGTTGCTCGACAGCAGGGGCAGCAACGCGTCGCCCTCCACCTTGTGCGCGGCGCTGATCATCGCGGCCAGGCCTGCAGGGCGGAAGTCGAACTCGTGGTTGCCGATCACCGCCGCGTCGTAGCCCAGCTCGCTCATCAGGCGCAGCTCGCTGCCCATCTCGCGGGAGATGGTGTGAAACAGCGTGCCCATGGTGAAGTCGCCACCATCGAGCAACAGCACCGCCTCCTCAGCGGCGGCGCTGCGGCGTTGCTGCAACAGCGTGGCCAGGCGGGCGACGCCGCCCACCGTCTCGTCATCGTTCAGCGTTGCCGGGCTGTATTCGTTGTTGGGACCGAAACCGAGCAGCCGCGACTGCCAGTCGTTGCTGTGCAGGATGGTGAAGCTGCGCTCGGCAGCGAACAGCGGCGTAGCGCTCAGCACGCCGGCGAGCAGGAGGGAGGAAAGCAGGCGCATGGACGATCCTTGACGATGACTGCGCACAGTATGGAGCAGCCCCTGACGCCAGGCAGCGACCAATCGGGACGCAGCTTGTCGCCAATGGTGTCAGGCATTCGTTGCCACAGATCAGCAACGCTCGCGGTGGGAAGGACTAATCTGTAATCAGGACTGCGAAGTGGAGAAGAACAATGGACCACTATCACCTGATGCTGATGCTGCTGATCGGTGGTTTTCTGCTGTTGGGCGTCGGTTTCAACTTTCGCGAGCACGAATGGGGCGTTCGCGTACTCGGCCTTGGCGTGCTGCTGATGCTGGTGCCGATCGCGCTGCGGGTACACCTGGCGCTGGCGTGAACGCGCGCGTGCGGGAGCCGGCTTGCGGGCGATCCGCCCGAGGTATCGCCGGCACCCCGCTGCCTGCGTGAAGTGGGTTTTCGCCACTACGAGAGACAGCGCGCTGGGAAAGTCAGCGCCGCTGAATGCTGGTTTTACAGGCGCAGAAGCAGGTCGTGCACCGCAGGCGACGCTCTATTGCTTCCAACGCTCGGCGGCGCTCTGGTCGCTGCAGCGACCCTCCACCCAGCGCGGCCCTTCACTGGTGTCTTCCTTCTTCCAGAACGGTGCACGGGTCTTCAGATAATCCATGACGAAGTTGCAGGCGTCGAACGCGGCCTGGCGATGGGCACTGCTGGTGCCGACGAAGACGATGGGCTCGCCCGGTTCCAGGCGGCCAACGCGATGGATGATCTCGATACCCAAAAGCGGCCAGCGCTCGCGGGCCTCGTCGGCGATCCTGGCCAAAGCCTTTTCGGTCATGCCGGGGAAGTGCTCGAGGAGCATGCCCCCAACCTCACGGCCGTCATTGAAATCGCGCACATAGCCCACGAACGTGACCACGGCGCCGATGCCGAGGTTGGCGGCATGCAACGCATTGAGTTCGCTCCCCGGATCGAACGGCTGGCTGTGTACGCGGATGGTCATGAGTGAGGTATCCAGGTCGGGAGCGGCCTGCACGCAGGCCGCTGCTATATAGGTGTACGCCACGAAGCGCTTGTTCAGCCGCCCGTCACGGTGGGGAAGAAGGCCACTTCATCGCCCTCGGCAAGCGGCTCGTCGAGGCTGCACAGCTCCTGATTGCGCGCACACATCAGGTTCTGCTCGCCCAGCACGTCCCACTCGCCCCCACGCGCCAGCAAGTGCAGGCGCAGGTCGTCGAGCGTGGCGAAATCGCCGCTGAGCTGTTCGTCGTCGCGGCCCAGGGCCTCGCGATAGCGGGCGAAGTACTGCACGCGAATCATGCTTGTTCCTCCAGCTGGTAATGACCGCTCTTGCCGCCGAGTTTTTCCAGCAGGCGCACCTGCTCGATGACCATGCCACGATCCACGGCCTTGCACATGTCGTAGAGGGTCAGCGCGGCGACGCTGGCGGCCGTCAGTGCCTCCATCTCGACACCGGTCTGCCCCGACAGTTTGCACCGCGCGGTGATGTGCACGGCATCGTCGCCCTCCGCGCTCAGCTCGACCTTGACGCCGGTGAGCATCAGCGGATGGCACAGGGGGATCAGGTCGCTGGTTTTCTTCGCCGCCTGGATACCGGCTATACGCGCCACGGCGAACACGTCACCCTTGGGGTGCTCGCCGGCGACGATCATCTGCAGGGTGGCGGGCAGCATGCGCACACGCGCCTCGGCGGTGGCTTCACGAAAGGTGGTCGCCTTGTCGGTGACATCGACCATGTGCGCACGGCCTTGGGAATCGAGGTGGGTCAGCACGGGAAAGCTCCTGGCGGGAATCGGTCGATTGTAAACCCGCAGGTCAGGATTTGGCAGGCATGTCGTAGCGGGGATGAACGTGCAGGTGATCCGCGAATATCGCGACTGAAGCAGCGCCTGCGACTCCCGCCCGATAAAAACGCCCCTGTTCTTGCGAACAGGGGCGCGAATGGTTGCCCGCCCGAAGGCTACATGTGACTTTCCGCGTACTCTGCGAGGATCGAGCGCGGCACGCCTTGCAGGGTGATGTGAACGCCGTGAGGGAAGTCCTTGAAGCGTTCGGTGAGGTAGGTCAGCCCCGAGCTGGGCGCCGACAGGTACGGCGTATCGATCTGCGCCAGGTTGCCCAGGCACACCACCTTCGAGCCACTGCCCGCACGCGTGATGATGGTCTTCATCTGGTGCGGCGTGAGGTTCTGGCACTCGTCGATGAGGATCAGGCTCTGCTGGAAGCTGCGCCCGCGGATGTAGTTGAGCGATTTGAACTGCAGCGGCACCTTCTGCAGGATGTAGTCGACACTGCCATGGGTGCTTTCGTCCTCCATGTGCAGGGCCTCGAGGTTATCGGTGATGGCGCCGAGCCAGGGCTCCATCTTCTCCGCCTCGGTACCGGGCAGGAAGCCGATCTCCTGGTCCAGCCCCTGCACGCTGCGGGTGGCGATGATGCGCCGGTAACGCTTGCTGACCATGGTCTGCTCGATGGCCGCCGCCAGCGCCAGGATGGTCTTGCCCGAACCGGCGGCACCGGACAGGTTGACCAGGTGGATGTCCGGGTCGAGCAGCGCGAACAGCGCCAGGGCCTGGTGAATGTCGCGCGGCTTGAGCCCCCAGGCTTCCTGATGCAGCAGCGGCTCCTGATGCATGTCGAGGATCACCAGTTCGTCGCCCTTGATGGCCTTGATCCAGCCGACGAAACCCTGCTCATCGAGGATGAACTCGTTGACGTGCACGGCGGGCAGGTTGTCGGTGAGCTGCACGCGATGCCAGGTGCGGCCATGATCCTGGCGGGTGTCGACCTTGCTCACACGCTCCCAGAACGAGCCGGGCAGGTCGTGGTATCCCTTCGACAGCAGGGAGACGTCATCGACCAGCTGGTCGGTGTGATAGTCCTCGGCGTCGATGCCACAGGCACGCGCCTTCAGGCGCATGTTGATGTCCTTGGTCACCAGTACCACGGACAACCCGGGATTACGTGTCTTCAGCTCCACCAGCTGGTTGATGATCTTGTTGTCGTTGAGGTTCTCCGGCAGCCAGGTCACCGGCGCCGCGCTCTTGCTCATGAGAATGGAAAGACGCCCACAGGGGCCGCTCTTGCCGCGCTGTATGGGTACACCGTATTCGACGTCTTCGGGCTCGGCTCCGGCGAGGATCTGGTCGATCAGACGGATCGCCTGGCGACATTCGGCGGCGACGCCATGCTTGCCGGATTTCAGCTTGTCGAGCTCTTCCAGCACCGTCATCGGGATGGCGACGTGGTGTTCTTCGAAGTTCAGCAGGGCATTGGGATCGTGAATCAGGACGTTGGTGTCGAGGGCGTAGAGGGTTGGAGCGGTGGGCTTGGAGCGTCCGTGGTCATCCATACTCGGTCACCTTCTTGTCGTAGCCGGGCGACGCAAAACCAGGGTCGGTGCTGCGCCGGACAGAGACCGCCGATTTTTCAGATCGGGGCCGAAAGGTGGCAAGCAAGGTGAGGGCCAATGGCCGCCACCTGTCTGCAGGTTTCGGCGGTCTTGCTTTTTTATTACCCCAATTCGCATGACAGAAAAATGTTTTTTTCTCGAACCCGGGGTTTATTTGTCGGTGCGACAGATAGCGCTTGGCGCTCACGCAGGACACCGTTAAAGTCCTAAGTCCTACCCGGCTTTCTGCGCCGAATCGCCGCACCCTCTTGCAGCATCCCCCGCGCCAATGCGGTGCAGCGCAGTTCTTCACGCAAGCGTCCATCTGCTTCCCTCCGCCGGCAACCCATGCCGACAGGATCACCCGCACGCCGATGCCTGGGCAGGCGTCGACGCGGTCGCTGTCAATCGCCCCGATAGGTGGTCTTGCCGATCCCCGACCTCTAGAATCGTCGCCACGCTTTCTGGAGACCCTGCCCATGCTGATGGTGATTTCACCGGCCAAGACCCTCGACTACGAGACGCCACCCGCCACCCCGCGCTTCACCCAACCCGAGCACCTCGACCACGCCCAGGAACTGATCGCCCAGCTGCGCGAGTTCAGCCCGGCCCAGATCGCCGAGCTGATGGGCCTGTCGGACAAGCTCGCCGGTCTCAACGCCGCGCGCTTCGGCAGCTGGGAACGCCCGTTCAACCCCTCCAACGCCAAGCAGGCGCTGCTGGCGTTCAAGGGTGATGTCTACACCGGCCTGAATGCCGAAGACCTCTCCGAGGAGGACTTCGATTTCGCCCAGGCCCACCTGCGCATGCTGTCCGGCCTGTATGGCGTGCTGCGGCCACTGGACCTGATGCAGGCCTATCGCCTGGAAATGGGCACCAAGCTGGCCAACGGCCGAGGCAAGGACCTCTATGCCTTCTGGGGCGAACGCATCAGCGGCTGGCTGAACGAAGCGCTGCAGGCCCAGGGCGACGACGTGCTGCTCAACCTGGCGTCCAACGAATACTTCGGCGCGGTCAAGCGCAAGGCGTTGAACGCGCGCATCATCGACACCGAGTTCAAGGACCTGAAGAACGGCCAGTACAAGATCATCAGTTTCTACGCCAAGAAAGCACGCGGCCTGATGGCCCGCTACGTGATCAAGGAACGCCTGAACGACCCCGAAGGCCTGAAGGACTTCAACTATCAGGGCTACCGCTACTCGGCCGAACAGTCCCAGGCCGACAAGCTGGTCTTCCTGCGCGACCAGCCACAGGACTGAACCCGACCTGGCCGCCCGCGCACCGCTTATCGGCTGGTGTGCGGGCTCCGCATCCGCCCCGCGCACCTCGTCCTCGCCTATCCCCCGCCATATCCCCGCCCCGATTCCCGCACGCGGCAAAGATTCCCCGGCACGGCGTTGCGCATGCAGAAACCGGCTTGGCATCACAGTTTCAGCTCATCCCAACTTTCCAGCGAACTTATCGCGCCGTTTAGTTATCGGATAGTTTCGAATTAATTAAATCGCGATGTGCCATCATGCATTTTGCAAACTTGCCACTATATTGCGATCAATTAGCCGTTCAGCTCCGGTTCAGCATCAGGACGAACGGTAGGAACTATCGGAAAGCGCCACGACTCATACAGCCCGTAACACATTTCAATACATAACTTTCTTTGTCACTGAACCTGCCTGATTGCGAATTAACTTTCGCCGGACAGATTCGCCCAAACGAAAGTTCCTGTATTCAACAGGGAGATTCACGAACCCGCCAAAGTACTGAAACAGAGGCCTCCCGCGAGGCACAAGCGACAACATCAAAGGGCCACTCTCTTATAAAGGCCCGTACTTGGCACCACTTCCGGTGCCCCACTCTACTTATGCCTGAATGAACTTGCCGCTGTAATGAACAGCAAGTTCACGGACGCGTTTTGGCCATAAGGCCAGTATTTGAAACTGCATCATACGGACGAGGTGAATACCATGCGAATCAGTATCTTCGGTTTGGGTTATGTAGGGGCCGTGTGTGCCGGCTGTTTGTCGGCTCGCGGCCATGACGTGATTGGCGTGGATATTTCCGCGCACAAGATCGACCTGATCAACAACGGCAAATCGCCCATCGTCGAACCGGGCCTGGAAGAACTGCTGCAACAGGGTCTGCGTCAGGGCCGCCTGCGCGGCACCACCGATGTCGCTGCAGCCGTACTGGAAAGCGATGTGTCGTTCATCTGCGTCGGCACGCCGAGCAAGAAGAACGGCGACCTGGAGCTGAACTACATCGAAGGCGTGTGCCGCGAGATCGGCATGGCCATGCGCGACAAGGGCGAGCGCCACACCGTGGTGGTACGCAGCACCGTACTGCCGGGCACCGCGAAGAACGTGGTGCTGCCGATCCTCGAGGACTGCTCGGGCAAGAAGGCCGGCGTCGACTTCGGCCTGGCGGTGAACCCCGAGTTCCTCCGCGAGAGCACCGCGATCAAGGACTACGACTTCCCGCCGATGACCGTCATCGGCGAGCTGGACCGCGCCTCCGGCGACCTGCTGGAAAGCATCTACAGCGAGCTGGACGCACCGGTCATCCGCAAGGACATCGAAGTCGCCGAGATGATCAAGTACACCTGCAACGTCTGGCACGCCGCCAAGGTCACCTTCGCCAACGAGATCGGCAACATCGCCAAGGCCGTCGGCGTCGATGGTCGCGAGGTGATGGACGTGGTCTGCCAGGACCACAAGCTCAACCTCTCTCGCTACTACATGAAGCCCGGCTTCGCCTTCGGCGGCTCCTGCCTGCCCAAGGATGTGCGCGCCCTGAACTACCGGGCCGGCAGCCTGGACGTGGAGGCGCCGCTGATCGGCTCGCTGATGCGCAGCAACGCCGCCCAGGTGCAGAAGGCCTTCGACATCATCTCCAGTCATGACTCGCGCAAGGTCGCCCTGCTCGGCCTGAGCTTCAAGGCCGGCACCGATGACCTGCGCGAAAGCCCGCAGGTGGAGCTGGCGGAAATGCTCATCGGCAAGGGCTTCGACCTGAGCATCTACGACCGCAACGTCGAGTACGCCCGCGTTCACGGCGCCAACAAGGACTACATCGAGTCGAAGATCCCGCACGTCTCCTCGCTGCTCAACAGCGACCTGGAAGACGTGGTGGCGAAGGCCGACATCATCGTCCTGGGCAACAGCGACGAGCGCTTCGCCAAACTGGCCGAGCAGGCGCCGAGCGGCAAGCGCGTGATCGACCTGGTGGGCTTCATGCCCCACGCCAGCAATGGCGTGGCCGAAGGGATCTGCTGGTAAGGGCCTGGCGTGCCCGCGTGCCAGGCACGCGGGCACCGAGAGACACATATGGACAAGCTCAAGAACGGCCTCAACGAAGCCAGCGGCTGGCTGCTCTATCTCAGCCTGCTGATGCTCCTGGCCCTGGCGTTGCCACGCACGGTGTTCGACCCCGAATCGCGGGACTTCCTCCTGCTCATCGGCATCGTCGGCATCTGGCGCTACTCCATGGGCGCCATGCACTTCGTGCGCGGCTGCCTGTTCCTCTATCTGGTCTACCCCTGGTATCGCCGCAAGGTGCTCAAGCTGGGCAAGGCGGCGGACCCTTCACATGTCTTCCTGATGGTCACCAGCTTTCGCATCGACGCGCTGACCACCGCCATGGTCTACCGCTCGGTGATTCGCGAAGCCATCGACTGCGGCTACCCGACCACCGTGGTGTGCTCGATCGTCGAGCTCTCCGACGAGCTGCTGATCAAGAACCTCTGGGCGCAGGCCGAGCCCCCCGAGCACGTCAAGCTGGACATCGTGCGCATCCCCGGCACCGGCAAGCGTGATGGCCTGGCCCACGGTTTCCGCGCCATCTCCCGGCAGATGCCGGACGAGCATGCGGTCGCGGCGGTGATCGACGGCGATACCGTGCTCGACCCGGGCGTGGTCAGGAAGTGCGTGCCCTGGTTCAAGCTGTTCCCCAACGTCGGCGGCCTGACCACCAACGAGTTCTGCGAGGTGCGCGGCAGCTACCTGATGAGCGAATGGCACAAGCTGCGCTTCGCCCAACGCCACCTCAACATGTGCTCGATGGCACTCTCCAAGCGCGTGCTGACCATGACCGGCCGCATGTCGGTGTTCCGCGCCAGCGTGGTGACCAACCCCGAGTTCATCACCGACGTCGAGAGCGATCACCTGGAGCACTGGCGCCTGGGGCGTTTCCGCTTCCTCACCGGCGACGACAAATCCAGCTGGTTCAGCCTGATGCGCCTGGGCTACGACACCTTCTACGTGCCCGACGCCAGCATCAACACGGTCGAGCACCCGCCGGAGAAGAGCTTCATCAAGGCCAGCCGCAAGCTGATGTTCCGCTGGTACGGCAACAACCTGCGGCAGAACTCGCGCGCCCTGCGCCTGGGTGTGAAGCGCCTCGGCGCCTTCACCAGCCTGGTGCTGTTCGATCAGCGGGTATCGATGTGGACCTGCATCCTCGGCCTGTGCGTGGCGCTCATCGCCAGCATCAAGTACAGCCTGATGTACCTGCTGATCTACCTGCTGTGGATCGGCAGCACGCGCCTGATCCTGACCCTGCTGCTGATGCTCTCCGGGCATCGCATCGGCCCGGCCTACCCGGTCCTTCTCTATTACAACCAGATCGTCGGTGCGCTGGTGAAGATCTACGTGTTCTTCCGCCTCGACCAGCAGTCCTGGACCCGTCAACCGACCAAGTTGAACCGTGGCCTGTCCAGCTTCGCCAGCTGGTTCAACAGCTGGTCGTCACGCGCCATGACCTTCTCTGCCGCCTCCGTCTTCATCGCCGCGCTGCTGGCGCTGGTGTGACCGTACTCGAATAGGAATTAGCCACCATGAACTCTGTCGCCAATCTCAACGTCGTCCATGAGTCCGAAGCCCAGCGCCAGCACGCCCGCGTCAAGCTGCCCGGGCGCCTGCGCTACAGCAATGCCCAGCGCGAGCGCATCGACGCGCGCCTGCAGGATGTCTCCGCGGGTGGTTTCAGCTTCACCAGCGAGAACGCCACGCACAAGGTCGGCGACTTCCATCGCGGCCAGCTGCAGTTCCAGCTCGACAGCCTGGTCCTGGGCCTGGACATCGAGTTCCAGGTCACCTCGGTGCAGCCCGAGCACAACCGCGTCGGCTGCCAGTTCCACGGCCTCGGCGCCCGCGAGACGGCCGCCCTGCGCCACCTGATCAGCGCCCACCTGGCCGGCGAGCTGGTCAATGTCGGCGAAGTGCTGCACATTCTCCAGCGCGACAACTTCACCAAGGCGCGCAAGAACGGCTCCGGCAGCGGTATGGGCGTGTTCGGCCGTCTGCGTGCGGTCACCTTCAGTGGCGCCATCTTCCTCATCGGCCTGGCCGCCTTCGGCTACATCGGCAAGTCGATCTACGGCCTGTACTTCGTCACCCATGCCCAGTCGGCGCAGATCAGCCTGCCGGCGCTGCAGGTGACCATGCCGCGCGAGGGCAGCGTGCAGAGCCTGGCTCAGCCTGACGGGATGATCGAGAAAGGCGCGCCGATCGCCACCTTCACCACCAGCATGCTGGAGATGCTCAAGGGCCACCTGGGCGACGACCAGCTCGAGCCGAGCCAGATCGAGGCGCTGTTCGCCCGCGAGATGCAGGGCACCCTGACCAGCCCGTGCAACTGCAAGATCGCCCGTCAGCTGGTCGCGGACGGCCAGTTCGCCAGCAAGGGCGACGTGATCTTCGAGCTGGTGCCGCAGGATGGCGTGGCCACTGTCAGCGCCAGCTTCCCCTACCGCCACCTGGAGCAGGCCCGCCCAGGCACGCCGGTGACCTTCAAGGTCGCGGGTGAAGCGCAGTCGCGGCGCGGCGAGATCGTCAGCAGCAGCCTGCACGACGGCGGCCTGAGCTCGGACATCCGCGTGGTGATCAAGCCGCAGGACACCCTGCCGGCCAGCCTCGCCGGACAGCCGGTGGACGTGGTCATCGACCGTGGTCCGTCGCTGAGCTGGCTGGTCGATCGCGCCGTCGCCGCAGGTCGCTGAGGAGATCGCCGTGAGCATGCCCCTTCTTCGCCCCGCCCTGCTCGGTTTGGCCGTCGGCGCCACGCTGGCCGGTTGCGCCGGCCTGCCGGACGAGCGCCTGGCCCGTGAAGCCCTGCACAGCGGCGACCAGCAGACTGCCGAATGGCATTTCCGTCAACTCGCCGAGATGGGCTACAGCGACGCGCAGATCGGTCTGGCCGATATCTACGCGGCCGGCGGCCAGGACCAGGATCTGGATGAGGCCGAGCGCATCTATCGCCAGGCCCTGGACGGTTCGCCACGGGCCAAGGCACGCCTCGGCAAGCTGCTGGCACGCAAGCCCGGCAGCAGCCTGGCCGAGCGCCAGGAAGCCGCCGAGCTGCTGGAAAGCGCCAGCCGCGCCGGCGAACCGAGCGCGCTGCTACCGCTGACCGAACTCTACCTGTTCTACCCACAGGACTTTCCCGCCATGAACATCGCGCAACGTATCCAAGACTGGCGCCAGGAAGGCCGGCCGCAGGCCGAGCTGGCGCAGATTCTCCTGTACCGCACCGATGGCACCTACGACCAGCACCTGGGCGAGATCGAACGCATCTGCCAGGCCCGCCTGGCCAGCAACGACGCCTGCTATGCGGAACTGGCGACCGTGTACCAGAAGCAGAATCGCGAAGACGACCGCGAAGCGCTGCTCGAGCAACTGCTGGCCGGCTACCGCACGGGCACTGTCTCGCCCAACCAGGTCGAGTCCGTGGCCCAGGTGCTCAGCGACGCCGAGCTCGGCCAGCCGCAGCCGCAACGCGCCCAGGACCTGCTCGAAACCATCGCCCCGGACTACCCGGCGGCCTGGGTCAGCCTGGCGCGCCTGCTCTACGACTACCCGGCGCAGGGCGATACCGAGACCCTGCTCGGCTACCTGGACAAGGGCCGTGAAGCCGCCCTGCCGCGCGCCGAGCTGTTGCTGGGGCGCCTGTACTACGAAGGCAAGCTGCTGCCGAAAGAGCCGCACAAGGCCGAGCAGCACCTGCGCAAGGCCGCGCCCAGCGAGCCCAGCGCCAACTACTACCTGGGACAGCTCTACCTGCGTGGCTACCTCGGCGAGGTCTACGCCCAGCAGGCCCTAGACCACCTGCTCAGCGCCGCCCGCGCCGGCCAGCTCAGCGCCGATTTCGCCCTGGCGCAGATGTTCAGCCAGGGCCGTGGCGTCAAGCCCAACCCGGTCAACGCCTACGTCTTCAGCCAGCTGGCCCTGCCGCGCAACACGCCGCCGACCTTCGAGCTGGCGCACGCGGTGGCCGAGAGTCTGACCCCGGCGCAACTGGCCGAGGGCCAGCGCCTGCTGCGCGAGGAGCGCGATGCACGCGGCATCGTCCTGCAGCAGCAGGCCGCCCTGCAGGTCAGCCAGCCATGAACAAGGATGCCCGCATGCAGCTAAACCGTATCGTCAGTCAACTGGGACTGGGCGCCAGCCTGCTGGCAGCCAGCACCGCCCCCGTCTGGGCGGCGGATGCAACGAAGAACTTCGGCCTGGACGTGAAGATCACCGCGCAATCGGAAGACGACCGCGACCTGGGCACCCGCAGCGGCGGTGACGTCAACGGCCTCGGCCTCGACGTTCGGCCCTGGGTCTACGGCGAGCGTGGCAACTGGAGCGCCTTCGCCATGGGCCAGGCGGTGACCGCCACCGATACCATCGAGACCGACCCGTTGCAGGACGATGGCGAAACCAGCGAGCAAGGCAACGACGCACGTCAGCCGGACAAGAGCTACCTGGCGCTGCGCGAATTCTGGGTCGACTACGCCGGCCTCACCGCGTACCCCGGCGAGCACCTGCGCGTCGGGCGCCAGCGCCTGCGCAGTGACGAAGGCAGCTGGTGGGACACCAATATCGAGGCCATCAACTGGCGCTTCGACACCACCCTGCTGCAAGCCACCGTCGGCGTCGCCGAGCGCTTCTCCGACTACCGCACCGACCTCGACGACCTGGCGCCCGAAGACGAGGATCGCCAGCACGTCTTCGCCGGCCTCGACTACCAGTGGACGCCCGGCCATCGCATCGGCGCCAAGCTGCACCACAGCCGCGACGACGGCCACCTGGCCAACCCCGGCGAGCGCATCGACGAGCTGAGCAAGCGCTACACCGGCGACCTCACCTGGTTCGGCGTGCACGCCGACGGCGGCTTCTTCGAGCGCAACTCGCGCAACCGCCTCAACTACTGGGCGCAGTTGACCTGGCTGCAGGGCGACACCGATCAGCTGCAACAGCAGGTGGTCGGCGACGAGCGCCTGGCCACCGGCTCGCGCAGCCAGGACGTCGACGCCTGGGCAATCGACCTGGGCCTGCGCTACAGCCTCGATGACAACTGGAAGGTCGGCGCTGCCTACGCCCGTGGCAGCGGCGGTGGCGATGACGATACCTCGCACCAGTTCATGCAGACCGGCCTGCAGAGCAACCGTGCCAACTTCACCGGCGTCGAATCGCGCCTGCACCGCTACGGCGAGGCCTTCCGCGGCGAGCTCTCCAACCTGCAGGTGGCCAGTGCATTCAGCTCCTGGCAGCTGGGCGAGGACTACGACGCCAGCGTCGTCTACCACCGTTTCTGGCGCGTCGATGACGATCAGGACGTCGGTGACAGCGGCATCACCGCGCCGCTGCAAGCCGGCGAGAAAGACATCGGCCAGGAAGTCGACCTGGTGCTCACCCGCTACTTCAAGCAGGGCCTGCTGCCGGCCGCCGTGGCCGAACAGCTGGACGAGCGCTCGGCACTGGTGCGCCTGCGCGCCGGCGTGTTCCTGCCCGGCGATGCCTATGGCAGCGGCACCGACTCGGTGATGCACCGCGCCTTCGTCGACTTCATCTGGCGCTTCTGAGGGATCGGACCATGCAACCCAACGGCTTAGCCCTACCCCTGCTGCTCGGCGCGCTGTGCCTCGGCGTGCCGCTGGCCCAGGCCAACCCGCAGCACCACCAGTTCGACTACCGCGTGCGCAGCGCTCCGGCCGAGGAGCTGCACATGGAAACGCCCAAGCTGCCGGACCTGTCCGGCTACACCAAGGACGCCGTGCTGGCGAAGATTCCGCGCGGGCACAAGGGCAAGGTGGTGGTGCGGCGCATGCTGCGCCAGGACGCACTGAAGGACTTCACCGGGGGCAACGAGCGCCTGCGCGAATGGATCGAGCGCCAGCAAGGCATGCCCCACGCGATCTTCATCGAAGGCGGCCTGGTCACCGCCCAGGACCTGGCCGAGGCGCTGCCCGACAGCCAGTTCGCCGAGCAGGCACCGGGCGTGTACATCGCCCGCCTGCCCATCGTCGTCTCCGCGGGCGCCGCGCTGCACGTCGGCAAGGAAACCCGCGAGCTGCGCCTGTCGCAGGAACGCGGCGCGTTTCTGGTCAACGACGGCCTGATGTTCCTCACCGACACCCGCGTCACCGCCTGGCGCGAGGCGGACAACGGCCCGGCGACCTTCCGCGAGGCCAAGGAGTTTCGCCCCTTCCTGGTGTCCTGGGGCGGCAGCGAGCTGTACATCGCCAGCAGCGTGCTGACCAGCCTGGGCTACGACAACTCCAAGTCCTACGGCGTGTCGATCACCCAGTACACGCCGAACATGCACGAGCGCCTGCAGCGTGCAGAACCGACCGGCTGGCTGATCGACTCGGAGTTCGTCGACCACTGGTACGGCTTCTACTGCTACGAAGCGCAGAACGTGGTGATCAAGGGCAACACCTACCGCGACAACATCGTCTACGGCATCGACCCGCACGACCGCTCGCACGGCCTGATCATCGCCGAGAACACCGTGTTCGGTACCAAGAAGAAGCACGGCATCATCATCTCGCGCGAGGTCAACGACAGCTGGATCATCAACAACGAGAGCTACGACAACAAGCTCTCCGGGGTGGTGATCGACCGCAGCAGCGTGCGCAACCTGATCGCCTACAACCGCGTGCACGGCAACCATTCCGACGGCATCACGCTGTACGAGAGCGGCGACAACCTGCTGTGGGGCAACCAGGTGCTGCGCAACCGGCGCCATGGCATCCGCATTCGCAACAGCGAGAACATCCGCCTCTACGACAACCTGTCGGCGATGAACCAGCTGACCGGCGTGTACGGCCACATCAAGGACCTGAGCAACACCGACCGCGACCTTGAGCTGGACCCGTTCGACACCAAGATCTCGATGATCATCGTCGGCGGCACCCTGGCCGGCAACGGCTCCAGCCCGATCAACATCGACTCGCCGCTTTCCGTCGAGATGTACCGCGTGAAGATGCTCGCGCCGAGCAAGGCCAGCGGCATCCAGCTGGCCGGGATTCTCGGCGAGAAGCAGGACGAGATTCTCGACCTCATGGTGCGCCAGCGCCTGCCCGTGCTGATCGACCCGATCGAGCCCGAGAAACTGACCAATTGATGAGGCCAAAGATGACACCATCGCCCTTCAAACTCCTCTCCCTGAGCATGGCCTGCGCCCTGGCCAGTACGGCGCTGCAAGCCGAAGAGCGGCAGGCGCCGCAGTATCAGGTCGAGGACTGCTGCTCGCTGTGCCCGGCAGCGCACGACGCCAGCCGCTACACCAGCAACTACATGAAGAACTTCGTCACCCTGCTCGATGCCGACGAAGGCTGGCTGTTCCGTAGCGTGGAAGACCTGCGCACCGAGTTCGGCACCAGCGAGGTCGGCTATCGCCGCCTCAAGGAACTGCGCGACGGCCTCAAGCAGCGCGGCGTCGAGCTGGTGGTGGTCTACCAACCGACCCGTGGCCTGGTCAATCGCGACAAGCTGCGCCCCGCCGACTACCAGCGCTTCGACTACGACAAGGCCCTGCACAACTACCGCCAGGCCCTCAACCGTTTCGAGCAGCTGGGAATCTGGGTCCCCGACCTGAGCGGGCTCACCGACGAACACAGCGAGCAGGACTTCTACTTCCGCCGCGACCAGCACTGGACACCCTATGGCGCCGAGCGCACCGCGCGCCTGGTGGCCGAAACGATCAAGCGCATTCCCGGCTTCGAGGACATCCCACGCAAGGAATTCGTCACCCAGCGCGTCGGCCTGATGGGCAAAACCGGCACCATGCAGAACGTCGCCAGTCAGCTGTGCGGCACCGGCTACGCGGTGCAGTACGTCGACCAGTTCATCACCGAACCCAAGGACGCCAGCGATGGCGACGCCCTGTTCGGCGACGAGAGCAGCCCGAGGATCACCCTGGTCGGTACCAGCCACAGCGGCAAGAACTACAACTTTGGTGGCTTCCTCGAGGAGTACCTGGGCACCGACGTGCTCAACGCCGCCTTCCCAGGCGGTGGCCTGGAAGGCGCGATGCTCGAATACCTGGGCAGCGAGTCGTTCCAGAACGACCCGCCGCAGATTCTCATCTGGGAGTTCTCGCCGCTGTACGACCTGGCCTCGGACAAGATCCACCGCCAGCTGATGGCCACCCTGAACAACGGCTGCGCAGGCCAGACCGAGCTGCTCAGCAGCGAGAAGCGCCTGCATCCCGGCAGCAACGAGGTGCTGGTCAACGGCAAGAACAAGCTGCTGACCCTGGCCGGCAATCGCCACCAGCTCGACCTGCGCTTCAGCGATCCGTCGGTCAAGCGCGTCGACGCCACCATCTGGTACCTCAACGGCCGCCGCGAGCAGATCAAGCTGGAGAAGCCCAACACCGTCGATACCGACGGACGCTTCGCCGTCGAACTGCGTGACGAGCCGGGCTGGGGCGACGAGAACTTCTTCGCCCTGGAAATCGAGAAGCCCGCAGACAGCGACGACGACCTGAAAGTCCAGGCCAGCCTGTGTCAGCGCCCGACTGGCGCCGCCCAGCAGGTTGCCCGGCACGGCGCGGACGACTGAGGAGGCCACCATGCCCATGCGACTCGCCCCACTCACGCTCATGAGCCTGCTGCTCAGCGCCCCGGCCTTCGCCGCGCTGCAACCGCCGCCCGGCTACCACGCCGCCGTCGGCCAGCGCGGCGGCGAAGCGCCCAGCTGCCAGGCCGTGCCCCGTCCCTATACCGGCGACCTGCAGTTCACCAGCAAGTACGAAGGCTCGAACAGCGCGCGCGCCACGCTCAACCGCAAGGCCGAGAAGAACTTCCGCGAGCAGACCGCGAACATCACCCGCCTGGAGAAGGAAGCCGGACGGATGATCACCTACTACATGCGCACCGGCCAGCAGGGCCACCTGGACTGCGCCGTCGAGTGGCTCGACCAGTGGGCCAGCGCCGATGCCCTGGAGTCCGAGCAGTTCAACCACACCGGCAAGTCGATGCGCAAATGGGCGCTGGGCAGCCTGGCCGGCGCCTGGCTGCGCCTGAAGTTCTCCGAGTCGCAGCCGCTGGCGGCCTACCCGCAGCAGAGCGCGCGCATCGAGGCCTGGTTCACCCGCCTGGCCGAGCACACGGTGCGCGAATGGAGCGGCCTGCCGCTGCGCAAGATCAACAACCACAGCTACTGGGCCGCCTGGTCGGTGATGGCGGTGGCCGTCATCACCGATCGCCGCGACCTGTTCGACTGGTCGGTGGAGCAGTTCCGCGTCGCCGCCGGCCAGGTCGATGCCGACGGCTACCTGGCCAACGAGATGCGTCGCAGCCAGCGCGCCCTGGCGTACCACAACTACGCCCTGCCACCGCTGGCGATGATCGCCGCATTCGCCCAGGCCAACGATGTCGACCTGCGCGACGCCAATCACGGCGCCCTGCAACGCCTGGCCGAACGGGTGCTGCAAGGTGCCCGCGACCCCGCTGCCTTTGCCCGCCGCAGTGGCGCCGAGCAGGACATGGCGGAGCTGCACAAGGACTACAAGTACGCCTGGCTGGCGCCTTACTGCAGCCTCTATGCCTGTGACGAGCAGACCCGCGAGCTGAACCAGGAGCGGGGGCCGTTCAACAGCTTCCGCCTCGGCGGCGAGGTGACGCAGGTGTTCGAAAAACCCTAGAGGCGGCTTGCCGGCGATGCTTTCAGAAGCCGATCGCCGGCAAGCCGGCCCCTACACGTAGCAAAACAAACCCTCCGCTCGCGGGGGGAAAGGGGGGCGCTGCCCCGGCTGTTCACGGAGAAGCACGGATGGTCTTTTCATCCAACGTATTTCTGTTCCTGTTCCTGCCGATCTTCCTCGGCCTGTACTACCTGTGCCCGAACCGCGGGCGCAACCTGCTGATCCTGATCGGCAGCTACACCTTCTACGCCTGGTGGCGGGTGGACTTCCTCCTGCTGTTCGCCGCCGTGACGCTGTGGAACTACCTCTTCGGCCTGCGTATCCAGGCGCATGCCGGCACCCAGGCAGCGCGCCGCTGGGTGGCCGTGGGGGTGATCGGCAACCTGGCCACCCTGGGCTATTTCAAGTACGCCAACTTCGGCGTGGCCAACATCAATGCCCTGCTGGAAGCCGCCGGCATGCAGCCGTTCGTGCTGACCCAGGTGATCCTGCCGATCGGTATTTCCTTCTACATCTTCCAGTCGATCAGCTACCTGATCGACGTGTACCGCAAGGACACCGAACCCACGCGCAACCTGATCAACTTCGCCGCGTTCATCGCCCTGTTCCCGCAGCTGATCGCCGGCCCCGTGCTGCGCTACAAGGACCTGGCTGACCAGTTCACCGACCGCACGCACAGCCTGGACAAGTTCTCCGAAGGCGCCACGCGCTTCATGCAGGGCTTCGTCAAGAAAGTGTTCATCGCCGACAGCCTGGCACCGCTGGTCGACCACTGTTTCGCGCTGGACAACCCGACCACCGGCGAGGCCTGGCTGGGCATGGTCGCCTACACCGCGCAGCTGTACTTCGACTTCTCCGGCTACAGCGACATGGCCATCGGCCTGGGCCTGATGATGGGCTTCCGCTTCATGGAGAACTTCAACCAGCCCTACATCAGCCAGTCGATCACCGAATTCTGGCGACGCTGGCACATCAGCCTGTCCACCTGGCTGCGCGACTACCTGTACGTACCGCTGGGGGGCAACCGCCACGGCACCTTCAACACCTACCGCAACCTGTTCCTGACCATGCTGCTGGGCGGTTTCTGGCATGGCGCGAACTGGACCTTCCTGATCTGGGGCGCCTGGCACGGCACCTGGCTGGCCATCGAACGCGCACTGGGCGTGAAGGCCGCGGCCACCCAGTTCAACCTGTTCAAGTGGGCCTTCACCCTGCTGCTGGTGATGCTCGGCTGGGTGATCTTCCGCGCCGAGAACCTCGAGGTCGCCGGGCGCATGTACGCCGCCCTGTTCGCCTTCGACGACTGGCACCTGAGCGAGCTGACCCTGGCGCGCATCACCGGCCTGCAGATGAGCACGCTGCTCCTGGCCTGGGTGGTGATCGCCCTGTGCGGCGCCCGGCAGTTCCTCGCCGGTCGTCGCCACGCGCCGGGGATGACCCTGGCCGGCGCCGGCGCTGCCCTGCAGGCCGTGGACATGCGCACGGTCGCCCTGCGTGGCGCGCTGCTCCTGCTGTTCTGCGCCTCGCTGCTCAAGCTCTCGGCGCAGAGCTACTCCCCCTTCCTCTACTTCCAGTTCTGAACGGAGGCCGATGATGAACCGCCCCATCAAGACGCTCTACGTCGTACTGTTCAGCCTGCTCCTGCTGCCCGTCAGCCTGCTCGCGCTGGCCAACCTCGCCGACTACCGCATGCCGGCCAAGCCCAGCGTGCTGGATGGCGGCCTGGCCAAGAGCATCGAGCAGCACTACGACGAGCAGTTTCCGCTGAAGCAGGCCGGCATCAACCTGTGGGCAGCGCTGGAGTACCTGGTCTTCGGCGAAGGGCGCAGCGGCCTGGTGATCGGTGACGGCGGCTGGCTGTACTCGGACGAGGAGTTCGACCCGGTGCCCGACGCCCAGCGCCAGATGCGCGACAACCTGGCACTGATCCGGGGCGTGCAGCGCCAGCTGGAGCAGCGCGACATCCACCTGGTGCTGGCCATCCTCCCGGCCAAGACCCGCCTGTATCCCGAACACACCGGCGAGCACCACCCGAGCGCCCTGCAGACCAGCCTCTACCCGCGCTTCCACCGCGCCGTGCGCAATGCCGGAATCGCCGCGCCCGACCTGCTCGGCCCGCTGCTGGCCGGCAAGGGCAAGGCGCAGATGTTCCTGCGTACCGATACCCACTGGACGCCTCAGGGCGCCGATGTCACCGCACGCGCCCTGAGCGACGTGGTGCGCAGCGCGGTGCAGCTGCGTGGCGAACCCCAGCGGTTCGTGACCGAGACCGTCGAGACCCGCGCGCACCAGGGCGACCTGACCCGCTTCCTGCCCCTGGCGCCGCTGTTCGAAAGCCTGTTGCCGCGAGCCGATCAGCTGCAACAGCGCGAAACCCACAGTGCCCAGGCCGGCAGCGACGACCTGTTCGCCGACAGCGACATGCCGGTGGCCCTGGTCGGCACCAGCTACAGCGCCAACCCGGCCTGGAACTTCGCCGGCGCACTGCGCCAGCACCTGCAGCGTGACCTCGGCAACTACGCCGAGGAAGGCGAAGGCCCGCTGGTGCCGATGCTCAAGTACCTGCAGAGCGAGGAGTTCGCGGACAACCCGCCGCAGCTGGTGATCTGGGAGTTCCCCGAGCGCTACCTGCCGATGACCAGCGATTTCACCGATTTCGACCCGCAATGGCTCGCCGCCCTCAAGGCGGGCGGCGAGCGCCAGGGGCTGGCTGCGGCCAGCCACTGATTCATCCCCCAAGGAGGACTATCCAATGACCAAACCAACCACCCTGCGCCGCTTCACCCTGGGTACCTGCGCGCTGGCCCTCGGCCTCGGCATGCTGCAGGCACACGCCGCCGATGACGGTGCGCTCTACGGGCCCAAGGCGCCCAAGGGCTCGGCCTTCGTCCGTGCGTACAACGCCAGCAGCGCCGAACTCGATGTCAGCGTCGGCCAGACCCAGCTCAAGCAGATCTCGCCGCTGGGCTCCAGCGACTTCAAGTTCCTCCCGGCGGGCAGCTACCAGGCTCAGGTCGGCACTGCGCAGATGCCGGTGCAGCTGCAACCCGAGCACTACTACACCCTGGTCAGCCAGAGCGGCGCCAAGCCGCGCCTGGTCGAGGAGCCGCCCTTCACCAGCCGGCAGAAAGCCATGCTGCGCGTACAGAACCTCAGCGACAGCACCCTCAGCCTGAAGACCGCCGACGGCAAGACCGCCGTGGTCGCCGACGTCGCACCCGATGGCCGTGGCGATCGCGAGATCAACCCGGTGAAGGTCGGCCTGGCGCTGTTCGAAGGCGAGCGCAAGGTCGCCGACCTCAAGCCGGTCACGCTGGAGCGCGGCGAGGTGGTCAGCCTGTTCGTCACCGGCGGCCAGGGCAAGTTGTCGCCGGTCTGGGTCAAGCGCCCCATCGATGGCTGAGGCCATCCACGGCTTCTGCAGAACAAGGAAAACGGCGGGTACACGTCGCACCGACACGACACGGGCAAACCACTTGATCAATCGTTCAGGAGAGACACAACCATGACCCCTATCATCCTTTCCGGTGGCAGCGGCTCGCGACTCTGGCCTCTTTCGCGCAAGCTGTACCCCAAGCAGTTCCTCGCCCTGACCGGTGAGCAGACGCTGTTCCAGCAAACCCTGCAGCGCCTGTCCATCGAGGGCATGCAGCCTCCGGTGCTGGTGTCCAACCAGGAACACCGCTTCATCGTCCAGGAGCAGCTGGAGCAGATCGGCCAGCAGGCGCAATTGCTGCTGCTCGAACCCTTCGGCCGCAACACCGCGCCGGCCGTGGCCATGGCAGCCCTGCAACTGCTGGCCGAAGGTCGCGACGAGCTGATGCTGGTGCTGCCGGCCGACCATGTGCTGGACGACCAGCAAGCCTTCCGTCAGGCGCTGGCGCTGGCCACCGTGGCCGCCGAGAAAGGCGAGATGGTGCTGTTCGGCGTACCGGCCAACCGCCCGGAGACCGGCTACGGCTACATCCTCGGCGAGACCGACGGCGAGCTGCCGGACGGCGTCGCACGGGTCTCCAGCTTCGTCGAGAAACCCGACGCCAAGCGTGCCTCCGAGTACGTCGAGAGCGGCAACTACTACTGGAACAGCGGCATGTTCCTGTTCCGCGCCAGCCGCTTCCTGGAAGAGCTCAAGCAGCATGACGTGGATATCTACGACACCTGCCTGCTGGCCCTGGAGCGCAGCCAGCGCGAGGGCGAGCAGATCGCCATCGACCCGGCCACCTTCGCCTGCTGCCCGGACAACTCCATCGACTACGCGGTAATGGAAAAGACCGATCGCGCCTGCGTGGTGCCGCTGTCGGCAGGCTGGAACGACGTCGGCAGCTGGTCGTCGATCTGGGAAGTGCATGACAAGGACGCCGCCGGCAACGTGGTCAGCGGCGACGTGCTGCTGGAAGACAGCCGCAACTGCCTGGTGCACGGTAACGGCAAGCTGGTGTCGGTGCTCGGCCTGGACGACATCGTCGTGGTGGAGACCAAGGACGCCACGATGGTGGCGCACAAGGACCGCGTGCAGGACGTCAAGAAGCTGGTCGGCAAGCTCGACGCGCAAGGCCGCAGCGAAACCCAGAACCACTGTGCCGTCTACCGCCCCTGGGGCTCGTACGACTCGGTGGACATGGGCGGTCGCTTCCAGGTCAAGCACATCACCGTCAAGCCGGGGGCGCAGCTGTCGCTGCAGATGCACCACCACCGCGCCGAACACTGGATCGTGGTATCCGGCACCGCCCGCGTGACCTGCGACGACCGCGAGTTCCTGCTCACCGAGAACCAGTCCACCTATATCCCGATGACCTCGGTGCATCGCCTGTCCAACCCGGGCAAGATCCCGCTGGAGATCATCGAGGTGCAGTCCGGCACCTACCTGGGCGAAGACGACATCGAGCGCCTGGAGGATGTCTACGGCCGCAGCGACGCGGTGGCGGCACATGGCTAGGTAAGCGCCCCACGCAGGAGCCGGCCTGCCGGCTCCTGCGCACATCCCCGGTAACGCCTCGGTGGTTACCCGTGCGACGACAGCTTGTGTACGATGAGCGCAGACTTCAATCAGGGCTGTTCTCATGCTGTTCGGTGTCGCACTCGTCATTACCTGGCTGATCCTGCTGATCCGCTATCCGGGCAAGGCCTTGCCGGTTTCCATGGCGGCGCTGCTCGGGCTCGGCCTGGTCGCCACCTGGGTGCTCTGGCAGGAAAGCCGCGACGAGCGCTACCTCGCCCACCTCGAACTGCGCCTGAACTACGACCCGCAGCGCTGCCCCGCCGACCGCCCGCTGGCCATCGCACTCAGGAACGGCAGCGACGCCGCCCTGCTCGAGCTGCGCTGGGAGGTCGCCGCCTACCGCCCCGGCAACGCCACCAACCTGGCCCAACGCCTGTACGAGTCGCCACGCTACAGCGGCCCGGGTGAACTGCTGCCGGGCGCCAGCTGGAGCGACTGCCTGCCCGTGCCCGATCTGCGCAGCGGTTATCGCCCGTCCACGCTGGAATTTCGCGCCGAGCGCCTGCAGGGCAAGTTCGTCCCATGAACGCAGAAACACCGGCAGCGGACGTTGGCCATGACTGCAGCCGTGGCTGCTAAGCTGCAGCCCCATTCGCGTCTCAGGGAGTCCCGCGCATGCCTCAACCCAGCGTCCTCATCACCGGCTGCTCCAGCGGCATCGGCCGCGCCCTGGCCGATGCGTTCAAGGCCGGCGGCTATGCCGTCTGGGCCACGGCGCGCAAGGCGTCCGACCTGGCCGAACTGCAACAGGCCGGTTTTCATGCGGTAGCACTCGACGTCAACGATGGCGAGGCCCTGCAGCAGTTGGCCGAGCGCCTGGGCGAGGAGATCGGCGGCCTCGACGTCCTGATCAACAACGCCGGCTATGGCGCCATGGGCCCGCTGCTCGACGGTGGCGTGGACGCCATGCGCCAGCAGTTCGAGACCAATGTGTTCGCCATCGTCGGCGTCACCCGTGCGTTCTTCCCCCTGTTGCGCCGCAGTCGTGGCCTGGTGGTGAACATCGGCAGCGTATCGGCCATCCTGGTCACCCCTTTCGCCGGCGCCTACTGCGCCTCCAAGGCGGCGGTGCATGCCCTGAGCGATGCGCTGCGCATGGAACTGGCGCCCTTCGCCATCGAGGTGATGGAAGTGCAGCCCGGCGCCATCGCCTCCAGTTTCGGCGCCAGCGCCAGCCAGCAGGCCGAAGCCCTGATTCGCGAGGATTCGCCCTGGTGGCCATTGCGCGAGGGCATTCGCGCGCGCGCCAGGGCCTCGCAGGACAACCCAACCCCGGCCAGCGATTTTGCCGCACACCTGTTCGCCGCCGTCCAGCGCGACAAGCGCCCGCGCCTGCTGCGCCTGGGCAACGGCAGCCGCGCCTTGCCCCTGCTCGCCGCGCTGTTGCCGCGCGCGCTGCTGCAACGGCTGCTGAGCAAACGCTTCGGCCTGGCCAAGGCGCTATGAGCGAACCCCTGCACCTGCGCTACTACGCCGCTGCCGGCGTGATCACGGCTGTGTTGCTCAACCTGCTGCTGCGCACCTTCGTGCGCCTCGGCGGGATGATCACCACCCTGCTGATTGCCGCCGCCATCGCCGCCGGCCTGGCGCTGGTGTTCCACTGGCGCCAGGGGCGTGCGCCCAGCAACGCGGAGCGCTGGCGCTTCACGGCGCTTTATGGCGGCGTACTGGGGCTGCTCTACCTGGGGCTGCTGGGCATGATGTACCTGCAGGACACACCCAGCCCCATGGGCCTGTTTCTCTTCAGCCTGCACTACCTGTGCTACCCGCTGCTGGCCTGGTGGGCCTTTGCGCCGCGCCATGGCCGCCGATAACCCGTCAGGACGACACTCATGCTGCACACCCTCGCCGTTGCCAATTACCGCTCGATCAACCGCCTGATCCTGCCGCTGGGGCGGCTCAACCTGATCACGGGCGCCAATGGCAGCGGCAAGTCCAACCTGTATCGCGCCCTGCGCCTGCTGGCGGAGACCGCGCAAGGCGGCGTGGTCAACGCCCTGGCCCGTGAAGGTGGCCTGGAGTCGAGTTTCTGGGCCGGGCCGGAGAAGGTGTCCCGGCGCATGCGCAATGGCGAGGTAGCCGTGCAGGGCGGCCCGCGACAGGGCGCCATGCGCCTGCGCCTGGGGTTCGTCGGGGATGATTTCGGCTACAGCATCGCCCTGGGCCTTCCCGAGTCGAACTCGGGTGAGGATCGCACCACGCCCAGCGCCTTCGCCCTCGACCCGGAGATCAAGCGCGAGTGCATCTGGGCCGGTACCAGCTACCGACCGGCGGCGCTGCTGGTGGATCGCGCCGGCCCCATGGTGCGCATGCGTGAGGGACGCAGCTGGGAGGTACTGGCCCAGCACCTCCCGAACTACGACAGCCTGTTCGATCAGATCGGCAACGACCCCGGTTGCCCGGAAGTCTTCCAGCTCCGGGAAACCATACGCCGCTGGCGCTTCTACGATCATTTCCGCAGCGACGCCGACGCGCCGGCACGGCAGCCACAGCTGGGCACACGCACGCCGGTGCTGCATCACGATGGCCGCGACCTGGCCGCAGCCCTGCAGACCATCCGCGAGATCGGTGACCCCGCCGCACTGGACGCCGCCATCGACGACGCCTTCCCCGGCAGTCGCCTGCGCATCGACTTCCAGGCCGGCGGGCGCTTCGTCGTCGAGCTGCACCAGGAGGGCCTGCTGCGCCCGCTGGGAGCCGCCGAACTGTCCGATGGCACGTTGCGCTACCTGCTGCTGGTCGCCGCCCTGCTCACGCCACGGCCACCCTCGCTGATGGTGCTCAACGAGCCGGAAACCAGCCTGCACCCGGACCTGCTGCCTGCGCTCGGGCGCCTGATCATCGCCGCCTCGCGGCAGACCCAGGTATGGGTCGTGTCCCACGCCAGCCGCTTGATCGCCACGCTCAGGGAAAGCCCCGAGTGCAACATCCTGGAGCTGGACAAGCAGCTCGGCCAGACCTGCATCCGCGGCCAGGGCATGCTGGACGAGCCGCCATGGCACTGGCCGGACTGAGCAGCCCGAGCGCAGCCCCGCAGGAGCTTGTGGGCCGGCGCCTGCGACGACCGCGAGCAACGCGGTTAAGGCCTCACAGCCCGTCGAGATAGCGTTCCACGTCCAGCGCGGCCATGCAGCCGGCACCGGCCGAGGTGATCGCCTGGCGATAGACCGAGTCGGCCACGTCACCAGCGGCGAACACGCCGGCGACGCTGGTCGCGGTGGCATTGCCCGCACGACCGCCGTCGACCACCAGGTAGCCATCCTGCAAGGCCAGCTGGCCGTCGAACAGGCCGGTATTGGGGGTATGCCCGATGGCCACGAACAGACCGTCCACGCTCAGCTCGCGGTACGCGCCGCCGTATTGCTTCAGGCGCACGCCGGTGACGCCACTGGCATCGCCCAGCACCTCGTCGACCTCGGCATTGAGCTGCAGCTCGATCTTGCCCTCGGCAATGCGCGCACGCAGCTTGTCCTGGAGGATTTTCTCCGCCCGGAAGGTGTCGCGGCGGTGGATGAGCGTCACCTTGCTGGCGATGTTGGCCAGGTACAGCGCCTCCTCGACGGCCGTGTTACCACCACCGACCACCGCCACCTCGCGACCGCGATAGAAGAAGCCGTCGCAGGTGGCGCAGGCCGACACGCCGCGCCCCATGAAGGCCTCCTCGCTGGGCAGGCCCAGGTAACGCGCACTGGCGCCCGTGGCGATGATCAGCGCGTCGCAGCTGTAGGTAGCGCTGTCGCCCACCAGGGTGAAGGGCTTGCCAGCCAGATCCACGGCATTGATATGGTCGAAGACGATCTCGGTCTCGAACCGCTCGGCATGCTCCTGCATGCGCTGCATCAGGGCCGGACCGGTCAGCCCGTGGGGGTCGCCAGGCCAGTTGTCCACTTCGGTGGTGGTGGTCAGCTGCCCACCCGCCTGGATGCCGGTGATCAGCAACGGCTTGAGATTGGCCCGCGCGGCGTACACGGCGGCGCTGTAACCGGCCGGACCGGAACCCAGGATGATGACGCGGGCGTGACGAACGCTGGACATCGCTAACTCCTCGCCGACCCGTCGCGCCGGCTGCAATAAAAAGGGGACTTTCGAAGCGCTAGGGGAAGGCTTGTGAAGAGTGAAAGCCCCGCGAAAGTGAAGGTGCGGCCCAGACTACCGGGCAGCCTGAACGGGCGGAAATACCTATCGCCAATGCCCCGGATAGAGAGGCGCTATCGTTCATGCACGGCCCCGGAGCCTCACTATACTGAGGCTGTAGCGACGAGGACGAAAACCCCGATGAGCCTGCGCAAACGCCTGTTTTCACTCTTTGCGCCGCTGCTGGTAGTGACCCTTCTGATCGTCCAGCTCCTGTCGGACCACCTGCTGCTGCGCCGTTTCGACCAGCAGGACGAACAGAACCTCCAGGACGCGGCCAGCAAGGCACAACAGATCCTGTTCGACCACATCGAGCAGGCCGCGCAGCTGTTGCGCAGTTACAGCTGGTGGGACCAGAGCTACGCGGTCGCCCAGGCGCGCAGCCCGGTGGAACGCTACCTGGAGGAAGACCTCGACGACACCGAACTGGACAACTACGACTTCGACTTCATGGTCATGTTCGATGCCCAGGGACGCCTGCTGCTGGAGCGCTGGGGCACGTTCGACACCCGCGAACTGCTGGTGCTGGGTCCGGGCGGCGAACCGAGCCGTGAAGACCTGCGCAACGACGTGTACGCACGCAGCGCGGCGACAGGCATCCTCGACGCCAAGGGCGATCCGCGCTTCACCACGGCGCAGTTCCTGCTGGTCCATGGCGTGCCCACCCTGCTGCTGAGCAGTGCCGTCACCGACAGCGACGGCACTGCGCCGGCGGCCGGCGCCTTTATCGCCGGACGCTTCTTCACCACGTCGCGCATGACTTCACTGGCGCACCAGTTCGTCGGCCAGGTCGCCTTCATCCCCGCCGTGGCCGACACGGCGGGCTGGCAGCCCAGGCACGAGGCCCCCCTCGGTGCCGAAGTCAGCCCCCGCGAGCTGCTGTCCGACAAACGCCAGAGCATCCTGCTGCAGCTCGACAACCCGTGGCAGGCACCCGAGCTGGCCCTGCGCATCACCACCGAGCGCAGCAACTACAACGGTGCGCACGACGCCTTGCACTTCTTCCTGGCGATCAGCTTCGTCATCGTTCTCGGTGCCGCCCTGGTCGTCTACATGGGCCTGGAGTTCTGGCTGCTCAGGCGCCTGGAGGTGCTCAACCGGGAGATCGACGGTATCGGCGAGCAGACCCGGCTGCCGAAGCTGGCGGACCTCGGCAGGGATGAGCTGGGGCAGCTGGGCAGCGCCCTCAACAGCATGCTCGAGCGCCTGGAGCAGAGCGAACAACGTGACCGCGCCATTCTCGAGTCGATCCAGGACGGCTACTTCGAGGTGGACGAACACGGCCAGGTCCAGCGCATCAACGGCGCCATGGTGAAGATTCTCGGCTACAGCAGCGAGGAACTGCTGGGCCGCCCCTTCACCCAGCTGCTGCTGCGTGGCCATACGGCAACGGCCCTGCAGTACTTCCAGAACGCCCGCGATGACAGCAGCCTGCGCACCCTCTGCACGCCGATGCGGCGTCACGACGGCACCCTCGGTGACTTCGAGGCGCGCCTGTCGGTGATACAGGACACCGACGGCACCTTCCGTGGGTATCGCGGCATCCTCCGCGATGTCAGTGCCCAGGCCTCGCAGCGGCGCAAGCTGCACACCCTGGCCTATCACGACACCCTGACCGGGCTGGGCAATCGCAAGGCCTTTCTCGAACACCTGCCGCAGCAGATCGCCGAGGCCCAGAGCCAGGGCAAGCAACTGGCGCTGTTCTTCATCGACCTGGATCACTTCAAGCAGGTCAACGACCGTTTCGGCCATGATGCCGGCGACGAGCTGCTGCGCGCCATTGCCCTGCGCCTGCAGCACGCCCTGCGCCAGCCGGACCAGCTCTATCGCCTCGGCGGCGACGAGTTCACCCTGCTGGTCTCCAACGCCAGCGCCGAAACCGCACGGATCGTCGGTGAGCGCCTGATCGCCGCACTGCGCAAACCCTTCGACATCGCCGGTACATGCATCGACTTCGTGACCCTGAGCATCGGCATCGCCCTGTGCCCGCTCGATGGCCAGGACGCGGTCACGCTGACCAAGGCGGCCGACAGCGCGATGTACCTGGCCAAGCGCCAACGCAGCCACATCGTGATCGGGCCGGCGACGCAAGGCACCCCGCAAGAGTGACTGAACTTTCACCCGCGCGCTGAAATCGGTATGGTCGCGCCCATTGACCACTCCGGAGTCTTCCATGCCCGCCGCCCCCGTACTGTCCGGCCCGCAATACCTGCGTGAAGGACTGAAACTCATCCTCAGCCCCGGCCTGCGCCTGTTCGTGCTGCTGCCGCTGGCGGTGAACCTGCTCCTGTTCGCCACGCTGATCGGCTTCGCCGTGCAGCAGTTCAGCGGCTGGGTCGACACCTTCATGCCCAACCTGCCGAGCTGGCTGAGCTTTCTGCAGTACATCCTCTGGCCACTGTTCGTGGTACTGGTGCTGCTGATGGTGTTCTTCACCTTCACCATGCTGGCCAACATCATCGCGGCGCCGTTCAACGGTTTCCTCGCGGAGAAGGTGGAGGTGGTCGCCCGTGGCCAGGACCACTTCCCGCCGTTCAGCTGGGCCGAACTGGCGGCCATGGTGCCGCGCACCATGGGCCGCGAGATGCGCAAGCTGGGCTACTTCCTGCCGCGTGCCATCGGCCTGCTGATCCTCAGCTTCATCCCCCTGGTCAACCTCGTGGCCGCACCGCTGTGGCTGCTGTTCGGTGTGTGGATGATGGCGATCCAGTACATCGACTACCCCGCCGACAACAACAAGATGAGCTGGCAGGACATGCTCGCCTGGCTGCGCGAGAAGCGCTGGCAGAGCCTGAGCTTCGGCGGCATCACCTACGCCGCGCTGCTGGTGCCGGGGCTGAACATCCTGATGATGCCGGCCGCCGTGGCCGGCGCGACGCTGTTCTGGGTACGCGAGCGCGGCGAGCAGGCATCAGCGGCTGGCCAGGACCTCACGTAATGCCTGCATGGAGGCCTGCGACTCGCGCTCGATGCGCCGGCGCATGAACAGGCCGTTGAGCAGTCGCATCGGCCAGCCCTCGAAACCGTACTCGAGGGTGCGCACGAACTCGCAGCCCCCTTGCTCCTCCACGCAGGCGTAGGTCAGCAGCAGGTGCAGCCCATGTTCGCCACGGGCACTGGCCTGCCAGCACCGGCCCGGCTGATGGTCGAGCACGTCCCAGCGCAGGTGCCCGGCGCGCCCACCCGCGTGGATGTCTTCCTCGAATCGCTCACCGGCGAGCAACGCGCCCTCGCGACCGTAGATGCACAGTGACGACGGGTGCCAGTCCGGCCAGTGAACCGGCGCGGCGGCGTAGCCCAGTACCTGCTCGGCGGGTAACGCGACACGGATGCGATGCTGCTGGCGGTTCTGCTGGTGAATCGCCTCGGGCTCCCAGTGCAGGGTGCCGTAGAGCCAGTCCATCAGCGGATGGACGATGCCGAAGTTGCGCGCATGCATCAGCTCGCGACGGTGGTGCAGCGCATGCAGGCGGCGCATCTGGCGAATCCACGGCAGGCGCGAGAGCGGGTGCTCGGCGGGCAGGTGCTCGCAGGCATGCACCACTTCGTAGCTCATGTAGCCCAGCAGCATGCTGCCGGCGAACAAGGCGGCGAAATTGCCATCGAGCCGGGACAGCAGCCACCAGAGCGCGAACAGGGGCAGGCTGTAGAGCACGATCAGCCAGGCCGGGAACAGAATCACGCGCCAGTCGCGCGCGGTCTCGTAGGGCATCAGCGTCTCGACGAAGAAGCTGTGGTGGTCGCCCGTGTGGCGCTTGTAGAAGAGCCGGCCGAAGCGCGTCCGGTTGTGGCCGAGACGCCTGTGCACCTGGTACTCGCCCCAGCTGAAGAACACCAGCGTCGCGGGTACCAGCAGCCACTGCCAGGGCGCCACGGCCTCCAGCGAGCGCCACAGCAGGCCGATGCAGAGCAGGCCGTACGCCAGCACGAACGCGGCATGCAGCCAGGGGCTGTACAGCGGATGGATGGCAGCCCGGTAGTCGCTGCGAAAAGCCTGGGCATTGTCGTTGTTGTAGGCCATGGCACTCTCCTGTGGATTGACAACAGTCTAGGCTCGGCCAAATCATTCGAATAATGGATATTCTGAAAGAGCATTATCCTTGATAACGAATTTGCGCCAGCTCGACCTCAACCTGCTGCTGGTCTTCGACGCGCTGATGCAGGAAGGCAACCTGACCCGTGCCGCCCTGCGTCTGCACCTGAGCCAGTCGACCGTGAGCAATGCCCTCGCCCGCCTGCGCCAGCAGCTGGGCGAGGAGCTGTTCCAGCGCACCGCCCGTGGCATGACGCCGACAGCGCGTGCCCTGGCGCTCTATCCGCCGGTCCGCCAGGCGTTGCACCTGTTGCAGTCCGGCCTCGGTCCGGCGGAGCCCTTCGCTACCGATGCGCCGCATGTCTTCAATCTGTCGCTCAACGACTACGCCCAGGCGGCGCTACTGCCGACGCTGCAAGCGCACCTGGCGGACGTCGCGCCGCAGGTGGAGCTGGTGGCACAGGGCGACGATGCCGACAGCATGCTGGCGCGCCTGGAGAGCGGCACCCTGGACCTGGCCATCGACTACCTGCACCTCGACTCGCCCGACCTGCAGTACGCCCCGTTGCGCGAGGAGACGCTGGTAGTGATCGGCCGCAAGGACCACCCGGCATTCATCGGCGGCCTCAGCCTCGCGGACTACCAGCAGGCCCGCCATGCGATCGTCACGCCACGCGCCGGACGCGGCTCGCCGCTGGAGATCGTGCTCGGCTCCGCCAGGGTCAGACGCCAGGCTGCCCTGCACCTGCCCAACTACCTGCCGATTCCCGCCATCGTCGCCCAGACCGACCTGCTTGGCACGGTGCCGGAGCGCCTGGCCGCCAGCTTCGCGCCGATCTTCGGCTTGCGCGTCGCGCCCCTGCCGCTGGATATGCCTGCGGTGCAGATCAGCCTGATCTGGCATCGCCATCGCCAGCACGACCCGGCGCACATCTGGCTGCGCGACCAGCTGCACGGCCTGCGCCTCTGACACACAAGCGTCATCCGAGCGTCATGTTCACTACATGACCCGCGCAGAGACTGCGTACATGAACGCACCGTCCCTGCACATCGCGCTGATCAGCGAAACCTTCCCGCCGGAGATCAACGGCGTCGCCAACACCCTCGGACGCCTGGTCGATGGCCTGCGCGGCCTTGGCCATCGCGTGCAGCTGATACGTCCGCGCCAGGAGGCCGATCAGGCCACGACGGCCGACGCCGACCTGCTGCTCACGCGCGGCTGGCCGCTGCCGGGGTATCCCGGCCTGCAATGGGGCCAGTCCTCGCTGCACAAGCTGCTGCGGCGCTGGAAACGCCAGCGCCCGGACGTGCTCTACATCGCCACCGAAGGTCCGCTGGGGCTCTCCGCGCTGCGCGCGGCCAGGCGCCTGGCGATCCCGGTGGTCAGCGGCTTCCACACCAACTTCCAGCAATACACCGGTCACTACGGCGTCGGCCTGCTGACCCGGGCGATGACCAACTACCTGCGCTGGTTCCACAACCGCACACAGATGACCCTGGTGCCGAGTGTCGGCCAGAAGGTCGAGCTGGAACGCCGCGACTTCGAGCGCCTGGCGCTGCTCGCCCGCGGGGTCGACAGCCAGCTGTTTCACCCGGGGCGGCGCTGCGATGCGCTGCGCGAAAGCTGGGGCCTGGGGCCGGACGACCTGGCGGTGCTGCATGTCGGTCGCCTGGCGGCGGAGAAGAACCTGGGGCTGCTGGTGAAGGCCTTTCAGGCGCTGCGACTCAAGCACCCGCACAGGCACATGCGCCTGATCCTGGTCGGCGACGGGCCACTGCGCGCCAGCCTCCAGGCACAACTGCCGGATGCCCTGTTCTGCGGCCTGCAACGCGGCGAGACGCTGGCGAAGCACTACGCCTGCGGCGACCTGTTCCTGTTTCCCAGCCTCTCGGAAACCTTCGGCAACGTGGTACTGGAAGCCCTCGCCTCGAGCCTGGCCGTGGTGGCGTTCGACCAGGCCGCAGCCGCCCAGCACATCCATCACGGGCACAACGGCATGCTCGCGCGGCCCGCCGACGAGGCCGGTTTCTGCGGCGCAGCCTGCGAACTGCTGGAGGACGCCGAAACCCTGCGCGGCATGCGCCTGAATGCCCGCCGGCATGCCAGCCATCTCAGCTGGGAGGGCATCGTGGCACTGTTCGAACAGCACCTGCGCAACGCCATGCAACCACGGGCGGAAATCAGCGTGAATGCGCAACTGGCTCCTGGGGCAGGCGACAACCGCCCGTGAGGGCAACGGGCGGATCGCACGTCGCCCGCCGGCAGACGCAGAAAAGCCCCGATGTGCCGTGATGCTGTTCACACCAGAAGTGGTCGGACGCGATCAGTCCCCTCCCCCCGTTGGGGAGAGGGGAAAACTGGCAGTTCTGCGGCATTTTCAGCCCTCTCCCCCAGCCCCTCTCCCATAAATGGGAGAGGGGAGCCAAACGCGTGCAACCTTAGATGAACAGCATTACCGACGTGCCGGCGCCGAAAACTGGGCGTCGGATCACGACGCCCAGTTCACAGGGGCTCAGACCAGGGTGGTCAGCGCATCCCGGCTGAATGGCAGGATGTCCTGCTCACGCCCTTCGCGGACCTTCAGCGCCCAGTCCGGGTCGACCAGCAGCGCGCGGCCCACGGCCACCAGGTCGAATTCCTCCTTGTTCAGGCGCTCGAGCAGGTTCTCGATGCTGGCCGGCTCGGCGACCTTGTCGGTCTTGACCATGAACTGCAGGAACTCGCCGTCCAGGCCGACGCTGCCGACGGTGATGGTCGGTTTGCCGGTGAGCTTGCGCGTCCAGCCGGCCAGGTTGAGGTCGCTGCCCGCGAACTCCGGCTCCCAGAAACGACGGGTCGAGCAATGGAAGATGTCCACGCCAGCCTCGGACAACGGCTTGAGGAAGGCCTCCAGTTCTTCTGGGGTCTGCACCAGGCGTGCGCTGTAGTCCTGCTGCTTCCACTGCGAGAAACGCAGGATGATCGGGAAGTCCGGGCCGACCGCCGCACGGACCGCCTGAATCAGCTCGATGGCGAAACGCGAGCGCGCGGCCAGGTCGCCGCCGTACTGATCGCTACGCTGGTTGCTGCCTTCCCAGAAGAACTGGTCGATCAGGTAACCATGGGCACCATGGATCTCCACACCGTCCATGCCGATGGCCTTGGCATCGCGCGCGGCCTGGGCGAAGGCGGCGATCACCTCGTCGATATCGGCCTGGGTCATGCCGTGCACGACCACCTGGCCGTCCTTGACCTTCTCCATCGGACCATAGCCGGGAACGGCGGCATCCGGCTCGGTGCCCAGGCGGCGCACATTACCGACGTGCCAGAGCTGCGGGACGATCTTGCCGCCCTCGGCATGCACCGCGTCGACGACCTGTTTCCAGCCGGCCAGGGCATCTTCACCGTAGAAACGCGGCACGTTCGGGTAGCCATTGGCGGCCTGGTGGCCGACGGTGGTGCCTTCGGTGACGATCAGGCCCACGCCCGCCGCCGCGCGGCGACGGTAGTACTCGATGACCTTGGCGTTGGGCACGCCGCCCGGCGAGAAGGAGCGGGTCATCGGCGCCATGACCACACGGGTCGGTAGCTCGAGGTTTCCGAGACGGAACGGGGCGAACAGGGCTTGAACGGGAGCGCTCATGATCTTTCCTCTGCGATTTGACGGTTATCAGGCCTGCAGCAAGCGCTCCAGGCGGGTGACGAAAGCTTCCAGCGGTTGCAGGCTGTGCCTGACCTTGAGGCGCGCGAGCACGCCCTGCCAGGCATCGCTGATGAAGGTGGCGAGATTGCCGCAGTCCTCGTCGGCCGGCAGTTCACCGGCGGCCTGCGCCTGTTCCAGGCAGCCGCGCAGGATGTCCACCGAAGCCTGCTGGATGGCCGCGACCTCGGCGCCGATGGCCGGCAACATCTCGCTCATCTCGAAACTCAGGCTGCCGATGAAGCAGTGATACTGCGGCGTGTCCTGGCGCGCGAAATGCGCCAGCAGCTCACGGTAATAGCCGAGGATGCGCGCACGCGGGCTCAGTGACGGGTCACTCAGCGCCTGGGCGTAGCGCTGCAGACGCGGGCGGTAGATGAACGCCAGCGCCTGCAGGGCGAAGTCTTCCTTGCTGGCGAAATAGTGATAGAAGCTGCCCTTGGGAATGCCGGCAGCCTGGACGATCTCCAGCACACCGGTACCGTGATAGCCGCGACGGGTCATCACCGCCGAGCCCTTGCTCAGGATCAGGTCACGCTTGTCGAGTCGAATGCTGTTCATGGCGCCGAGCATATGACCGGTCGTCTCGCCCGGCCCAGCACTATTGATGATGGTGATCAAGGGCTAGAACGAAAGCCTGCCTGGACAGCCTTTTCGAACCCGATACCACGCTGGACCGATGGGGCGTATCCACTAGCGACGAAGTAATGACAAACCTGCAGGAGCGGCTTCAGCCGCGAAATGCATCGCGGCTGAAGCCGCTCCTACGGTCCGCACAGACCGCTCTGCCAGTTTTTTTCCGGATGAGACTGGACGAACGCTGTTCTGCTGGACCGACAAGGCGCGATCCACCCTGCGCTCAGGGCTGCAGCCAGATCAGCGAGGCGAAACGCCCGGTGCGGGCGCTGCGGCGATAGGAATAGAAACGCGCGTCGTTGTAGGTGCACAGCCCGCCACCGAACACCGCGTTGACGCCAATGGCCGCCAGACGGATGCGCGCCAGCTGGTAGATGTCGGCCATGAACTTCCCGGCGTTGGCACCGGGCACGAAGGCGGCGGCCGCCGCGCCATGCTGCTGCACGAAGGCGTCGCGCACTTCGCCACCGACCTCGAAGGCCGCCGGACCGATGGCTGGACCGAGCCATACCAGCAACTCCTGCGGCGCAACGTTCAGCGCTTGCACGGTTGCCTCGAGCACGCCGCCTGCCAGCCCGCGCCAGCCGGCATGGGCCGCGGCAACCCGGCTACCGGCGCGGTCGCAGAACAGCGCCGGCAGGCAGTCGGCGGTCATCGCCGTACAGGCGATACCAGGTTGCTCGGTCCAGTTGCCATCGGCTTCGATGACCCGTGTCGGGTCCGCTTCGGCCACGACGATGCCATGCACCTGGCGCAGCCAGGCCGGTTGGCAACCCAGGGTTGCGAGCAGATGGCGACGATTGGCCAGCACCGCAGCCGGGTCGTCATCGACATGATCACCGAGGTTCAGGCTGTCGAACGGCGCCTGGCTGAAACCGCCATTGCGGGTGGTGACGCAGGCCCGCACGCTGGCGGGCGCCGGCCAGTCCGGGCGCAGCCAGTCGTGGGCCGTCACCCGACGAACGCCTCACGGTCCTGGCGCAGCAGGGTCAGCAGCCAGACCAGATCATCCGGCAGCGCCGACTCCCACTTCATGCGCTTGCCGGTGGCCGGGTGATCCAGCTCGAGAAAGCGCGCATGCAGGGCCTGGCGGGGAAACTCCTTGAGGCTCTGCACCAGGCTCGGGCTGGCCGCCGGCGGGATGCGGAAACGCCCGGCATAGACCGGGTCGCCCACCAGTGGATAGCCGACGTGGCTCATGTGCACACGGATCTGGTGGGTGCGCCCGGTTTCCAGCTTGACCCGCACATGGGTGTGCGAACGGTAACGTTCCAGCACCCGATAGTGGGTGATCGCCGGCTTGCCGCCGTCGGTCACCGCCATGCGCTGGCGCTGGCTGGAACTGCGCCCGATGGGGGCATCGATGGTGCCACCCGCGGTGATCACACCCACGCTGATGCATTCGTAGATACGGCTGACGGTACGCTTCTGCAGCTGCTCCACCAGGTTGGTCTGCGCCTGCAGCGTCTTGGCCACCACCATCAGCCCGGTGGTGTCCTTGTCCAGGCGATGGACGATGCCGGCGCGCGGCACATTGACGATGTCCGGCACGTGATGCAGCAGGGCATTGAGCAAGGTGCCATCGGCATGCCCGGCGGCCGGATGCACCACCAGCCCTGCCGGCTTGTCGATCACCAGCAGGTGCTCGTCCTCGTAGACGATATCCAGCTCGATATCCTGAGCCACCCACTCGCCCTGCGCTTCCTGCTCGGCATCGAGCACCAGGCTCGAGCCCGCGTGCACGGTGTCACGCGGACGCGCCACGGCGCCATCGACGGTCAGGCGTCCTTCCTTGATCCAGGTGGAAAGGCGCGAGCGCGAGTACTCGCCAAACAGCTGCGCGGCCACCTGGTCGAGGCGTTGGCCGCCCTGTTCGAAAGGGACGACGGCCTGGAGTTGGATCAGTTGCTTGTCTATAGAGGTCATCTTCAGAAACCGTTCAAAAATCTGCTGCGCGTCTGCCCTGCTGCGTTGAAAACAGGCTCGGATGCTCATTTACGGCGCGTAAACTCCGCGTCCTCGCCTTGCATTGCTCCAGCTCGCGAAACGTTGAACAGGCTCTTGGGCATCGGCGGGAGCCTGGCCTTTGGTTTCGGCGACAGGCTTGTGGTTAAATACGGCGTCTTTGCCCCAGGGTTTTCCAGGGGCGTTCATCATAACAGGACGGCCGCGCGGCCGTCACAGGGACGCAAGCCGCCATGCAAGTGAAACACCTGCTGCTGATCGCCATCCTCGCCCTTACCGCCGCCTGCTCCTCCAAGCAGCCGGAGGTCGATGAAAACCTCAGCGAGGTGGAGCTGTACCAGCAGGCCCAGGCCGACCTGGACAACCGCAGCTACACCCAGGCCACGGCCAAACTGAAGGCGCTGGAATCGCGCTATCCGTTCGGCCGCTACGCCGAGCAGGCCCAGCTCGAGCTGATCTACGCCTACTACAAGAATGCCGAACCGGAAGCGGCCAAGTCGGCGGCCGAGCGCTTCATTCGTCTGCACCCGCAGCATGCCAACGTCGACTACGCCTACTACCTCAAGGGGCTGGCTTCGTTCGACCAGGACCGCGGCCTGCTGGCGCGCTTCCTGCCGCTGGACATGACCAAGCGTGACCCCGGCGCCGCGCGCGACTCCTACAACGAGTTCGCCCAGCTCACCAGCCGCTACCCGACCAGCCGCTATGCCCCGGACGCCAAGCAGCGCATGATCTACCTGCGCAACCTGCTGGCCGCCTACGAAGTGCACGTCGCCCACTACTACCTGACCCGTCAGGCCTACGTCGCCGCCGCCAACCGTGGTCGCTACGTGGTGGAGAACTTCCAGGAAACCCCGTCGGTCGGCGACGGCCTGGCGATCATGACCGAGGCGTACCAGCGCCTGTCCCTTGAAGACCTGGCCGCCAGCAGCCTGGAAACCCTCAAACTCAACTACCCGGATCACCCGAGCCTGGAAAGCGGCGAATTCGTACCGCTTGAAGAAGAGTCCGACAACCGTTCCTGGCTGGCCAAGGCGACCCTCGGCCTGATCGAAACTGACACGCCACTGCCGCCGGGCGAAACCCGTGCGAGCCAGGACGTCATCCGCCAGTACGAAGAAGCCGAACAGCAGATTCCGAGCGAACTGCAGCAGGATGCCAAGACCGGCGAGACCGAGAAGAAGCGCTCGTTCTGGAGCTACCTGACCTTCGGCCTGTTCGACTGACCGACAGGTCATGCGAGAAGGGAGGCCATGGCCTCCCTTTTTATTGCCTGGAAACAGCTCACAGGCTACTCCCCTGCCACTGTGCCGATGCCATCAGCTTGGCTAAACTGGCGGCTTTGAACGGATAAAGAGCACGATATGGGCCTGTTTCGCCTGCTGTTCTGGGTCGCCATCATCTTCGCCGGGATCTGGATCTGGCGTCGCTTCATCAGCAACGCCAGGAAACCCAGGCCCCGTGAGGACGCGGCGGCGCCCATGGTGCGCTGCGCCCACTGCGGGGTGCACATTCCCAAGACTCAGGCGCTGAGCCAGGACCAGCAGTGGTACTGCAGCCAGGCTCACCTCGAACAAGGCCCTCGTACCGGTGATCGCTGAGGCAGGCATGCAGGACGGAGCCCAGGGGCGACGCATCCTCAGGCTCTATCATTTCTATCGTCTGATCATCGGCCTGGCACTGGTTCTGCTGATCTCCAGCAACCTCGACGAACAACTGCTGGATGTCGTGCACATCGGCCTGTTTCGCACCGGCAGCTGGGTCTACCTGATCCTGAACATCTTCATCGCGGTGCTGGTGCAGAAACCCAAGCACCTGGCGCAGCTGTTCAGCCTGGCCCTGGTCGACGTGATCTTCCTCTCCGGCCTCTTCTATGCGGCCGGGGGCACGCCGAGCGGCATCGGCAACCTGCTGGTGGTCGCGGTGGCGATCGCCAACATCCTGCTGCGCGGGCGCATCGGCCTGCTGATCGCCGCCGTCGCCGCCATGGCGCTGATCTACCTGACCTTCTACCTGAGCCTCAGCCGCCCCGCTGCCGTCGCCCAGTATGTCCAGGCCGGCGCGCTGGGTGCGCTGTGCTTCGCTGGCGCACTCTTCATCCAGGGCATCACCCGTCGCCTGCAGTTGAGCGAGACCCTCGCCGAGCAGCGCGCAGCCGACGTGGCCAATCTGGAGGAGCTCAACGAGCAGATCATCCAGCGCATGCGCACCGGCATCCTGGTCCTGGACACCCAGCACCGGGTGCTGCTGGCCAACCAGGGCGCGACACAGCTGCTCGGACGTGGCGAACTCAGCGGCAAGATCATCGACCCGCACTGCCCCGAACTGCTCAAGCGCCTGCAGCAGTGGCTGCACAACCCGAGCATGCGCCCGGACAGCCTGCAGGCGCAGGTCGACGGCCCGGTGCTGCAGCCCAGCTTCATCTCCCTGCAGCGCGGCGAGCAGCAGCACACCCTGGTGTTTCTCGACGATATCTCGCAGATCGCCCAGCAGGCGCAGCAGCTCAAGCTGGCCTCGCTCGGCCGCCTGACGGCGGGCATCGCCCACGAGATACGCAACCCGCTCGGCGCCATCAGCCACGCCGCGCAGCTGCTGCAGGAGTCGGAAGACCTGCAAGGCCCGGATCAGCGTCTGGCACAGATCATCCAGGATCATTCCAAGCGCATGAACCTGGTGATCGAGAACGTGCTGCAGCTGTCGCGCCGGCGCCAGGCCGAACCGCAGCTGCTCGACCTGAAGTACTGGCTGCACCGCTTCGCCAGCGAGTTCCGCAGCTCGGCGCCAAGCGACCGACAGATCCACCTGGAGACCCGGGGCGGCAGCCTGCAGACGCGCATGGACCCTCACCAGCTGACCCAGGTACTGACCAATCTGGTGCAGAACGGCCTGCGCTATAGTGCTCAGCAGCACCGCCTCGGCCAGGTCTGGCTGCAGCTGTTCCGCGACGAGAAGAGCGACCTGCCGGTGCTCGAAGTGCTCGACGATGGCCCCGGCGTCTCTGCGGAGCAGGAGCAGCACATCTTCGAGCCGTTCTTCACCACCGAGAACAAGGGAACCGGGCTCGGCCTGTATATTTCCCGTGAACTGTGCCAGAGCAATCAGGCCCGCCTCGACTACAAACCTCGCGAGGGTGGCGGCAGTTGCTTCCGCATCACCTTCGCCCACCCGCGCAAACTGAGCTGACCATGACCCGCCAGAGAGCCCTGATCGTCGACGACGAACCCGATATCCGCGAACTGCTGGAAATCACCCTCGGACGGATGAAGCTGGACACCCGTAGCGCGCGCAACGTCAAGGAGGCGCGCGAGTGGCTGGCGCGCGAGCCCTTCGACCTGTGCCTCACCGACATGCGCCTGCCGGACGGCACCGGCCTCGATCTGGTGCAACACATCCAGCAGCGCCACCCGCAGGTACCGGTGGCGATGATCACCGCCTACGGCAGCCTGGACACGGCGATCAACGCCCTCAAGGCCGGCGCCTTCGACTTCGTCACCAAGCCGGTCGACCTCGCCCGCCTGCGCGAGCTGGTCGCCGCCGCGCTGCGCATCCGCTCCCCGGAAGGTGACGAGGCACCGGTCGACAGCCGCCTGCTGGGCGACTCGCCACCGATGAAGTCGCTACGCAAACAGATTCAGAAACTCTCGCGCAGCCAGGCGCCGGTCTATATCAGTGGCGAATCCGGCAGCGGCAAGGAGCTTGTCGCGCGCCTGATCCATGAACAGGGGCCGCGCATGGAGCACCCCTTCGTGCCGGTCAACTGCGGCGCGATCCCTTCGGAGCTGATGGAAAGCGAATTCTTCGGCCACAAGAAAGGCAGCTTCACCGGCGCCATCGAAGACAAGCAGGGCCTGTTCCAGGCCGCCAATGGCGGCACGCTGTTCCTCGATGAAGTGGCGGACCTGCCGCTGCCGATGCAGGTCAAGCTGCTGCGCGCGATTCAGGAAAAGGCCGTGCGCGCGGTCGGCGGTCAGCAGGAAGTGGTGGTCGACGTACGCATCCTCTGCGCCACCCACAAGGACCTGGCCGCCGAAGTCGCCGCCGGGCGCTTCCGCCAGGATCTCTACTACCGTCTCAACGTCATCGAGCTGCGCGTGCCGTCCCTGCGCGAGCGCCGCGAGGATATCGCACAGCTGGCCGAGGTCATGCTCGCGCGCCTGGCGGAGGGCTCCGGCCTGGCCGCGGCCAAGCTGCAACCCGACGCGCTGGAGAAGCTCAAGAACTATCGTTTTCCCGGTAACGTGCGCGAACTGGAGAACATGCTCGAGCGCGCCTACACACTGTGCGAAGACGACCAGATCAGGCCGTCCGACCTGCGCCTGGCCGACGCCAGCGCCCCCACTGGCGAAGTCGGCGAAGCCTGCCTGGCGCAGATCGACAACCTTGAGGACTACCTCGAGGAAATCGAGCGCAAGCTGATCATGCAGGCGCTGGAGGAAACCCGCTGGAACCGCACGGCAGCGGCGGAGCGCCTGGGCCTGACCTTCCGTTCGATGCGCTACCGCCTGAAGAAGCTGGGTATCGACTGACGAGACGGGCCTGCGTTGTCACGCAGGCCCTTTCACCTACTGCAGGCGTGCGGCAGGCGCATAAGGCGCAGGATCGATGATCGGTTCGCGACCGAGCATCAGGTCGGCCAGCAACTGGCAGGACGCCGGCGCCAGCACCAGCCCATTGCGGAAATGCCCACAGTTGAGCCACAACCCCGGGTGCGAGGCCAGTTCGCCGATGAACGGGATGCCTTCCGGCGAGCCCGGCCGCAACCCCGCCCAATGCCCGACCACCTCGGCACCCCTGAGCGCAGGCAGCAGCTCCTCGGCAGATGCCTTGAGACTTTCCAGCGCGTCATCGGTCGGCGTCTTGTCGAAGCCTGCGTACTCGAGCGTGCTACCGACCAGGATGTGCCCGTCGCGCCGCGGGATCGCATAACGCCCCCTGGCCAGCACCATGCTCGGCAGAAAGTCCTCGGCGCACTTGTAGAGGATCATCTGCCCTTTTACCGGCTCGACCGGCAAGCGCAGGCCCAGCGTCGCGAGCAACTCGCCACTCCAGGCACCGGCAGCGAGCACCACTCGCTCGGCACGCACCTCACCCTCAGCGGTGGTCACCCCGCGCACGCGTCCGCCTTCGTGAACGAAGCCGCTCACCGGACAATGCTCGCGCACCTCCACGTTGGGCATCGCCGCCAGGGCTGCGCGCAGCGCCTTGACCAGCCGGGGGTTCCGCACGTTGGCCACACCCGACATATGAATGGCTCGGGAGAACCCTGCCCCCAGCACCGGCACCTGCCGGTACGCCTGATCGATGTCCACCGACAGCAAAGGGCGCCCCTGACGCCCGGCCCACACCAGCGCCTCGGCCTCGTCATCCATGTCCAGCCAGTACAACCCGGTGACATGCACCTCGGGGTCGATGCCCGTTTCATCCAGCAAGCGCTGTCCGAACCCCGGATAGAAGTCCTGCGACCAGTGCGCCAACGCCGTGACCGCGGCACTGTAGCGCCAGGGGTAAAGCGGCGAAACGATCCCGCCGCCGGCCCAGGAGGACTCTCTACCGACAGAGCCTCCCTCGATCAGCAACACAGACGCACCACTGCGCGCCAGCAACAGCGTGGAGAGCATGCCGATTGCACCACCACCCACTACCAGAAAATCTTTCGCCATCGGACCTCCACCTTGCCCTTTTCGTAGCGAGGGTATAAACCTCTCAGCACCTGGACGGTAACCATACAGACAAGGATGCAGGTATGCGCCATTATCAACAATGGGCCTTCAGTCTGCCCGAGCTACTCGTAGCACTCACCCTACTCATCATTCTGCTGAGTATTGCAATCCCGCAAGCGACTCAACTGATCGAGAAGAACCGACTCCAGGCAGCCAGCGACCTGCTGCTGCGAAACCTGCAAACGGCCAGAGCCAGAGCGGTTACCGAGGAGAGGACTCTCCTCATCTGCCCCTCATCCGGCATCACATGCATGGAGGATTGGAACGAGGGCTGGATCCTCAAGTCACCGACAAGCGATGAAATACTGAATCGAGACAGGATCCCGGAACTCGACGGCGTACTCCGCTGGGCTGGCTTCCGGAAAGAAATCCTATTCAGAAGCGACGGCACCAGCCCGACGGGGAACGGGCGCTTCTTCCTGTGTACCCCGCGCGGCCTGGCCTGGCAGTTGGTCATCAACCGGCAGGGGCGCATCCGCCGGTCGGAGCCGAAGGAGGATCTCAAGGATGCGCGCCGCTGCAACTGAACGTTTCCACCACAAGGCGTCGTGAACCAGCGCACACAATTGCGCGACAGACAACCGACCGTCTCCCCAGAGAAACCAGCCGTCCCACGCAGCAGGACTTCCCAGAGTCCTATCAGCGATCATTCACTCAAAGCTATGAGTGGAGTCAGTCATGCCAGGCAAAATGAAAACCAGCGGGTTCACCCTGGTCGAGCTGATGATCGTCATCGTGCTGCTCGCGATCTTGGCGACGATCGCCGCCCCCAGCTTTAGGGACATGATCGAGCGCAATCGTCTGCAAGGTCAGGCGGATGAACTCAAGTCCTTTCTCCTCTATGCCCGGGGCGAGGCGGTCACACTGCGGACGACCATCACCGTCACCACAGACGATGAGGACGCCTGGATCATTGAACGGGGCAACAACACACTTCGCCAGCTGGAACATAATCCCGATCAGGCGACGATTCGCTCTAGCGCAGAAACCATCACATTCAGAGGCAACGGCACAGCAACCGCGACAACCTTCACTGTTTGCCATGATGACGACCCTAGCCGAGGTTACTTCCTGGAAATTCAAGCGAGCGGCGCCACAAGCCTGTACTTGCAAGGGGAAAAGGATGCCAACCACACCGCTCTCGACAGTTGCACCTTGTGAGGATGCGTATGAGCAATAACAAAGGTTTCAGCCTCATCGAGGTACTGGTCGCGCTTCTGCTGACCACGGTAGGTGTGCTTGGCATGGTTGCCTTGCAGGGACGGAGCATTCAATACACACAGGACTCCGTGCAGCGCAATACGGCCGTTTCACTTGCAAACGAATTGATCGAGATAACCCGAGGCAACCCGCAGGAGCTTTACAACTCGGCGGTCCCGAAATCGCCTGTAAACAGTGGGATGAAGGCGAGTTCTCTGTTTTACAAGGACAAAGGTGAAGACTTTACCGACCGTGAAGCTTGCGTCACCACCACCACAAGGGTGGCTGAAACAGCGAAAGAGCAGCGCGATTGCTGGGCCGACAAGGTCGAAGCGATGCTCCCTGGCGGAGCCGCTTTGTTCGAGAGCGACGTCAGCATCTGCCGTAGCTCGACCCCCGGTGATTGTGACGGTGCCGGCTCCATGCTCGAAATTCGTCTTGCCTGGCAGGTCCGTGACGGCGCATGCCTGGATGCCGACGATTCAGATGCCACCGTATGTACCTACACCGTTCGGGTAGAACCATGAATACAGTCAAACGCCAACTTGGCCTGTCGCTTATCGAACTATTGATCGCCTTGGCGATCAGCAGCCTGATGATCCTTGGCATTACTCAGGTCTATATCGACAACAAGCGCAACTACGTCTTCCAGCAGAGCCAGGCTGGTAACCTGGAGAACGGCCGTTTCGCCAGCCTGATGCTCAACGAATACCTCGGAAAAGCGGGGTACAGACGTGACCCCGTCATCCTGGTCGAAGAAGCCTTTCCCAGACAGGATGCTGACGGTGACTGCATGGCGTTTGGTGCCGGGCACTCCATCACCGGACTGGACCCCGATGTGGGCCGGGGTTTTTGCATCCGCTACCAACCGAAAACCAGCGGCGAGCTGGATTGCCAGGGTGCTGCCAGTGCCAGTTTCGATGACACCGTCGCATTCTCATCCCCCCCGACGTCCAGCATGCTGATACTGGCATTCAAGTATGAGCCCAGTGCCGATAACGACCTTCCCAGCGGCCGTCTGCTCTGCAAGAACCTGAATGCCACATCTCCGCAGTACGGGGAATTGCTCCGCGGTGTCGCCGACATGCGTCTGGACTTCGGCGTTGGTAACTCCGACGTTCTGGGAAAGGAAGTCACTGGCTATGTTCCCCAGGCAGACTGGACGGCCACCAGCGGTTCGATCCGCAGCGTGCGTTACTCCTTGCTGATGGCGAGCCGAAGTGGTCAACGCGATAGCGACGACTCGCAAATCCTCGACGACTGGCTGGCAACAGCCACGGACGATGACAAGACGCGCCTGCAAAACGCTGACAGCCGACGCTTGTATCAAGTAACCAGTAGCACCCAGACCGTCAGGAATCTGATGCCATGACAGTTATTTCCTATCAGAAACAAAGAGGCGCGGTGCTCTTCATCGCTCTCATCATGCTGCTCGTCCTGACGTTGCTGGCCATCAGCAGTATGCGTGGCGTCACGCTCGAAACACGTATCACCGCGAACCGTGCCCAGGAAACGAAACTCATCAACGTGGCTGATGCCGCGCTACGCGAAGCGGAGTTTCGCTTCTATGGCCCAGGCAATATTCCCGACAAGCTCGAGCCTAAAGCGGCCAATTGCAATACGAATAACACCCTGAATGTAAATGGCATCAACAAGCCCTGTCTTCTGGCTATTGGCGACATCAACTTGCTTGCCTTTGTGAATCACCCCGAGCAGGCAGATGCGGACTATCTCGAGGCTAGCTCGTCGGGTGGCCTGCTCTGGATGCCCTACCGAGGCACCGATGCCGAAGAGAATACGCAGGCAAGTGCCCAGACAGATGCTCACTGGAACAGCATCCGAGCGGGTGAGGATGGTAATGCGGCGGTCAACGCCGAGTATGGGATGGTTGCCGAGGGCCAGGGCACCTATTTCTACATGAACAACGGCAAGGCTGGAGAAGCGCTGTTTCTGCAGTCGACAAACGCCAATATCTATCTTGGCATCAACAACTGAGAGCTGACATCATGCACCGTTTACTTCGTTCCTCTCGCGCCAAGACACTTTCATATGCACTTCTAGGCACCACCCTGCTGAGTGCTGCCGACGCCTATGCCACTGTGTCGCAAAGCCCCCTGAGCCTGACCATTGGCGTCCCCCCCAATATGGTGATGACACTGGACGACTCCGGCAGTATGCGCTGGGCGTTTGCGCCAGACGGGGTAAACGGTATACACGCCTCGCGCCGAGCCAAGTCGAGTGACTTCAACCCGCTTTACTTCAACCCGAATGCCACCTACAGAGCGCCCATCGTGTTCAACACCTCGGGTGACGAAGTACAACTGTCCACCAGTTTCAGCGCCGCCTCGCTCAATGGATACAAGACCAACCTCGGCGCCATTGATCTGCGCAGCAACTACAGGTTCACCTGGAGTTACGACCTGCTGAGCGGTCAAGCCACCAGCTACGGTTATAGCAATACATCCAACCGACTTGGAGAAAACCCGTCGGACGATTTCAGCGCTACCGTAACCTTGTCATCGAACGGTTCGACTACAACACAAACAGCAGACGGAATAATCTTTAATATTACGCGGACGTCCCGCGAGGAAAGTTGTGGACGCCGCTGCACTACGACGGTTGTAGAGTGTACGGCCACAGCAACTCATGCAAGCTCTGCTGCAACGCTTACACCCTCCTGCACCGTAAACGGAAATAACTTAACAGCCTCGCTATCACAGCGAGGTGTACCTGCCTATTACTACACATACGACCCCAGTCGAGCCACTAGCTGCACAAGTGGCAATGACAGCTGCTACCGCCTCAACTTCGTCAACGCCGATCAACAGAAAAATTTTGCCAACTGGTATTCGTTCTATCGTAACCGTGCCCTGGCAACGATCTCCGCTGCCGCACTGGCCTTCTACGACCTCTCACCCGCCGTACGCTTGACATGGCAGGGGCTGGGCAACTGCACCACCCTGGACGGAGGGTCGACCACCAACTGCTATGACAATACTTTCCAGGCATATACACCGGAACACAAAGGTCAGCTGTACGCCTGGATGCAGAACATCAACTTCAACCAGAGTACTTACTTGCCCGCCGCGATGAAGCGTGCCGGCGAGTTTCTAAAGACCGAAAACGCCTGGAAGAAAAACCCTAACGGGACGGGCAATACAACGCAGAACACCTACGCATGCCGGGCTAGTTACCACATCCTGATGACCGATGGTCAGTGGAACTCCACGACCAGCATGCCAAGCAGCTTCCGGGACGACGCCTCCACGTTCAACCTGCCGGATGGCCGCGCCTACAGCCAGCGTCGCCCCTATTACGACACACAGGCGGAAACCCTGGCCGACCTGGCCATGCATTACTGGGCCACGGACCTGAATTCCACGCTGGATAACGATGTTCCCGCCTATATCCCATTCAAGTCAGGCGACACGACTACCGATTACTGGGACGCCCGTAACGATCCAGCAACCTGGCAGCACATGACCAACTTCGTCATGGGGCTGGGTCTCACCGAATCCCTGAACAACGCTAACGTCCCTTGGGCCGGAAGCACATTCACGGGGGAAGGCTATACGAAACTGGTTGCAGGAACCGCAACCTGGCCAGCCGCTTCCAGCGGCAGCGCGAATAACGTCTACGACCTTTGGCACGCCGCCATTAACTCGCGTGGCGAGTTCTTCAGCGTCGACAGTCCGGAAGCGATGGTGCAGGCATTTGACGACATCCTTTCGCGTATCGCCGATCGCAAATCCACTGCAGCCCGCCCGGCCATCAACTCGGGGCAAATCAGCACGGACCAGGACGACAACGGCACCGTGAAGACGGTGTCCTATCAGACCTCCTATGCCAGCGATGACAACTGGTCGGGGGACGTGAAACGCTTCGAGAAAGCGTGGAACGCCCAAACCAGTGCCTTCGAGACACGTGAGATCTGGAGTGCCAAGACTCAGGTTCCTGGCGCCGCAAGCCGAACAATCAAGATCGCAGGCAACAGCAACAGCGGCCTTGTGGATTTTACCTGGGACAATGCCGGCTCAAGTTCGACCGCTGGTACGCTTGCCTACTTCCTGAGCCGCGACCCGGAAAACAGCAACATAGGGGATGACAAAGGCTCCGAGCGCCTCAGCTATCTGCGGGGCTCGCGTGAGGGAGAAGGTACGACCTTCCGTCAGCGTAGCGGGGTACTGGGGGACTTCTATTCCTCTACGCCTGCCGTGGTTTCCGGCCCTCGTTACCTGGTGAGTTTTTCGAATCGCCTGGAGGACAACACGGCCTATAGCACCTTTGCACAAGACATTGCTCAACGCCGGCCAAGGATATACGTGGGCGGCAACGACGGCATGCTGCATGGCTTCAATGCCAATACAGGCGCCGAGGAATTCGCCTTTATCCCGAGCGCCGTGTTCCACAAGTTGAACAAACTGACTGGCACCAATTACAGCCACGAGTTCTATGTCGATGGCCCGCCCACTGTCGCGGATGTGTTCGATGGTACCGAATGGCGCACCATCCTGGTCGGTACGCTCAAGGCCGGCGGCAAGTCCGTATTCGCCCTGGACGTGACGACACCCGGAGAAGAGAAACTGTTGTGGGAATTCGATGACACTGACCTGCCGGCAGACGCACTGGCCAAGATGGGTTACAGCTTCTCGCAACCGACCATCGCTCGCTTGCACACCGGCAAATGGGCTGTCGTCTTCGGCAACGGCTACGAAAGCGCCAACAACACCAATGGCAAAGCAGCACTGTTCATCGTAGATGCCATGGAAGGCACGCTGCTGAAGAACCTTGAGGTGTCAGGGGTCGACGGCGTAGCCAATGGACTCTCGACACCCAAGCTCGGTGACTACAACGCCGACGGCGTAGCGGATTACGCATACGCGGGTGACCTGCAGGGCAATGTCTGGCGCTTCGACCTGTTGCGAAACGGTCGCAGCAGCACTGCGCCCTTCACTCGTAGCGATGATGGCGAAGCGGCTCTCGGTGATTTCGAGGTCGCCTATGGCGGTGAGCCCCTGTTCAGTGCGACGTCCAGCAACAACGACAGTCGTCAGCCCATCACGTCCGCCCCCAGTCTGGTCCGCCACTCTACGGGGGTTGGCTACCTGGTGATCTTCGGAACCGGTAAATTCTTCGAGACCAATGACAAGGACGGTGACAAGACCATGCCCCAGACTGTCTACGGCATCTGGGACAAAGAAACGCTTGGAGAGAACGCCAGCGATCCGAACATCAGCCGCTCAAGCTTGCAAAGGCAGCAGATCACCAATCAGGTCACCGTGGCAGCCGATGGTTCATCCCGGCAGGGTTTGGTCATTAGCAACAACGCTGTAGACTGGTACGGATCGGACACCCAGAGCGCACAGAACGGCTGGTGGCTCGATCTTCGTCAGAGCGACGGTGAAATGGTGGTCGAGAACATGTCGCAGCTGGGTCGTACGGTCTTCTTCCAGACCCTGATCCCCAATGACGATCCTTGTGGCGATGGCGCCACCAACTGGACCTTCGCTATCAACCCGTTCACCGGAGGCAGAACGCCACACAATGCTTTCGACTACACCCCAACGTCGAATGTAGGCACCGACAACATCTCGGCCATTCGCCAGGATGGTGAAGGGGGCGGCACGCTGTCGCAGAACTCTGACAACACGTTCCAGTACTGCACCGGCCAGGAGTGCACCAATATCTACCCGGACCCCTCCAGCATCGGGCGTCAGAGCTGGCGCAGAATCGAGCAGGAATGAAGAGGAACACACACTCCATGGAGCATTCGATGAACCCCGCTCAAAAAGGCTTCACACTGCTTGAAGTCATGATAGTGGTTGTGGTCATAGGTATTCTGGCCGCGATTGCGTACCCGAGCTATACGGAGTACGTGCAGCGCGCCAATCGGAGCGAAGGCCAGGCGTTTCTGGCCGATGCCTCCGCGCGCCAGGAGCGCTACTTTGCGCAGAACAATGTGTATATCACCAACAGCAGTGACCTGAGCAAGCTGGGGCTTGGCGGAGTCACCTCCGAAACGGGCAAGTACACACTTTCCGTTGCCAGCGTGAATGGCGATGGTGGGTATACGTTGACGGCTACCAATCAGTTCAACGACACCAAGTGCGGTAACCTGACGCTCGACGCCAAGGGAGAGAAAGGCGTTACCGCCTCTGGTGCATCCGTAAGCGATTGTTGGAAATAGTGCCTGCTTGAACGAAAAAGCCCCGATTGATCAATCGGGGCTTTTTTTATAGCGCCTTAACCCTCAACTCCTTCGGCATGGAGAACGTCACGTTCTCCGGCCGCCCTTCCAGTTCGCACTCCCCTTCTGCGCCCCAGGCGCGGAGCTGTTCCACCACGCCGCGCACCAGGACTTCCGGGGCGGAGGCGCCGGCGGTGATACCTACACCCGCCACACCGTCAAACCACTCGGACTTGAGATCTTCGGCGCCATCGATAAGGTAAGCGGGCGTACCCATGCGCTCGGCCAGTTCGCGCAGGCGATTGGAGTTGGAGCTGTTCGGGCTGCCGACCACCAGCAGCACATCGCACTCGCTGGCGAGCTGCTTGACTGCGTCCTGGCGGTTCTGCGTGGCATAGCAGATGTCGTCCTTGCGCGGTCCGCCAATGGCAGGGAACCTGGCGCGCAGGGCGTCGATCACCTTGCTGGTATCGTCCATCGACAAGGTAGTCTGGGTCACGAACGCCAGGTTCTGTGGGTCGCGTACCTGCAACTCGGCGACGTCCGCCTCGTCCTCCACCAGGTAGATGGCGCCACCGTTGCTGGCGTCATACTGGCCCATGGTGCCTTCGACTTCCGGGTGGCCTTCGTGGCCGATGAGGATACACTCGCGGCCTTCGCGGCTGTAGCGCACCACTTCCATGTGCACCTTGGTCACCAGCGGGCAGGTGGCGTCGAATACCTTGAGACCACGGTTCGCCGCCTCGTCGCGTACCGCCTTGGAAACACCGTGCGCACTGAAGATGACGATGACGTCGTCCGGCACCTGATCCAGCTCCTCGACGAACACCGCGCCACGGGCGCGCAGGTCCTCGACCACGAACTTGTTGTGCACCACTTCATGGCGCACGTAGATCGGCGGACCGAATACCTCCAGGGCACGGTTGACGATCTCGATGGCGCGGTCGACACCGGCGCAGAAGCCACGGGGATTGGCGAGTTTGATATGCATACAAGGCGTCTCGCGATAAAACGAAGGATCGGCACAAGGCACTTGAGTGATCCCGAAAGTCGCAGCCTGCGCGGAATACGCGCAGGCTGCAAGAAGAGCTCGCGGCTGAAGCCGCTCCTACAGGGTCAGCACGACCGGTTAGAGCGCTTTGACCTCGATGATTTCCACATCGAACTGCAGCACCTTGCCAGCCAGCGGGTGGTTGAAGTCGATGGTCACCTGAGCGTCGTCGAAGGCTTTGACCACACCCGGCAGTTCGGCATTGGCGGCGTCGTTGAAGATCACCAGCAAGCCCTCGGACAGCTCCATGCCCTCGAACTGGCTGCGCGGCATGACCTGCACGTTCTGCGGGTTGGGCTGGCCGAAGCCCTGCTCCGGCTGGACCTGCACGCTGCGCTTGTCGCCGGCCTTGAAGCCGTACAGCGCCTGCTCGAAGCCCGGCAACAGGTTGCCATCACCGACCTTGAAGGTGGCCGGCTGCTTGTCGAACGTGCTGTCGACCACATCGCCGTTTTCCAGCTTGAGGGCGAAATGCAGGGTGACCTCGCGATCCGGGCCGATGCGTACGTCGCTCATTGCGCAGCCTCCTTCGTGGACTTGTCGCTCTTGAACATATCCAGTGCCAGCAGGATGGCGCCGAGGGTGATGAAGGTGTCGGCCAGGTTGAACGCCGGGAAGAACCAGCGGTTCTGCCAGTGCACCAGGATGAAATCGACCACATGACCGAGCACGACGCGGTCGTACAGGTTACCCAGCGCACCGCCCAGGACCATGGCCAGCGCCACGGCGAGGAGGGTTTCGTGGCGCTTGAGACGCTTGACCCAGACCACCAGCACGACGCTGACCACGATGGCGATGGCGGCGAAGAACCAGCGCTGCCAGCCGTCGGCATCCGCCAGGAAGCTGAATGCCGCGCCGGTGTTGTAGGCCAGGGTCCAGTCGAAGTAGTCAGGGATGACCTGAATACGCTGGTACATGCTCAGACTGCCTTCGAAGAAGTCCTTGCTGACCCGGTCGACGACCAGGATCAGCACGCTCAGCAGCAGCCAGGGCAAGTGCCCGAAACGCGAAGACTCAGGCATGCTTGCGCACCTCGCCGTCACCCTCGATGTTGCTCACGCAGCGGCTGCACAGTTCCGGATGCGCGGCGTGGCTGCCGACGTCGGCGCGCAGGTGCCAGCAACGACCGCACTTGGCATGCGCGGACTTGACGATCCTCAGCTTCAGGCCCGGCACCTCGGTGCTGACGGCATCGGCCGGCGCATCCGCCAGTGGCGCGGTGGTGGCAGCGGAGGTGATCAGCGCGAAGCGCAGCTCGTCGCCGAGCTTGGCCAGATCGCCGCTCAGGGCGTCGTCGCTGAACAGGGTGACCTCAGCCTGCAGGCTGGCGCCGATGGTCTTGCTCGCCCGCATGGCCTCCAGTTCCTTGTTGACCGCGCCCTTGACGTCCATCACGCGCTGCCAATAGGCCTGATCCAGCTCGAAGCCTTGCGGCAGACGCGCCAGGTTCTCGTACCAGGTGGCCAGCATCACCGACTCGGCGCGCTCACCCGGCAGGAACTGCCAGATTTCCTCGGCGGTGAACGCCAGGATCGGCGCCACCCAGCGCACCAGCGCCTCGCAGATGTGGAACAGCGCGCTCTGGCAGGAGCGACGCGCCACGCTGTCGGCCGCCGTGGTGTACTGGCGGTCCTTGATGATGTCCAGGTAGAAGCCGCCCAGCTCCTGCACGCAGAAGTTGTGCACCTTGGAGTAGACGTTCCAGAAGCGGTACTCGCCGTAGGCCTCGGTTAGCTCGTCCTGCAGGCGCGCGGTGGCGTCCACCGCCCAGCGGTCGAGGTCGAGCATCTGCTCGGGTTGCAGCAGGTCCCTGGCCGGGTCGAAACCGTTGAGGTTGGCCAGCATGAAGCGCGCGGTGTTGCGGATGCGGCGGTAGGCATCGGCACTGCGCTGCAGGATCTGGTCAGAAACGGCCATCTCGCCGGAGTAGTCGGTCGATGCTACCCACAGGCGCAGGATGTCGGCGCCCATGCTGTCGATCACCTTCTGCGGCGCAACCACGTTGCCGAGCGACTTGGACTGCTTGCGGCCCTGCTCGTCGACGGTGAAGCCGTGGGTCAGCAGTTCCTTGTACGGCGCGTGGCCGTCGATGGCGCAGCCGGTCAGCAGGGAGGAATGGAACCAGCCGCGGTGCTGGTCGGAACCTTCCAGATAAAGGTCGGCCACCGGACCGCTGCGGTGCGCCAGGTCGGCGTGGGAACCGCGCAGCACGTGCCAGTGGGTGGTGCCGGAGTCGAACCACACGTCCAGGGTGTCGCGGCTCTTGTCGTACTGCTCGGCCTCGGCGCCCAGCAGCTCGGCGGCGTCGAGCTTGAACCAGGCTTCGATGCCCTCCTGCTCGACGCGCTTCGCCACCTCTTCCATCAGTTCGACGGTGCGCGGGTGCAGCTCGCCGCTCTCCTTGTGGGTGAAGAACGGGATCGGCACGCCCCAGTTGCGCTGACGCGAGATGCACCAGTCCGGGCGACCGGCGATCATGCTGTGCAGACGCGCCTGGCCCCAGGCCGGGACGAATTTGGTTTGTTCGATGGCCGCCAGCGAGCGCTCACGCAGGGTGCCACCCTCCTTCGGCTGGCTGTCCATGCCGACGAACCACTGCGCGGTGGCGCGGTAGATCAGCGGCGTCTTGTGGCGCCAGCAGTGCATGTAACTGTGGCTGATGGTGGCGTGCTTGAGCAGCGCACCGGCTTCTTCGAGCTTGCTGACGATGGCCGGGTTGGCCTTCCAGATGAACTGGCCGCCGAAGAACGGCAGCGACTCGGCGTACACGCCGTTGCTCTGCACCGGGTTGAGGATGTCATCGTTGCTCATGCCGTACGCCTTGCAGGTACGGAAGTCGTCCTCGCCGTAGGCGGGTGCGGAGTGAACGATACCGGTACCGGCGCCCAGCTCGACGTAGTCGGCCAGGTACACCGGCGACAGACGCTCGTACAGCGGGTGGCGGAAGTTGATCAGGTCCAGCGCCGCGCCCGGCGCGGTGGCCACCACCTCGCCCTGCAGGTCGTAGCGCTGCAGGCAGCTTTCCACCATCTCTTCGGCCAGCAGCAGCAGGCGGTCACCGACGTCGACCAGGGCGTAGGTGAATTCCGGATGCACGTTCAGCGCCTGGTTGGCCGGGATGGTCCAGGGCGTAGTGGTCCAGATGACGATGGCGGCCGGCTTGCTCAGGCTGGCCAGACCGAAGGCGGCGGCCAGCTTGTCGGCATCGGCGACCGGGAAGGCGACGTCGATGGCTTCGGACTTCTTGTCCATGTACTCGACTTCGGCCTCGGCCAGCGCCGAGCCACAATCGAAGCAGAAGTTGACCGGCTTGAGGCCCTTGAACACGAAACCGTTCTTGACCATCTCGGCCAGGGCGCGGATCTCGCCGGCCTCGTTGGCGAAGTTCATCGTCAGGTAGGGGTTGTTCCAGTCACCCAGCACGCCAAGGCGGACGAAACCGGCCTTCTGCTCTTCCACCTGTTCGGCGGCATAGGCACGGCAGCGCTCGCGGGTCAGGTCGGCCGGCTGGTTCTTGCCGAAGGTGGTCTCGACCTTGTGCTCGATCGGCAGGCCATGGCAGTCCCAGCCCGGCACGTAGGGCGCGTCGAAGCCGGCCATGGTCTTGGAACGGGTGATGATGTCCTTGAGGATCTTGTTCAGCGCGTGGCCGATGTGAATGCTGCCGTTGGCGTAGGGGGGGCCGTCATGCAGGATGAACTTCGGACGCCCTTCACCCGCCTTGCGCAGCTTCTCGTACAGGCCAATATCAATCCAGCGCTGCAGGGTCTGCGGCTCGCGTTGCGGCAGGCCAGCCTTCATCGGGAAGGGGGTGTCGGGCAGGTTCAGCGTGGCTTTGTAATCGGTCATGTCGGACTCTTCATCAGCGGGTGGCTCTGCCAATATTCACGGGCAGTTGCAATATCGGCGGCAATTGCCGCCTTCAAAGCCTCCAGCGAGGCGAAACGCTGCTCATCACGCAGCTTGTGGTGGAAAGCCACCGAGAGGCGCCGGCCATACAGATCGCCGGCAAAATCCAGAAGGTGTACTTCCAGATGGGCGCTGCCGTCACCGGCAACGCTGGGGCGCACGCCAATATTGGCGACGCCTGGTTGAATCACGCCATCGACGTCACAGCTCACCAGATAGACGCCGGTCAGCGGCACCTTGCGCCGCTTGAGCTGGATATTGGCAGTGGGGGCATTCAGCTGGCGACCGAGCTTCTGCCCGTGCAGCACCCGCCCGACGATGCGAAACGGCCGCCCCAGCAGGGCTTCGGCCAGTTCGAAATCACCATCGGCCAGCGCCTGGCGCACGCGTGTGCTGCTGACCCGGCCACCGCGCACCTCGACCGTGGTCGAGGCATCGACGCTGAAGCCATGACGCTGGCCAGCCGCCTTGAGAAATTCGAAATCGCCGGCCCGGTCGCAACCGAAGCGGAAATCGTCGCCGATCTCCAGGTCCCTGACCTTGAGCCCGTCGACCAGCACGCGCTGCACGAACTCGGCCGCCGACAACTCCCGCAGCCGGCGATTGAAGGCCAGGCACAGCACCATGTCGACGCCTTCCGCGGCCAGCAGGGCAAGCTTGTCACGCAGGCGGGTCAGGCGCGCCGGAGCGGTATCCGGGCCGAAGAATTCTCGCGGCTGCGGCTCGAAGATCACCACGCAACTGGGCACGGCCAACTCCGCGGCACGCTCACGCAGGCGCGCCAGGATGGCCTGGTGCCCACGATGAACGCCGTCGAAATTACCGATGGTGACCACACAGCCCCGCGCCTGGGACTGCAGGTTATGAAGACCTCGAACCAGCTGCATAGCACGCTTCTTGTTCACAAAGTGGCCGATTATACGCACAGCACGCCATGCACAACAGGCGTCAAAGCGCCCGTCGGGCAAAGTCGCGCAGACGGAATCCCAGCAGCAGCAACATGCCGAAGTAGGTGATCAGGCCGGCGACCACCAGCCCCGCGAGGCGCAACAGGCGCAGCGGCATCTCGCCATCGGCCCAGGCCGGCATGACCTGCAGCAAGCCCAGCAGCACCGCGACCATGACCACCACTGCCAGCACCAGCTTGAGCAGGAACAGCCCCCAGCCGGGCAACGGGCGGAAGATGTCGGCGCGGCGCAGCTGCCAGTACAGCAGGCCGGCGTTGAGGCAGGCCGCCAGGCTGATCGCCAGCGCCAGGCCGGCGTGCGCCAGCGGGCCGACCAGCGCCAGGTTCATCAACTGGGTGAAGAGCAGCGTCACCACGGCGATCTTCACCGGCGTCTTGATGTTCTGCTGCGCGTAGAAGCCGGGCGCGAGAATCTTCACCAGGATGATGCCGAGCAGCCCGATGGAATAGGCGATCAGCGCCTGCTGGGTCATCAGCGCATCGGTGGCGCTGAACTTGCCGTACTGGAACAGCGACACGGTCAACGGCTCGGCCAGCACCGCCAGCGCCAGCGCACTGGGCAGCACCAACAGGAAGCACAGGCGCAGGCCCCAGTCGAGCAGGCGCCGGTACTCCTCACGGTCGCGACTGGCGTAGGTCTTGGACAGCGCCGGCAGGAGGATGGTCCCCAGCGCCACGCCCAGCACCCCGGAGGGCAGCTCCATCAGGCGATCGGCGTAGTACATCCAGGACACCGAGCCGGCCACCAGGAACGAGGCGAAGATGGTGTTGATGATCAGCGAGATCTGGCTCACCGAGACGCCGAAGATCGCCGGCCCCATCTGCTTCAGCACCCGCCACACGCCGAGGTCGGAGAAATTCAGCCGCGGCAGGACCAGCATGCCTATCCGTTTCAGGTGCGGAAGCTGCCAGACCAGTTGCGCCACGCCGCCAGCCAGTACCGCCCAGCCGAGCGCCATGATCGGCGGGTCGAAATAGGGGGTCAGGAACAGCGCGAAGACGATCATGCTGACGTTGAGCAGGGTCGGCACGAAGGCCGGCACCGAGAAGCGGTTCCAGGTATTGAGGATGGCGCCGGCCAGCGAGGACAGGGAAATCAGCAATATATAAGGAAAGGTCACCCGCAACAGATCGACGGTCAGCCCGAAGCGCTCGCCATCCTCGGCGAAGCCCGGCGCCGAGGCCCAGACGATCCAGGGGGCAGCCAGTACGCCGATGGCGGTCACCAGCGCCAGCACCAGCGTCAGCAGGCCGGAGACATAGGCGACGAAGGTGCGCGTGGCCTCCTCGCCCTGCTGCATCTTGTACTCCGCCAGAATGGGTACGAAAGCCTGGGAGAACGCGCCCTCGGCGAAGATGCGACGCAGCAGGTTGGGCAGCTTGAAGGCCACGACGAAGGCGTCCGACGCCACCCCGGCACCGAAGGTGCGGGCGATGATGGTGTCACGCACGAAGCCCAGCACGCGGGAAACCATGGTCAGAGAGCTGACGGCGGCCAGGGATTTGAGCAGATTCATGGAGGTCAGGGCTTTTCCGGACGGCGGCGAACGTGGACAATCCGCCGCTCGCAAAAGCGTCGAGTGTAGCGAGCCGCCGCTGGTCAGGCCAGCGGCGAAAAGCACCCGCGGACTTGACAGCCGATAGTCATGTCGGCATGATTCGCGGCCTTAATTTGTGTAAACCCCCCAGTTTTCGAGGAGCTTGACGGTGGCCAACTCACCTTCTGCCAAAAAACGCGCCAAACAGGCTGAGAAGCGCCGTAGCCATAACGCCAGCCTGCGCTCGATGGTCCGTACCTACATCAAGAACGTGGTCAAGGCTATTGCTGCCAAGGATCTCGAGCTTGCCAAGACCGCTTACACCGCAGCCGTTCCGGTCATCGACCGCATGGCTGACAAAGGCATCATCCACAAGAACAAAGCCGCTCGTCACAAGAGCCGCCTGAACGCGCACATCAAGGCGCTGGGCGAAGCTGCTGCCGCCTGATCGCGACAGGTTCTTGAAAAACCGGCCCCTGTGGCCGGTTTTTTATTGCCCCGGATTCCTGCTCCGCAGGCCATAAAAAATGCCCGCACTCCCAGGGAGGCGGGCATTTTTCTGCAAGGCCCTCAGCCGCGCGCGGCCTTGATCACCTCGATGTAAGGCTCGGCATTGCGCTGGTCCTGGATCAGCGCAACGAAGTCGTTGCCCTGCGCATCCGTCGCGGCGAGATCATGGCCGGCGGCCACGAAGAAGCCCACGAAGCGCTCGAAGTCATCGACACGCAGGCCACGGTAGGCCTTGACCAGCTTGTGCAGCGACGGCGGCGTGGCGTCCGCCGGTTCCACCGCAAGGAACAGCTTGATCGAGTCATCGCTGATTTCTTCGCCAATCACCTGCTTCTTGTCTTTACGCATCGCCTGCTCCCGCCAGCATTACAGAGGGCCGGCAGTGTACCGCCGAGCCGGGCGCCGCTCAACGCGCAGCCGGACACGCTAACACCGGCACGACTGCCGCAACAGCCGACCTAGGTCATACCGCGCCCGGCATCCTGGCTCCTATAATGCGCCAAGCCACCCTGGAGCCAGCATGTCACGTCAATCGTTACCGCTGTTCGCCGCCTGGCGCCAGACCCGGCGCGCCGGTTATTCGTGGAAGGCCCTGCGTGGCGACCTGAGCGCCGGCCTGACGGTCGGTATCATCGCCATTCCCCTGGCCATGGCGCTGGCCATCGCCGTGGGTGTGGCCCCCCAGCACGGCCTCTACACCGTCCTGATCGCGGCGCCGCTGATCGCCCTGTGCGGTGGCTCGCGCTTCAACATCTGCGGTCCCACGGCCGCCTTCGTGGTGATCCTCCTGCCGATCACCCAGCAGTACGGCCTGGGCGGCCTGCTGCTGTGCACGATGCTCGCCGGAGCCATTCTGATCGCCCTGGGACTGCTGCGCGCCGGACGCCTGATCGAGTTCGTGCCCTACCCGGTGACACTGGGCTTTACCGCCGGCATCGGCATCGTCATCGCCATTCTGCAGATCAAGGACCTGTTCGGCCTGCACCTGGCCAGCACACCCCATCACCTGCTGGAACAGCTGAAGCTGCTGGCGCAGGCCCTGCCCGGCCTGCAACCGGGCGACAGCCTGGTCGGCGCAGCGGCCCTGGCAACGCTACTGATCTGGCCGCGCCTGGTGCCGAAAGTCCCCGCGCACCTGGTCGCCCTGGCGCTTGGCGCACTACTGGCCATTGCCCTGGAACAGCTCGGGCTGCCCGTGGCGACACTCGGCGAGCGCTTCAGCTATCAGCTCGATGGCGTCGAATACCCCGGCATCCCGCCGTTCCTGCCGGACCTGGCCCTGCCCTGGAGCCTGCCCGGTGCCGACGGCCAACCCCTGACGCTGTCCTTCGAACTGATCCGCCAGCTGCTGGCCCCGGCATTCGCCATCGCCATGCTGGGCGCCATCGAATCGCTGCTCTGCGCCGTGGTCGCCGACGGCATGACCGGCAGCAAGCACGACCCCAATGCCGAACTGATCGGCCAGGGGTTGGGTAACCTGGCCGCGCCCTTCTTCGGCGGCATCACCGCTACTGCCGCCATCGCCCGCACCGCTGCCAACGTGCGTGCCGGTGCCTTCTCGCCACTGGCCGCCCTGGTGCATGCCGGTGTGGTGCTGGCGGCGATCCTGCTGCTGGCACCGCTGTTCAGCTACCTGCCGATGGCGGCGCTGGCGGCGTTGCTGCTGATGGTGGCGTGGAACATGAGCGAGCCGCAGCATGTCCTGCACACCCTGCGCATCGCGCCGCGCAGCGATGTGCTGGTGCTGCTCGTCTGCCTGGTGCTGACGGTACTGTTCGACATGGTGCTGGCCGTGGGCGTCGGCCTGCTGCTGGCCGCCGGGCTGTTCATCAAGCGCATGAGCGAACTGACCGACACCGCGAGCCTCAACCGTCAGCAGCGCCAGGTCCTGCAGGACCTGCCCGAGCACGTGCTGGCGTACGCCATCCGTGGCCCGCTGTTCTTCGGTGCGGCGGAAAAGGCGCTGAGCGTGCTGCGCCGCTTCACGCCGGGGGTGCGCATCGTGATCGTCGACATCACCGCCGTACCGCTGCTGGACATGACGGCCCTGGCCGCACTGGACAACGTCCTGCGCGACTATCGGCAGCAGAACGTGGCGCTGATCCTCAGCGGCGCGACGGCTCAGGTGCGCCTGCAGCTGCGTCGCGCCGGGGTGCTGCGCCGCGAAGGCGAACTGGCCTACGTGCGCGACCTGGCACAGGCGCGCGCGAAGGCGTTGCGCTGGTTGGGGGAAAAACCTCAGGAAGCCTAGGCGCGCATGGCACACGCCCAAAGCGGGGCAGCGGCTTACAGGCCCTTGACCGCGAAGATGCCGGCAGCGTTGCGCCAGTATCCCTTGTAGTCCATGCCGTAGCCGAAGATGTAGCGGTCAATGCACTGCAGACCGACATAGTTGGCCTTCAGGTCCGGGCGCGCCTTGCGGTCATGCTCCTTGTCGATCAACACGGCAGTGTGCACGGCACGGGCACCGGCATGGTGGCAGAAGTCGATGATGGCGCCGAGGGTATGCCCCTCGTCGAGGATGTCGTCGATGATCAGCACGTCGCGGTCGATGAACGAGACTTCCGGCTTGGCCTTCCAGAACAGTTCGCCACCGCTGGTTTCATTGCGGTAACGGGTCGCGTGCAGGTAGGACGCCTCGAGCGGGAAGTTCAGCTTGGGCAGCAGCTTGCCGGAGAAGATCAGCCCGCCGTTCATCACGCAGAACACCACCGGGTTGCTCTCGGCCAGTTCGGCATTGATCTGGCCGGCGACCTTGTCGATGGCCGCTTCGACCTGGGCGTCGGTGAACAGGCAGTCGGCTTCCGCCATGACTTGGCGGATGTGCGCGAGATCGGCGGACATGATGGCGTTCTCTCTTGATCGGGCTGATGAATGGCGCTGAGCAGCCTGAAAGCTGATCGAGTCGTCAAATAAAAGCGGGCAAAGGTACAGACCTGGACAGCGCTTGCCAAGTCTCGCCTGACCAGCGTAGCCCATGCAGGACGCCGTGTACCGTGACCCGCAAGTCACCCACCACTTGGCACGAGCAATGCTTTAATCTAACGCGATTTTTCCCAGAGCCCCGTTGGAGATCCCAGCCCATGCCCACTCGCGAGATCCGCCATCCGCTGATCCGTCACAAGATCGGCCTGATGCGCCGCGCCGATATCAGCACCAAGAATTTCCGTGAGCTGGCCCAGGAAGTGGGCGCCCTGCTGACCTACGAGGCGACCAACGACCTGCCGCTGGAAGCCTACGAGATCGAAGGCTGGGCGGGCGCCGTGCAGGTCGAGAAGATCGCCGGCAAGAAGATCACCGTCGTGCCGATCCTGCGCGCCGGCATCGGCATGCTCGACGGCGTGCTCAGCCTGATTCCCGGCGCCAAGGTCAGTGCCGTGGGCGTGGCGCGCAACGAGCAGACACTCGAGGCGCACACCTACCTGGAGAAGCTCGCACCGGAGATCGACTCGCGCCTGGCCCTGATCATCGACCCGATGCTGGCCACCGGCGGCTCCATGGTCGCCACCATCGACCTGCTGAAGAAAGCCGGCTGCAAGGACATCCGCGCCATGGTCCTGGTCGCTGCCCCCGAGGGCATCGAAGCGGTCGAGAAGGCGCATCCCGATGTGACCATCTTCACCGCCTCCATCGACCAGTGCCTGAACGAACACGGCTACATCATTCCGGGCCTGGGCGATGCGGGCGACAAGATTTTCGGCACCAAGCAGAAGGACGCCTGACATGTCGCAGACGGAATTCAACGATCCGCTGTGGCGCCAGGGCATCTCCGGCGCACAGATGCTCTTCGTGGCTTTCGGCGCGCTGGTACTGATGCCGCTGATCACTGGCATGGACCCCAACGTCGCGCTGTTCACCGCCGGCATCGGCACCCTGCTGTTCCAGCTGGTGACCAAACGCCAGGTACCGGTGTTCCTCGCCTCCAGCTTCGCCTTCATCGCACCGATCCTGGCCGCCAAGGGCGAGTTCGGCCTGCCGGCCGTGATGGGCGGGATCATCGCTGCGGGCCTGGTCTACATCCTGCTGTCGGTGGTGGTCAAACTGCGCGGCCCGAGCTTCATCGACCGCCTGCTGCCGCCGGTGGTGATCGCACCGGTGATCATCTCCATCGGCCTGGCGCTGTCGCCGGTCGCGGTGAACATGGCCATGGGCAAGGCCGGTGACGGCAGCGTGGAACTGGTGCCGTACCAGACCGCCATGCTGATCTCGATGCCGGCGCTGATCACCACCGTGCTGGTCGCCGTGCTCGGCCGTGGCATCTTCCGCCTGGTACCGATTCTCGCCGGCATCGCCGTTGGCTGCTCGATTGCCGCCCTGCTCGGCGTGATCGACAGCAGCGCCGTGAGCCAGGCCGCCTGGATCGCCATGCCCAACTTCATCGCACCGGAGCTGCACTGGGGCGCCATCCTGTACATGGTGCCGGTCGCGCTGGCACCGGCCATCGAGCACATCGGCGGCGTGGTGGCGATCGGTAACGTCACCGGCAAGAACTTCGTGAAGAAGCCCGGCCTGCACCGCACCCTGCTCGGCGACGGCCTGGCCACCTCGGCCGCCGGCCTCTTCGGCGGCCCGCCCAACACCACCTACGCCGAAGTGACCGGCGCGGTGATGCTGACCAAGAGCTACAACCCGAAGATCATGACCTGGGCCGCCGTGTTCGCCATCGCCCTGGCCTTCATCGGCAAGTTCGGCGTGGCCCTGCAGAGCATTCCGGTGCCGGTGATGGGCGGCATCCTCTGCCTGCTGTTCGGCTCCATCGCGGTGGTGGGCCTGAACACCCTGATCCGCCATCAGGTCGACCTGTCCGAAGCACGCAACCTGATCATCGTCTCGGTGACCCTGGTCTTCGGCATCGGCGGCATGGTCATCGGCGGCCAGGAGTTCGCCCTGTCGGGGATTTCCCTGTGCGCCATCAGCGCGCTGCTGCTCAACCTGCTGCTCCCTGGCGGTGCCGGCTGGCGCAACCGCGACCTCGAAGACGCGTGACCCCGCCGTAAAGAAAAGCCCGCGACCAGGTCGCGGGCTTTTTCGTTGCAGCGGGCTCGCGGCGGGCCTTACCAGCCGACGCCGAAGCCCAGGGTATAGCGGGTCTCGTCCAGGTCCCCTTCGGCGCCGCTGACGATATCCTTTTCCGCCTTCATGTTCAGCGATGCCCAGTCGGTGACCTTGTAGCGCAGGCCGACCTCGGCATCCAGGCTGTATTCGGCGGCGCCATTGAGTGGCCGGCCGACCTCGCCGACACTGAACAGCTGGACGGTCTTGCCGACCAGGTAGCGGTTGTAATCCCATTTCACGCTCAGCGCGTAGAAGCGGTCCTGCTCACCATTGCTGTAGCGGTAGTCGCTGCGGTTGGCCAGGGTGGCGACGGAGAAGGCACCCAGCTCGTCATCCCAGAACTGGTAACCCGGGCCCGTACCGATGGTGCGCTGACGCTCGACTTCCTCGACGCGGTCGCGCTTGTACTCGAAGCGGCCCTGCCAGAACAGTTTCTCGTTGAGGAAGCGGTCCAGCGCGTACTCCGCACTCCAGTTGTCGGTGCTGACCACACCGTCCTTCAACTCACGGTTGTAGTCGGCCAGCGCGTTGTGCCGCCAGCGTCCGTGGCGCGCCTGGGTCTTGATATCAACGTCGTAGTCGTCGGAGTCGCGCTCGCCACGCTTGTAGTCCAGGCCGAGGTCGACGTTGCCCTTCCAGACGAAATCCTCCACCAGCGGCTTGGGCTTCATGATCTGCTCGATCTGCGCCAGCTCGACGGTCTTCGGCGCCTCGCCGTTGGCCAGGGTCACCTTGCCCGGCTCGGCGGCCAGCAGCGACTTGGCTCGTTCCCCCTCGAGCGGGCCGAGCTTGACCAGCAGCTCGTGGTCACTTTCCAGGGTGGCGATCTTCTTCCAGTCCAGCGCAATGGAACCACCGTAGTCGGTCTGCAGCAGCAGCCGGCTGCCGTCGAAGACGCGGATGGTGCCGGTGAGGCGGTCGCCGTTCTTCAACCAGACGGTATCGGCGAAGGAAGCGGAACTGCACAGAGCGATGCTCAGGCCAAGCAGGGACAGCGATGTAGAGCGAGACATAGATTGGGCGAAGGCGTTGGTGGGCGAAGGCCGGGCATTATCCGCAAGCCCGGCGACAGAGCAACAGCTGACCCGCCGGAATACCCAGAGTTCAGCTTTATCTGCCGGGCGGCGTTCCGCTGGGCGGCACTCCGTCGGGCGGCGTTCCGTTGGCCCGCACGCCGTCACCAGCCCACGCCGATACCGATCAGATAATGTCGATCGGCAACCGTCCTGCCCTGGCCACGCACCTGATCGAGTTCGTACAGCAGCGACAGGCGCGCCCACTGGTTGACGCGGTAGCGCAGGCCGAACTCGCTGTCGAGCACGTAGTCGATCTCGTCGATATGCGGAACCTGCAACTCGGCATTGGCGTAGAACTCGAAGCGGGTCCCCCACAGCAGGCGCTTGTAGTCCAGCTCCAGCGAGCTGGTATTGAATGCCAGGTCGTCGACATCCGACTCCAGACGCACCCGGTTGAACTGGGCGATCAGGTCGAAGCGGCCGAGTTCGTCATCCCAGAAGCGATAACCTGGGCCCGTGCCGACGATGCGCTGCCGCTGGATAGACTCGAACTCGTCCTCGCTCTGTTCGATGCCGCCACGCCAGAACCAGTGCTGGGTGAAGAAGCGGTCGAGGTCGTATTCCAGCTCCCAGTTGTCCTCGACCTTCCTGCCGTTCTTGGTCTCGTGCTCCAGTTCGCCACTGAGCACATGGCGCCAGCGCCCGTGCTCCACGCGGGTGTTGCCCTTGAGCTTCCATTCATCGACATCGTTCTGATTGCGTTTCATGTCCAGCTTGGCGTCGAGGTTGCCCTCCCAGACGTTGTCCTCCAGCAACGGTCGTGGCGGCACCAGGCGGGTGATCTGCGCCAGCGGCAGGGTGTATTCCCGCGCCCCCTGCACCCGGACCATTCCGCTGCCGGCGGCCGCCAACCTTTCGCTGTGTTCGTTGTCGAAACCGCTGCGACGCACCAATAGGGGCTTGTCCGAACTCAGGGTGTCGATATCCTTCCAGTCGATGAGCACCTGGCCGGCATAGCGGGTCTTGAGCGCCAGCTTGCCGCCGTCGAGCAGGATGATTTCACCGCTGAGGCGGTCGCCATTGTTCAACCACACGGTGTCGGCCCAGGCCGGAGCAGCCAGGGCAATCAGGAAGCAGGCAAGCAGTACGCGCATGATAAGGACGAATCTCATGGGTAAAACGAAACCGCCAGAGTCTGCATGGCCGGGATCACCACCGGCAAGCGCGGAGGCGCGTCGCGAGGCACTGTATCTGGTGCTGGCGCAGATTCCGCAGGGCAAGGTCGTCAGCTACGGCGAGCTGGCTCAGCTGGCCGGCCTGGGCCGCGCAGCGCGCTGGGTCGGTCGCACACTGAGCCAGCTGCCCGAAGGTACGCGCCTGCCCTGGCACCGCGTGATCGCCGCGGGCGGACGTCTGAGCCTGGCCGCCGGCAGCCCGTCGGGCGCCGAGCAGCGCGCGCGCCTGCGTGCGGAAGGCATCAGCATCCTGAACGAACGTGTGGATATGCGCCGCCACGGCTGGCGCCCGATGGAGCGCAGCAGTTAGAGTGCGCCCTACCAACCTCCCCCCGACCCAGATTCGAGCCTGATGCCACGCAAATCCTGGCGAGAAGCCCTCGCGACCTACGCCAACCCCGCCACCCTGGCCCTGCTGCTTCTCGGCTTCGCTGCCGGCCTGCCCTACATGCTGGTGTTCTCGACCCTGTCGGTGTGGCTGCGCGAAGCCGGTGTGGCGCGTGAAACCATCGGTTTCGCCAGCCTGATCGGCCTGGCCTATGCCTTCAAGTGGGTCTGGGCGCCGATGCTCGACCAGTGGCGCCTGCCGTTGCTGGGCAAGCTGGGACGACGCCGTTCCTGGCTGGTGCTGGCGCAGGGCCTGGTCGCCATTGGCCTGGTCGGCATGGCCAACTTCGACCCGCAGACGCACCTGTCGTCGCTGATCGCCCTGGCCGTGCTGGTCGCCTTCGCCTCGGCTACCCAGGACATCGCCGTCGATGCCTATCGCCTGGAGATCCTCGGTGACGAACACCAGGCAGCCCTGGCGGCCGCCTACATGACCGGCTATCGCGTCGCCGCACTGCTGGCGACGGCGGGCGCGCTGTACTTCGCCGAGGGCTTCGGCTCGACGGCGGAGAACTACCGCTTCGGCGCCTGGACCGGCACCTACCTGGTCTTCGGCCTGCTGATGCTCCCCGGCCTGCTGACCTCCATCTGGATGCGCGAGCCACCAGCACCGCCACACATCCACGCGGCTCCGCCCAAGCACGGTTTCTTCCACCAGTTGCTGGCGATCGCGGCGGTCATCGTGCTGGTGATTGCCGTACCGACGATGTTCATCCAGTTCTACCAGAGCGACCTGGTGGCCATGCTGCTGGGTGAGGTCAGCGCGCAGGAGCTGCTCTACAACGACCGCGCCTTCCTCCGCGCCATGCTCTACAGCACCCTGGCCTGCGTCTGCGCGTCGGGGCTGTTCTGGGGCGGCCTGGCGCCGGTGCTGAAGACCGCTGCGGCGAAGTACGGTTTCTTCCATCAGTTGCTGTCCGTACTGCTGCTGATCATCCTGCTGATCTCCGTGCCGGCGATGCTCACGCAGTACTACGAGAGCGACCTGATCCTGCTGTTCCAGGGACAGATGAGCCTGCAGGAGCTGCTGTACTACGATCGCGCCTTCCTGCGCGCTCTGCTCTACACCCTGCTCACCGGCCTCTCCATCTCCAGCCTGTTCTGGGGCGGCATGGCCCCGGTGCTGACGCCGGTCAACGACTTCATCCTGCGCTATCGCTGGCAGGCCCTGCTGCTGCTCAGCCTGATCGCCACCTATCGCCTGTCCGACACGGTGATGGGGGTGATGGCCAACGTCTTCTACATCGACCAGGGCTTCAGCAAGGAACAGATCGCCAGCGTCAGCAAGGTCTTCGGCCTGGTGATGACCCTGCTCGGCGCCGGCGCCGGCGGACTGCTGATCGTGCGCTTCGGCATCATGCCGATCCTGCTGATGGGCGCGGCGGCCTCGGCAGCCACCAACCTGCTGTTCATGATGCTGGTCGGCATGGGCCCGCACCTGAACATGCTGATCGTCACCATCAGCTGCGACAACTTCAGCGCCGGCCTGGCCACCTCGGCCTTCGTCGCCTACCTGTCGAGCCTGACCAACCTGAAGTTCTCCGCGACCCAGTACGCGCTGCTCAGCTCCATCATGCTGCTGCTGCCGCGCCTGATCGGCGGCTACTCCGGAGTGATGGTCGAGCACCTGGGGTATGCGCAGTTCTTCTTCGCCACTGCGCTGATGGGCATACCGACGCTGATCCTGATCCTGATCCAGTGGCGACGCGACAAGCGCCAGCCGCAGGTCGCCGCGACGCCGGCGAACGCGGAACAGGCCTGACAGCCAGGCAAAAAGAAGCCCCGGACCTGCCGGGGCTTCTTCGTTGCGGCGGCTGCCTCACTCGGCCTTGGCCAGGTGTACCACGCGCTGCGGGAAGGGAATGCCGATCCCGGCCTCGGTCAGGCGCTCCTTGGCCAGCTCGGTGAAGGAGAAGGTCACCGGCCAGAAATCGCCGGTCGCCACCCAGACGCGCAGCGACAGGTTCACCGCGCTGTCGCCCAGCCCGGTGACGAATACGACGGGCTCAGGATCGAGGTGTACGCGCGGGTCCTTGGCGATCTCCAGCAGCACCTCACGCGCGCGCTTGATATCGCTGGAGTAGTCGATACCGACGTTGATGTCGGCACGCCGCCGCGGTTCACGCGAATAGTTGGTGATGTGGCCGTTGGACAGGTTGCCATTGGGCACGATCACCACCTTGTTGTCGGCGGTCTTCAGCGTGGTGTGGAAGATCTGGATGTTGTCGACGCTCCCGGAAACGCCCTGCGCCTCGATCCAGTCGCCGGCGCGGAAGGGCCGGAACAGCATGATCAGCACGCCGCCGGCGAAGTTCGCCAGGCTGCCCTGCAGCGCCAGACCGATGGCCAGGCCGGCGGCACCGATCATGGCGATGAACGAGGTGGTCTCCACGCCGACCATCGAAGCCACGCTGATCAGCAGCAGAATGCGCAGAACGATACGCACCAGGCTGCCGATGAAGCTGCCCAGGGCACGGTCCACGTTACGCGCCTCGAGAATCCGCCCGATGCTGGCAGTGAGCTTGCTGATCAGCCACCAGCCGATCAGCAGGGTAATTACCGCCAGAGTCAGCTTGCCGCTGTACTCCAGCACGACTGGCAGCCAGGCCTCTGACAGCTTGACCAGTTCGTCGACGTTCATCTCCATGGAGGGCTCCTGTTTCCTGTGCATGAAACGAAACCGCCATGGCATGCCATGGCGGTCAAAGTGCTATCAACCTAGGGTGCGACGCCCGAGGGCCGCAAAAGGTTCAATCGCGGAAGTTGTTGTACTGCAGCGGCATGCCGAACTCGTGACCACGCAGCAAGGCGATGGCTTCCTGCAGGTCGTCGCGCTTCTTGCCGGTGACCCGCACCTGCTCGCCCTGGATGGCGGCCTGCACCTTGAGCTTGGCATCCTTGATATGGGCGACGATCTTCTTCGCCAGCTCCTTGTCGATGCCCTCGCGGAAGGTCACTTCCTGCTTCATCACCTTGCCGGACGCGTAGGGGTCCTTGGTTTCCATGCACTGGCAATCGATCTTGCGCTTGATCAGGCTGTTGCGCACGATGTCGAGCACCTGCTCCAGCATGAACTCGGCCTCGGCCGTGATGGTGAGGGTCTTGTCCTTGCTTTCGATGCTGCATTTGCCACGCAGGTCGAAACGGCGTTCGAGTTCCTTGGTGGCGTTGTCGACCGCGTTGGTCAGTTCGTGTTTGTCCAGTTCAGACACGACGTCGAACGAAGGCATGAGTAGGCTCCTGATGGACGGCGCGATACTCTTCACGGAGTGAACGCGCCTGACTTGACGATAACTAAGACGCGCCCATTATAACCAGACTGATACACGCCGCTTGGCGTCCTTCCTATCTGCCTACGAGCCAGCCCCAATGCCAAACCCCCATCTCAGCATCCTGGTGGTGGATGATGCCAAGTTTTCCAGTGCCATGATCGGCCGCGCGCTCAGCCAGGCCGGCTACCAGGACGTGCGCTTCGCCAGCAGCGCCACCGAGGCCCTGCAGTTGCTCGAACAACGCCCGGCCAGCGTGCTCCTGGCCGACTGGCTGATGCCCGAGATCGATGGCCTGGAACTCACCGCGCGGGTGCGCCAGCTGGACGAGACCGCCGATCACTACACCTACATCATCCTGCTCACCGGCAAGGAAGGCGAAAACGTCCTGGGCGAGGCCTTCGACCGGGGTGTCGACGACTTCATCAGCAAGGCCGCGATGAACGAGCAACTGGTGCCCCGCGTCTACGCCGCGGACCGCCTGTGCAACACCCTGCAGCGCCTGCTGCATGAGAACCGCATGCTGACGCAGAACATCGCCAGCCTGGAACGACGCAACCTGATCGACCCCCTCACCGGCCTGGGCAACCCCCGCTACCTGCGCCAGAAGCTCACCGACAGCCTGCGCCAGGTCGAATCGCGCGGCGGTGCGGTGTGCTACCTGCTGATCGGCCTGCAGGAGGCCAGCCAGCTGCGCAGCCGCTACGGCGACCGCTTCTTCAACGAACTGCTGCACGGCGTGGCGCGACGCCTGCAGCAGCTGGTCAGGCCGCTGGACGTGCTGACCCGCCTGGACGACAACCACTTCGGCCTGATCACCCTGCTCGAAGACCTCCACGAATGCTCGCCCAGCAGCTTCAAGCGGCTGCACGAGGGCCTGAACCTCAAGGCCTTCAAGACCAGCGAAGGCTTCATCACCCTGAAAGCCGGCATCAGCCTGGTCGGCCTGGACGCCAAGGCCCTGCCCACCACACCCGAGCAGCTGCTCCAGCACGCGGAAACACTCCTGGCCGAATCCTACGCCAGCGGTCGGGTCGCCGCCGTGCGCCTGCCGCTGCCGTGACCTGGCACATCCTCGGCGCAGGCAGCCTGGGCAGTCTCTGGGCCACGCGCCTGGCCCGCGCCGGCCTGCCGGTCCGCCTCATCCTGCGCAGCCCGCAACGCCTGGCGGCCTATCGCGCTGCAGGCGGCCTGACCCTGATCGAGGCGGGCCAGCGCAGCCAGTACGCGATTCCCGCCGAGCTGGCAGAGGCCGACACGCCAATTCATCGCCTGCTCCTGGCCTGCAAGGCCTACGACGCCGAACCCGTAGTGGCGAGCATCGCCTCGCGCCTGGCAGCGGACGCCGAGCTGCTGTTGCTGCAGAACGGCCTGGGTAGCCAGGATGCCGTGGCGCAGCGCCTGCCCCGGCAGCGCTGCCTGTTCGTATCCAGCACCGAGGGCGCGTTCCGCCCCGCCGACTTCCAGGTCGTGTTCGCCGGCAATGGCCACAACTGGCTGGGCGATCCGCGCGCCCCTCTGCCGCCCACCTGGCTGGACGAACTGCAGCGTGCCGGCATCGCCCATCAATGGAGCCCGGACATCCTCACCCGGTTGTGGCGCAAGCTGGCGCTCAACTGTGCGATCAACCCGCTGACCGTGCTGCATGACTGCCGCAATGGAGGGCTGAGCGAGCATCCCGCAGAAGTGGCTGCGCTCTGCGCGGAACTGACCGAGCTGCTGCAGTGCTGCGGTCAACCGGCGGCGGCGCAGGACCTGCACACCGAGGTGCAACGGGTGATCAGCGCCACGGCGGCGAACTACTCCTCCATGCATCAGGACGTGGCCCAGGGCCGCCGCACCGAGATCACCTACCTGCTGGGCCATGCCTGCGCGACCGCGCAGCGGCACGCCCTGCACCTGCCGCACCTGAGCCACCTGCAGCAGCGCCTGCTGCGGCACCTGCGCGAGCGCGGGCTGCCGCTGGACTGAGTGCCGGGTGAGTGCAACCCGCCACTCACCCCAGCCTGACGTGGCAATGCCCCGGCAGCCGCGTTAACCTGCCGCTTCCATCCGCGACCACGACACGCCCATGAGACTGCGCCAACGCCTCGACAACCTGCCGGTCGGCCGCAAACTGCTCGCGGCGCTGCTGGTGTTGCTCGCGGCGGTCCTGCTGGTCGCCAACCTGGCCTTCATCAGCGCCGCCTACTGGATCACCCAGGAGAGCATGGCGCCTCAGGCCCTGCACACGCTCGCCCGGCTCATAGCCAGCCCGGCGCTGAGCAAGGAGGCCTTGCACTCGCCCGCCTCCGCCCAGGCGCTGCTCAAGCGCCTGGATGAATACGCGCCGCTGCGCGCCGCCGTGATCTACGACAGCAACGGCACCAGCCTGGCGCAGCTGCAACGCGGGGAAAAACTGCAGTTGCCGGAGCAGCTGAGCGAACTGCAGAACTGGCGCAACACCGCCTTCCGCACCAACCTGCTGGTGGACCTGCCACACCCCAGCGGGCGCCCTGGCGCACTGCTCCTGGTCGCCTCCAGCGAGCTGCCCGGGGCGTTCTACACCGGCACCCTGACCGCAAGCCTGGTGATCCTGGCCTTCAGCGTGCTGCTCTGGCTGCTGGTGGCCAAGCAGATCAGGCGCCTGGTGACCAAGCCGATCCGTCGCCTCGAGGAACTGTCACGCCAGGTGACCCGCGAAGAGAACTACGCCCTGCGCGCCACCCGCGGCAACCGCGACGAGATCGGCAGCCTGGCCGAAGCCTTCAACACCATGCTGATGCGCATGGAGGCACGCGAGCAGCAGCTCAGGCGCGCCCGCGACGATGCCCAGCAAGCCTTCGACCAGGCGCAGAGCCTGGCCGAGGAAACCCGTCACTCCAATCGCAAGCTGGAGCTGGAAGTCCAGGTGCGCGGCAAGATCGAGAAGAAGCTCACCGGCTTCCAGAACTACCTCAACAGCATCATCGACTCCATGCCCTCGGCGCTGATCGCCCTGGACGACATGCTCTACGTCACCCAGTGGAATCAGGAGGCCAGCGCGCTGTCCGGCACGCGTCTGGATGAAGCGCTGAACCAGCCGGTATTCCTCGCCTTCCCGCCGCTCAAGCCGTTTCTCGCGCAGCTCAAGCGAACCGCCGAACAGCACAAGGTGGAAAAGATCGAGCGCGTCACCTGGCACAAGGACGAGGAACCACGCCACTACGCCCTGACCTTCTATCCGCTGATGGGCAGCGCCGGCCGTGGCGTGGTGATCCGCATCGACGACATCACCCAGCGCCTGGCGCTGGAGGAAATGATGGTGCAGTCGGAGAAGATGCTCTCAGTTGGCGGCCTGGCAGCGGGCATGGCACACGAGATCAACAACCCGCTCGGCGCCATCCTGCACAACGTGCAGAACATCCGCCGGCGCCTGTCCGCCGACCTGGAGAAGAACATCGAGCGGGCCGAGCAGGCCGGCGTCAGCCTGGAGGCCATCCAGCACTACATGGATGCGCGGGAAATCCCCCGCCTGCTCGACGGCATCCAGCACGCCGGGCAGCGCGCCGCCAAGATCGTCAGCCACATGCTCAGTTTCAGTCGGCGCAGTGATCGCCAGCTGTCGCCCTGCGAGCTGCCGGCGCTGATCGACCAGGCGCTGGAGATCGCCGGCAACGACTTCGACCTGGCCGATGGCTTCGACTTCAAGACCCTGCAGATCGAACGCCACTTCGAAGCCGGCCTGGGCCCGATAGCGGGCACTGCCAACGAACTGGAGCAGGTGCTGCTCAATCTGCTGAAGAACGCCGCGCAGGCCATTCACCAGCGCGACGACGACAGCGAGCCGGGGCGCATCATCCTGCGCACCCGGCAAACCGGGCAATGGGCGGAAGTGCAGGTGGAGGACAACGGTACGGGCATGAGCGAGGTGGTGCGCAAGCGCATCTTCGAGCCCTTCTTCACCACCAAGGAAGTCGGCCAGGGCACGGGCCTCGGGCTGGCCGTGTCCTATTTCATCATCACCAACAACCACAAGGGGCAGATGGAGGTGCATTCCACGCCGGGCCAGGGTACCTGCTTCACCCTGCGCCTGCCGCTGGCCACCCTGCTCGACAACACAGGACACTGAACCATGGGTTTCCGCCTCTCCAAGATCTACACCCGCACCGGTGACCAGGGAGAAACCGGCCTGGCCGATGGCCGTCGGGTCGGCAAGGACCATCCGCGCATCGAGGCCATCGGCGAGCTGGACAGCTGCAACAGCCAGCTTGGCCTGCTGCTGGCCGAACTGGACGAGGCGAGCGCCACCTGGCCGGGCCTGCGGGAGGTCAGCGATGTGCTGCGCCCGTGCCAGCATCGCCTGTTCGACCTTGGCGGCGAACTGGCGATGCCCGACTACCAGGCCCTGCAGCAGGAGGAAGTGGAACGTCTGGAAGCGGTGATCGACCGCTGGAACGAGGAAGTCGGCCCACTGCAGAACTTCATCCTGCCCGGCGGCTCGCGCCTGATCGCCCAGGCCCACATCTGCCGCAGCTTCGCCCGCAGCAGCGAGCGCCGCTGCCAGCACCTCAACGCCGTGGAGCCGCTGCGCGCCGTCGGCCTGGCTTACGTCAACCGGCTGTCCGACCTGCTGTTCGTCGCTGCGCGCCTGATCGCCAGGCGCCAGGGCGTCGCCGAGGTCCTGTGGCAGGCTGCCGAAAAGCCCTGAACCGCGACTACAGGGCGGCGCCTGGCCAGAACGCGCGGATACCGGCGACACCCTGCGCGCCGACCTGCCAGGCGCGCTCGATGTCGCTCGGGCCAACGCCCGCCAGCAGATAGGCCGGCAGGTTGCAGCCCGCGAGCAGCTCGCTGGCGGCGTCCCAGCCCAGGGGTTGTGCCTCGGGGTGGGTGGCGGTGGCCTGTACCGGCGACAAGGTGACGAAATCCACCCCCATCTGCGCGGCCAACGCCAGCTCCTCGGCTGCGTGGCAGGATGCAGCCAGCCAGCGCTGCTCCGGGAAAGGCCGCCCACCCGCCGCATACTTGCGCAGCTGTTCGGCCGTCAGGTGCCAGCCGGCAGCGGGGAAGTCTCCCAGCCACTCCAGCGGCCCCTTGAGCATCAGTTGCGCCTTGCCTGCGCACAGCCCCTGCACGTCCACCGCCAGGTCGCGGTACTGCGGGTCGAACATGTTCGGCGCGCGCAGCTGGATCAGCCGTACGCCGGCGTCCAGGGCCTTGCGTACGCCGGCGAGCAGCTCGGCGGACTGCAGCCCGTCCGGGGTGATCAGGTAACGCTCAGGCAAGCGTGCAGCGGCGACTATCGGCGTGTTGGCAGCGGGAAACTCGTACTCCAGCAACTGCCGCTCGCTGACCCAGGCCAGCGGCTGTCCCTCGGCACCGTGGGGCTCGCCGGTGAACGCCGTGACCTCCCAGACATCCAGCAAAACCTGCTTGTCCGGGTAGTCATGGCGAATCTGGATCAGCGGACGGCTGGCCGTCGGGCGGATCGCCAACTCCTCTTCCAGCTCGCGAGCCAGGGCCACGCTCACCGCCTCGCCCGCTTCCACCTTGCCGCCGGGAAACTCCCACAGGCCACCCTGATGCTTGTCCTCGGGGCGCCTGGCGATCAGGATGCGCCCATCGACGCCCCGAATCACCGCTGCCGCGACATGCACACGCTTCACCGCTTTACCTCCTGCAATGCTGCCTGGTACCAGCGCTGAAACGCTGGCCAGCGATAGATGGTTTCGACATAGGCCGCCGCCGCTGTCGGCAGGGCCACATGGTAACTGCGCAAACGCGCGGCGACCGGCGCATAGAAGGCGTCGGCGATGCTGGCCGGGCCGAACAGGTAGTTGCCCTTGGCCGCGAAGCGCTCGCGACAGCCCGCCCAGATCGCGCAGATGCGATCGATATCGGCCTGGGCGTCGTCCGCCAACTCGGTCAGCGCCTGGTCGCGTGCAAGGTCCATCGGCAGCTGGCTGCGCAGGGCGATGAAGCCACTGTGCATCTCCGCGCAGACGCTGCGCGCCAACGCCCGGGCCTGGCGCTCCGCCGGCCACAGCTGAGCCTCGGGGTAGCTTTCGGCCAGGTATTCGGCAATCGCCAGGGAGTCCCACACCGGCCCCTGCTCGGTGATCAGCACCGGCACCTTGCCGGTGGGCGAATGGCGCAACAGTTGCGCACGGCTGTCCGGCTGGTACAGGCGCACCAGCACCTCGTCGCAAACCGCACCCGACAGATCCACCGCCAGCGCGGCGCGCAGCGACCAGGAGGAGTAGTTCTTGTCGCCGATCACCAGTTGCATTGCCATGTCGCGTCTCCCGTGCATTCCATCGTTGAAGTCAGCCGACGTTAAGAGCCCGCTCGCCCAATAGCAAATTCCCGCGCGTCATGGGCTCATGAGGCGCGGGAATAGCTGGAGAACGACGGGCGAGGGACGAAACACCCAGGCGGTTGCCGCCTAGGGTCTGACGCTCATCGCTGCCTCTGTCAGGTGCGATATTCGGCGTTGATCTTCACGTACTCGTGAGACAGGTCGGTGGTCCAGATCGTCTCGCTGCAGGCACCACGGCCGAGCTCGATACGGATGCTGATCTCCTCCTGGGCCATCACCGCCGCGCCCTGCTCTTCGGTGTAAGTGGTCGCACGGCAGCCCTTGCTGGCGATGCAGACTTCGCCCAGGAACACGTCGATCTTGCTCACGTCCAGTTGCGGCACGCCGGCATAGCCCACCGCCGCGAGGATGCGCCCCCAGTTCGGGTCGGAAGCGAACAGTGCGGTCTTGATCAGCGGCGAATGCGCCACGGCATAGGCCACGTCCAGGCATTCCTGGTGTGTGCCGCCACCGTTGACCTGCACGGTGACGAACTTGGTCGCCCCCTCGCCGTCACGCACGATGGCCTGGGCCACTTCCATGAACACCTCGAATACCGCCTGCTTGAGCTTGCTGAACAGCTCGCCGGAAGCCTCGGTGATTTCCGCCAGCGCGGCCTGGCCGGTGGCGATCAGCATGCAGCAGTCGTTGGTGGAGGTATCGCCGTCGATGGTGATGCGGTTGAACGACTTGTTCGCCGCATCGCGCACCAGGTCCTGCAGCACACCCTGGGCGACCTGGGCGTCGGTCGCGATGTAGCCGAGCATGGTGGCCATGTTCGGACGAATCATGCCGGCGCCCTTGGAGATGCCGGTGACGGTCACCGTCACGCCGTCATGGGAGAACTGGCGGCTGGCCCCCTTGGGCAGGGTATCGGTGGTCATGATGCCGGTGGCGGCGGCTTCCCAGTTGTCCGCCTTGAGATCGTCGAGAGCGGCCTGCAGGGCGGACTCGATCTTCTCCACCGGCAGCGGCTCGCCGATCACACCGGTGGAGAACGGCAGCACGGCGTTCTCCGTGACGCCTGCCAGTTCGGCCAGGCGAGCGCAGGCACGACGGGCACGGGCCAGACCGTCGGCACCGGTGCCGGCGTTGGCGTTGCCGGTGTTGGTCAGCAGGTAACGCACCTCGCCACCCAGGCGCTCGCGGGTGACCAGCACCGGCGCCGCGCAGAAGGCGTTGGTGGTGGTGACCCCGGCGATCCGCGAACCTTCGGCACAGCGCATCACCACCACATCCTTGCGCCCCGGTCGCTTGATGCCGGCAGAGGCAATGCCCAGTTCGAAGCCGGGAACCGGATGCAGGGTAGACAGCGGGCCAAGACCAACAGCCATGAGATGCGCTCCTTCAAATAGATGGTGATCGCCTCGGCGACCGAATGAGATGGTAAAACGCCGCGAACGGTCGAACCGTTCGCGGCGCTGTCAGGGCGCTGGCAGCATAGCCGAAGCGCCCGCTACTGCAAGCAGTCGGATCAGCCAATCTGACCGTGGCAGTGCTTGTACTTCTTGCCCGAACCGCAGGGGCACGGCTCGTTGCGCCCGACCTTCTGCTCGCTGCGCACCGGAGCGGAGGCGACCGCGACATCGCCCTCTTCGGCGTTGCCTTCGTCAGCGGCCAGCGCCGACGCATCGGCGTGCTGGAACTGCATGCGCTCGGCCATGGCCTCGGCCTCGCGACGCAGGCGGGCTTCCTCTTCCGCCGGGTCCTCGCGGCGCACCTGGACGTGGCAGAGCACACGGATGGTGTCGCGCTTGATCGACTCCAGCAGCTCCTGGAACAGGGCGAAGGACTCGCGCTTGTATTCCTGCTTGGGGTTCTTCTGCGCGTAACCACGCAGGTGGATGCCGTGACGCAGGTGATCCATGGTGGACAGGTGGTCCTTCCACAAGTCGTCGAGCACGCGCAGCAGAATCTGCTTCTCGAAGGTGCGCAGCGCTTCGGCGCTGGCCTGGGTTTCCTTCTCGTTGTAGGCGGTGATCAGCTCGGCGAGGATGCGCTCGCGCAGGGTTTCCTCGTACAGCTTGTCGTCTTCGTCCAGCCATTGCTGGATTGGCAGCTGGATGCCGAAATCGCTCTGCAGCGTCGACTCCAGGCCAGCGATATCCCACTGTTCCGGCATCGACTGCGGCGGGATATGGCCGTTGATGGCGGCGGTCAGCACTTCCTCGCGGAACTCGGCGATGGTGTCGCCAACGTTCTCGGCAGCCAGCAGGCTGTTGCGCATGTGGTAGATCACCTTGCGCTGCTCGTTGGCCACGTCGTCGAACTCGAGCAGCTGCTTGCGCATGTCGAAGTTGCGGCCTTCGACCTTGCGCTGGGCCTTCTCGATGGCATTGGTGACCATGCGGTGCTCGATGGCCTCGCCAGACTGCATGCCGAGTGCCTTCATGAAGTTCTTCACCCGGTCGGAGGCGAAGATGCGCATCAGGTTGTCTTCCAGCGACAGGTAGAAGCGGCTGGAGCCCGGGTCACCCTGGCGACCGGCACGGCCACGCAGCTGGTTGTCGATACGACGCGACTCGTGGCGCTCGGAGGCGATCACGTGCAGGCCGCCGGCTTCGATCACCTGCTGGTGGCGCTTCTGCCACTCGGCCTTGATCTGCGCGACCTGCTCGTCGGTCGGGTTCTCCAGCGCCGCGACTTCCACTTCCCAGTTGCCACCGAGGAGGATGTCGGTACCGCGACCGGCCATGTTGGTGGCGATGGTCAGCGCACCTGGGCGGCCGGCCTGGGCGATGATCTCGGCTTCCTTGTCGTGGAACTTGGCGTTGAGCACCTTGTGCTCGATGCCTTCCTCGTTCAGCAGCTGGCTGACGTACTCGGAGGTCTCGATGGTCGCGGTGCCGACCAGGATCGGCCGGCCCTGGGCCTGGCAGTCCTTGATGTCGGCGATGATCGCCTGGTACTTCTCTTCCTGGGTCAGGTAGACCAGGTCGTTGAAGTCCTTGCGCGCGATCGGCTTGTTGGTCGGGATCACCATCACGTCCAGGCCATAGATCTGGCGGAACTCGAACGCTTCGGTATCGGCCGTACCGGTCATGCCGGACAGCTTGTTGTACAGGCGGAAATAGTTCTGGAAGGTGGTCGAAGCCAGCGTCTGGCTCTCGGCCTGGATGTTCACCCCTTCCTTGGCCTCGATGGCCTGGTGCAGGCCTTCGGACAGGCGACGCCCCGGCATGGTACGGCCGGTGTGCTCGTCGATCAGGATCACCTGGCCGTTCTGCACGATGTATTCGACGTTGCGGTGGAACAGCGTGTGCGCACGCAGGCTGGCGTAGACGTGGGTCAGCAGGCCCAGGTTGTGCGCGGAGTAAAGGCTTTCACCCTCGGCCAGCAGGCCGGCGGCGGTGAGCATTTCCTCGACGTACTGGTGCCCCGCCTCGTTCAGCTCGACCTGGCGCGACTTCTCGTCGACCTTGTAGTGACCTTCCTGGGTCACCACGCCCTCTTCTTCCTCGATGTGCTGCTTGAGGCGCGGGACCAGCTTGTTGATCTCGATGTACAGCTTGGAGCTGTCTTCGGCCTGGCCGGAGATGATCAGCGGGGTACGGGCTTCGTCGATGAGGATGGAGTCGACTTCGTCGATCACGGCGAAATTCAGCTCGCGCTGGAACTTGTCTTCCAGGCTGAACGCCATGTTGTCGCGCAGGTAGTCGAAACCGAATTCGTTGTTGGTGCCATAGGTGATGTCGGCGGCGTAGGCGGCGCGCTTGTCTTCCGGCGGCTGGAACGGGGTGACGATGCCCACGCTCAGGCCGAGGAATTCGTACAGCGGACGCATCCAGTTGGCGTCGCGGCGGGCCAGGTATTCGTTGACCGTGACCACGTGCACGCCCTTGCCGGACAGTGCGTTGAGATAGACGGCCAGGGTGCCAACGAGGGTCTTGCCCTCACCGGTACGCATCTCGGCGATCTTGCCCTCGTGCAGGGTCATGCCGCCGATCAGCTGAACGTCGAAATGGCGCATGCCCATGACCCGCTTGCCGGCCTCCCGGGCCACGGCGAAGGCTTCGGGCAGCAGTTGGTCGAGGGTTTCGCCCTTGGCCAGACGGGCCCTGAACTCTTCGGTCTTGCTCCGCAGCTGATCATCCGAAAGGGCGATCATCTGTTCTTCAAGGGCGTTGACGGACTGCACCGCCTTGAGCATGCGTTTGACTTCACGCTCATTCTTGCTTCCGAAAAGTTTTTTCAACAGAGGCGCAAACATATCGACAGGACTTCCGGCGAATGGATTGAGGTCGGCGCAAATCGCGACCTGGCAGCCAGCATGGCTGCGGGCGAAGGGGGCATTCTACCCGGAAAAGCCGGGGAGGAAAGTGACGTTGTCAGCCGATCGCTACCGCGTGATGGCACAGACAGCACAGGTCCCCGGACCAGCCCGGAAACACGGCCTGGCCCTATAGATGGGGACGATTGCGAACAATTCAAGAGAGGGCAGGCGCCGCTCGATCACTCGACGCCGCTGGTACGCGCGATGTACAGCGCCGGGTTGACCTGACGGCCGTCCTTGCTGACTTCGAAATGCACGTGATAGCCGGTGGAGCGGCCGCTGCGACCGACCTTGGCGATGGTCTGACCGCGCTGCACCAGGTCACCGATCTGCACGGTGTTGCTCTGGTTGTGCGCGTAGAGGGTGACGTAACCGTCGGCGTGGCTGATCTCCACCACATTGCCGTAGCCGTTCTTCTTGCCGGAGAAGGTGACGATGCCGGCGGCCACCGACATCACGTCGCTACCCGGCTTGGAGGCGAAGTCGATGCCCTTGTGCACGCTGACCCGCCCGGTCAGCGGATGGATGCGGCTGCCGAACGGCGACGACACGTAGCCCTGCAGAACGGGACGACCGGAAAGGGTCTCGGCCTCGTTCAGGCGGCGCTCGCCGAGCAACTGCTCGAGCACTTCCAGTTGCTGCTCGCGGCTGTCCACGCGCAGCGCCAGCTCATCCAGCGCATTCATGAACGGCGGCGGCGAATAGGCCGAGGCGCCGAGCGCATCTTCCGCACCACCCTGGCCAACGCTGAGGGAGAAATCGAATTCGCCGGCATCCAGTTCGGCCAGCTCGGTGAGGCGCTCGCCCAGGGCATCGAGACGTGTCAGTCGTGCCTGCAGCTCCGCCACATGCGCGGCGAAGGCGTCCAACTGACGCTGCGCGTCCTGGCGCACCGCGCCAACCTGCTTGCGCTGCTGATCCAGCGCCTCGACCAGCGACGTGTCGACCACCGGTTCCGCGGTCAACCACTTGGCACCCAGCGCGGCGCCGGCGCCCAGGCTCAGTGCCAACGCCAGGAAAGCGGCCAGCAACAGCCAGCGCAGATCCAGGTTGATCGTTCGCGCCGAACCATGGCGGCTATTGAGTAGGATGATTTGCATGGCTTCCCCTCTCGCGGAGCACTATCGGCAGCACGCTCTGCTACCATGACCGCTCTGCAACCTAAGGCCTCCTGCCATGACGTTTCGTCCCTTGCCGGCCCAGGCACCCGCTACGCTGCTACGCGAAGCCAAGCCCCTGAAAGCGCTGTTCGGTCAGGCCCAACGCCTGACCAACCTGCAGCGTCTTGTGGAAAGCCAGCTACAACCGGCGGCCCGGGAACACTGTCATGTAGCGTCCTGGCGTGACGGCTGTCTGCTATTGATCGTGACCGATGGCCACTGGGCAACACGCCTGCGTTATCAGCAAAGAAGGCTGCAACGACAACTACAGGCACTCGAAGAATTCGCGACCTTAACGAAAATACTGTTCAAGGTGCAACCTTCGACAGGTCCGAATCGTGGAACCGTTCGCAGCGTTCGCCTGTCCAACAGCGCCGCACAGAGTATCCAGGCGACGGCCGAGGGCATCAGCGACCCCAGCCTGAAGGCCGCCCTTGAGCGCCTGGCCAGCCGCAGCGACAGCCAGACGCCCTGACCCGGAACTACTGCGTACCCTTGCGCCGCAGGCTGGCCGGAGTGAAGTAACTCGCCGGCGGCGGCGACAGATGGTACTGGCGCGGCGCCTTCTCGTTGTTGCGCAGGCCGATCACCGTATAACTGCGGGCGATGAGGTCGTGGTAGACGATGTTCACCGGGGCGATGACCGGCACCTCGTAGGCATTCTTGGTGAACGCCAGGTTGACGTGCCACAGCTCGCCACGGGCGTCGTAGTTCTCCACCATCAGGGCATACCAGCTGTCTTCGTCGAGGTAGAAGCGGCGCTTGGCGTGCACGTGGCGCTGACCCGGACGCAGGGTCGCCTCGACCACCCACACGCGGTGCATCTCCCAGCGGGTCAGGTCGCTGTTGAGGTGGCCCGGTTTGACCAGCTCAGCGGCGTCCATGCCCGGTTTCTCCATGGCGTAGTTGTGGTACGGCACCAGCAGCGAACGCTTGCCGACCAGCTTCCAGTCGTAGCGGTCGGTGGCACCGTTGTACATGTCGGTGTCATCGGCGTAGATGCCATCGATCGGCATGTCGTAGGCCAGGGTCGGCGCACGCCGCACACGGCGCTGGCCGGGGTTGTAGATCCACGCCGAGCGCGGCTCGGCGACCTGGTCGATGGGCTCGTGCACCAGCAGCGCGCGACCCACGTCGCGCGACGGCGGCAGTAGTTCGCTGGCGAAATAGTAGAGGCGATTGCCCAGGCTCCCGGCGTCCTTCTTCGGGTCGTAGTAGCTGGACAGCAGCTGGATGCGCTCGCGCAACAGCGAGTAGCTGCCGCTGGTGGTGACCTGCGCGGTCACCGCCACCTCGTCGGTGTAGCGCGCCTGCCAGCGGGCGATGTGGTTCCAGATCGCCTCGCGGCCATCGGCCGGGATCGGGAACGGAATGCCGCCATAGGCGCCCACCAGGCCGTAGCCGGAGTCGCTCAGTTCGGCCTGCTGCGCATTGACGGCGGTGTTGCGGTAGATGTCCTCCGGTGCGGAAAAGCTGCGGTGGCTGGGGTAGACCGGCAGCTTGAAGGTCTGCGGATAGGCCTTGAGCAGCGCCTTGACGCCGTCGCTGAGGTTGTCCGCGTCGGCCTGCATGGTGCTGGCGTCGATCACCCGCAGCGGCGCTTCCTCGGCATAGGGATCGACGTGGAAGCTGCCCGGGCCGCCATAACCGGCCGGTGGCTGCGTCATGCCACCGGTCCACTGCGGAATGCCCTTGGCCGCATCGCCCTGGCGCTCGGCGCCGAAGGGGGTCAGCGTGCCCTGCAATTGCGCCGCCTGTTCGGCACTCACCCTGGCCTGGGCCGCCAGGGGCAGCAGCAGGCCGAGGGAAAACAGGACCGTACAGGTCCGTAGAAGGGTTCTGGTCATTGCGGGTCCTGCCATCAGAAGGAGTAGGAGACGTTGAGCGCGAGGTGATCGCGGTCGATCAGCGCGTTATCCTTGCGTGCGCCCCAGAACGAGGTGTAGGACAGCTTGCCGGCCAGCTTCTGGCCGTACCTGGCACCCAGTTCGACGGTGGCGGACTTGCGCCCCTGGATGAAGTTCTCGTTGAGCGCCGGCGAGGTGCCGGACACGTCCTGGCGGAAGGTGATCGCCGGCATCAGGTCGAAGTTCGGCGTCACGTCCTGGACCAGACCGGAGAGGTTCACCGTGTAGCCCCAGGCGAAGCTGTCCAGGTACGCATAGTTGACCGTGTCGAGCAGGCCGCCCGGCACATGGTTGAAGGCCGCCTCGGCCAGTACTACCAGGTCGTCCAGGCCGGCGCTGGGACCGAAGGCGTGGATCGCGGAGATCGAACCGGTGTACAGCTCGTGGCGCTTGTACAGGTCGATGCTGCGGCGTGGGTCATTGGCCGAACCGTCGCCGAACTCGCCCAGGTCGATGCTCCCGCCACTGGCACCACCGGCGCCGAGGGCGCTCGCGGCCAGTTGCTCCAGCTCGTAGGTCATCGACGGTTCCAGCGGCGCGTTGGGCCGGTAGGTCAGCTCGCCTGCCAGGCTGGTGTCGCCGATGGTGCCGGACACGCTGAGGCCGAACAGGCGGATGTCCTCGGGGTAGACGAAGTCGTAGTAGGTGCTGTCGAGCATGGCCAGGCCGTCCACCAGCGGCACCGAGGCCGGGTCGAGCAGCTTGGTCAGGCCGCACAGGTCGGCGAAGCGCCCGCCGCTGCCGGCGCTGCAGGCCATGGACTGGCCCTTCTGCACACGCAGGAACGGCACCTTGCTGTGGTAGTTGAGGTAGTAGAGGCTGAACTCGGTGTTGTTCCACTGCTCCACCAGGTAGCGCAGGGCCAGGCCGTACTGGCCGTCGTCGCGGGCGTCGTGCTCACGGCCATAGCGGGCGCCGGCGACGATGCCGTTCTCGCCATTGAGCCCCGGGGCCAGCTCGGCCAGCGCCCCCAGCTCGCTGCGCAGGTCCACCAGTACACCGTTGCTGCCCTTGCCGAAGTAGTCCTGGTTATTGAGGAAGGCACCGGTGGGGATCATCTCGTGACCCTTCCACTCCAGCCCGTAGAAGGTCTCGACGTTGAGCGCGTCGGTCAGGCCGAACTGCGCGGAGACCATGTTGGTCGGCAGCAGCGCGTCCTTGAGGCTGGCGTTGGGCAGCACCACGCGGCCGATGTCCACCGGGTTGATCACGTTGAGACCGTCGGCATAGAAGATGCCCTCGCCCCAGTTGATCACCTGGCGACCGAGTCGCACGCTGACCGGCATCTCGCCAAGGTAGCGGTTGGTATAGAGGTAGGCATCGAGCAGGCGCGCGCGATGGCCGGCGCGGTTTTTCAGGTCCGAGGGGTAGCGCTTGTCGCTGTCGGTGTTGTGGGTAGCGAAGCCATCACCGCTGGGCGCGTGGTCCATGATCTGGGTGTCGTACCAGGCGGTACCGCGGACGAACAGGCCGTCCTGCTCGGTGCGCACGTGCAGCTCGGAGGTCAGCTTGAATTCGTTGGAGACGAACCCCTTGCCGTAGTACTCGCTGCCGTCGTTGTTGTTGATGAAGACGTTCTGCCCAGCGCGCGTGATGTGCTCGGGCGAACCGGTGCGGTACACCGATGTGAATTCGACGACGCTCTCGAGCGAGGTCGTCAGATCGGGACCGGTCTCGATTTCGAAAGCCTGCAGCTGCGTCCCCCACAGCCCCAGCCCCACCGCCAATGCCACCTTGTTTTTGTTGTATGACATATGCACCTCCTGAGTCCCGATGAAACTAACGGCAACCCAAAAGCCGGCATGGGGCCAGAACGGACAAAAAGGAGGGCTCAAGAGGCCTGTCACATTTTCAAACACTTTCATCGCGCGCCATTTGCGGCACACTGCCAGGCAGCCATCTTCGGGCAGTGAGGGATGCACAGGCATGAAACCCATCGTCGATCCGCGCTATTCGGAAGCCTCGGCACCGCCGCTGATTTCCCGCTTCCTGCTGCAGCACGCGGTCGCCTGCGGGCATGACCCGGAACTGCTGTGCCGTGGCCTGGGCTTCGCCCCGGAGGATCTGAAGCGGCCGGACTATCGCCTGTCCTTCCGCCAGAGCTACAGGCTGGTGCGGCGTGCCCTTCAGGTGCTGGGCGACAACGGCCTGGGGCTGACGGTCGGCAGCCGGCAGACGCCGGTGTCCTGGGGGCTGGCCGGCCTGGCCATGCTGGCCTGCCCGGACCTGGGCACGGCACTGGACCTGGGGCTGCGCTACCAATGGCACATCGGCAGCCTGCTCGACTATCACATCGAAATCGTGGACGACCAGGTACTGTTCTACGCCACCCCGCGCTTCTTCGACCCGGAGGTGGCCGTGTTCTACCTGGAGGAAGCCTTCGCCAGCAGCCTGGCCATCGTGCGTTTCCTCACCGGCGCGGACCTGGTCGCCAGCCACATCGAGGTGCAGTACCCCGCCCCGCCCCACGCGCAGCGCTACGCGGAACTGTTCCGCTGCCCGGTGCGCTTCGCCTGCGAGCACAACCGGATGCAGTTCCCGGCCGCCTGGCTGCAACTGCCGCTGCCGACCCGCGACGACTATGCGGCGGCCGAGGCGTGCATGCTGCTGGACAGCGCGGGCCGGCACGAACAGGGACTGAGCGACCTGATCGAGACCATCGAGCGCGAGGTGCGCAAGCGCCTCGAGTCACCGCCGTCGCTGAGCCAGCTGGCCAGCCAGTTGAACCTGAGCGAGCGCACCCTGCGCCGGCGCATCGGCGAGGCGGGCCTGAGCTATCACGCAATCGTCGACGAACTGCGCCGGACGCGGGCGCTGCAACTGCTCGGCCAGCGCGACAACCGGTTGATCGACGTGGCCTGCGCCACCGGTTTCAGCGATGTGCGCAACTTCCGCCGCGCCTTCAAGCGCTGGACCGGCGTGACCCCGCGCACGGCCAAACAGCGCATCGCCCAGGAATGACCGCGCCCCTTAGGACTCCTGATACACCGGCCAGCGCTCGACGATGCGACCACCGCGCAGCGCCAGCAGGTCGCCGAACTGCAGCAACACCGACTCGCTCTGGGTCGGCCGCAGGAACACCTGGTCCTCCACCTTCAGCGCCACTGCCGGCGAGCCGTTGACCAGTTCCTGGTTCGAGCTGCGCCCGAACACTTCACTCAATTGCAGGCCGGCGGGCGAGGCGAAGTCGGCCTGCCAGTTGCCGCCATAGATGAAGAAGGTTTCGCGCTGGTTGACGTCCCACCAGGAGAACAGCCGCGACTTCTCGTCCAGCGCCGGGATGCGCAACGCTCCGGTACGCTTGAGCACCGGCGTGGCGATGTACACCGCAGGCACATGCTCGGCCAGCGACGGCAGATCGTAGTGGCTGGGCTTGAGCAGGCCGGTGCCGACGGCCACCTCGGTGCTCAGCGACTCGCCCTCGTGGGCACGGTAGCTGGGGCTGCCGGCGGTGTTCAGGGTCAGGCCCTCGCGCCACAGCGCGGGGAAGCGCTGGCGGGTGAAGTCCACATGCCCCTGGTACAGCGCCATCACCTTGGCCAGCAGTTCGTCCTGGGTGCCGAGCAGCGCCGGCAGGTTCATGCCGACGAACGGGTCGTAGCCCATGAAGCCGGCGAACTCCAGATGCTGCGGGTTATCCGCGATCAGTTGCAGCAACTGCCCCAGCACCTGGGTGTCGTGCACGCCACCACGGTGCAGGCCGACATCCAGTTCGATGTTGATGCGCAACCGCGTGCCCAGGCCCTGGGCCAGCGCCAGGTATTGCCCCAGCCGCTCGGGGCTATCGATCAGCCACTGCAACTGGCGGGCAGGGTCGAACGGTCCGCGGTGTCGCTCGTAGAACAGCTGCGCCGAGCGCACCGGCAGCGGCTTGCCGAGCAGGATGTCGGCCTTGGGGAAAAGCCGCGCGTCGTGATTCAGGAACGGCTGGTGGAAGGACATCAGCCGCCGGGTGTGCAGGCGCTCACCGATGTAGCGCAGCAGGCCGGGAGCCGGCAGCGATTTCTCCACCAGGCGCAACTGCTTGCCGCTGCGTGCGAGCGACTGCCGGACCACCTCGATGTTGTGGTCGAGCCGGTCAAGGTCGATCAGCAGCGCCGGGCGCATCGGGCCGTTGGCCTTGAGCTCCTGGTTCAGCGCCTGGAAGTAGGCGTCATGCGGCTGGCCATGGTCGCGCGGCCGCAGCCAGGCAGCGGCCAGCAAGCCACCGGCAGCGAGGCCGGCGAGTACGAAAGAACGTCGCTTCATCGTGGTTCCTCAGGCAACACCGAAGATGCCGGCCAGGTGCGCGTTGACGAAGCGGCCGTGCGGATCCAGCGCCTGGCGCACCTCGGTGAATGCCTGCCAGCGCGGGTACAGCGCCTGCAGCTGGCGCGCGCCCAGGCTGTGCAGCTTGCCCCAGTGCGGACGGCCCTGGTATTTCCAGAAGATCGGCTCGATCGCGGCGAAGAAGTTGTGGTGATCCATCGCGTAGTGCTGATGCACCGAGATCGAGCAGCTGTCGCGGCCCTCGAACATGCTCAGGGGAATGTCGTCGGCCTTGACGTAGCGATACTCGATGGGGAACCAGGTGCGCAGGCTGCCCTCGTCGATGCGCTTGAGGATCTCGCGCAGGCAGGCCGGACCCAGCTCGGCCGGCACCGAGTACTCCATCTCGTTGAAGCGCACGTTGCGCACGTTGGCGAAGACTTCGTAGGAGTCGTCCACCCGGTCCTCGAAGCTGGCCAGGTGGCGCATGTTGTTCAGCAGGCTGCGGCGCAGGTCGGGGAAGTCGCTCAGGTACTTGTCCAGCCCCTCGATCAGGCCGACGAAGCCGTTGCCCCCCTCCTCCTCCGGCGACAAGGGCGGCGTCTCCGGGTCCTCGGTCTCGTTCAGCGCCACCGACAGCGCGTAGTCGGAGTGCGTGACCACCAGCATCTCCCAGTGCTGGTTGTCGCGCGTGAGGTTGTCGATATCCTCCAGCAGCTCCTCGGTCCTGGCGATCCACTGGCGCTCGCGCAGGCGATAGGCGTGGCGGTTCTGCAGGCGCACGCGGGTAACCACCCCCAGCGCACCGAGCGACACCCGTGCGGCATCGAACAGCGCAGGATTGTTGTCGCGGCTGCAATCGAGCACGTCGCCAGCCGCACTGACCAGCTGCAGGCCACAGACCTGGGCGGAATAGGAACCGAAGTCGACGCCGGTGCCGTGGGTCGAGGTGGCGATCGCCCCGGCCAGGGTCTGGTAGTCGATGTCGGCCATGTTGACCAGCGCCTGGCCGACCTCCTTGAGCGGCGCGCCCATCTGCGACATCGGCGTGCCACCGGCGAATTCGGCCTGCAGGCTCTGCGCATCATGCTCCAACAACCCGGAGAAGTGGCTGAGCGACAACAGGGTGCCGTCGGTGGGAACCAGCGCGCTGAAGGAATGCCCCGAGCCGACCGGGCGGATCTTGCCCGGAGCCTGGCGAATGGCCTGGATCAGCTCGTCCAGGTTCTTCGGCGCCAGTCTTTCCAGCGGCAGGCAGCTCTGCGCACCGGACCAGTTGCGCCAGGGGATCGGCCGCGAGGCGAGCGAGGTCTCGGCCCAGAGCGGACGGCCCGGCAGCGCCAGCAAGGCGCCCAACAGGCTGGCGCGCTGCAGCAGTTGACGGCGGGAGAACGGCTGGCCCATGTCAGCGACCCTCCGTCGCGGCGGTCGACATGAACGCGATCAGCGCCTGGAACTCCTCCGCCGAGCACTGCATGCACAGCCCCATCGGCGGCATGCCCTGGAACCCGCTGATGCTGTGCTCCAGCAGGGTATCCATGCCCTTGGCCAGACGCGGCGCCCAGGCCTGAGCATCGCCGGTCAGCGGCGCACCGGCAGCCGGGCTGGCATGGCATTGCTGGCAACTGGTGGCATACAACTGCGCCAGCGCCGCGTCCGCCGGCACGGCATCCGCTCGCACCTGCGGCCCGGCTTCCTCGCCACAGCCGCCCAGCGCCAGGCACGCAACGCACAGCGCAGCCATCCCCTTCCAACCCAACAGCCCTGCCCGCATGCTCGCCTCCCGACGTCTTTGCTCACTCGATGGCGCCACACTAAAGCAGCACCCCGCGGCGCATGAGGGCCCAAACGGCCAGCGAACAACCGGGAAACGGCCAAGGCGGGCGGCCGCAAAGAACGGGCAAACAAGGTTTCACGGCGCAGCCGTTCACAGGCACACCGGCTCACGCAGGACCCGGACCACGATGAGCCGCTCAGGAGCGGCCATAAAAAAGGCCACCCGAAGGTGGCCTCAATTGCAGCTAGGAAGAGAGTTCGCTTACACGGCCGCAACCGGGCGCATGTAAGAGATTGGCGCGAGCGTGGCGTCCTCGAAGGTCACCATCTCCCAGGCATCGGTCTGTTCGATCAGGGTGCGCAGCAAACGGTTGTTCAGTGCGTGACCGGACTTGAAGCCCTTGAACTCGCCAATCAGGCTGTTACCCAGCAGGTACAGGTCGCCGATGGCATCGAGAATCTTGTGTTTGACGAACTCGTCCTCGTAACGCAGGCCGTCTTCGTTGAGCACACGATATTCGTCGACCACGATGGCGTTTTCCACGCTGCCACCAAGTGCCAGGTTCTGCGAACGCAGGAACTCGATGTCACGCATGAAGCCGAAGGTGCGGGCCCGGCTGACTTCCTTGACGAAAGACGTGCTGGAGAAATCCACACTGGCGCTCTGCGTGCGATTGCGGAACACGGGGTGATCGAAGTCGATCTCGAAACTCACCTTGAAACCGTCGAAAGGCACGAAGGTGGCGCGCTTGTCGCCCTCCACCACCGTGACCTCACGCAGGATGCGGATGAACTTCTTCGGCGCTTCCTGCTCCTGCAGGCCAGCGGATTGAATCAGGAATACGAAAGGACCAGCGCTACCATCCATGATCGGCACTTCGGACGCGGAGAGCTCGACGTAGGCGTTATCGATGCCCAGGCCTGCCATGGCCGAAAGCAGGTGCTCTACCGTGTCCACCTTGACATCACCATTGATCAACGTGGTCGACATGGTGGTTTCACCGACATTCCCGGCCGATGCGCGGATTTCCACGACAGGGTCGAGATCGGTGCGACGGAACACGATGCCAGTGTCCACCGGTGCCGGCTTCAGGGTCAGGTAAACCTTTTCCCCCGAATGCAGGCCAACGCCGGTGGCACGGATAATGTTCTTCAGGGTGCGTTGTCTGATCATGGCTTGGCCGCTATATCGCTAGTTGCGAACTGTTTTCAACAATGGTCGGAAATGATAGCAGAACCGACCTTTGCTGAACACCAATCACTTTCATACTCCTGATAAGTTTCATCAATCAGCCTGACGACGCAGGAACGCCGGAATATCCAGGTAATCGAGATCGTCCTGGGTATTGAGCTTGGCTGCGGTAGCCGCGCCGCTGTGGCTCTGACGCTGCACGGTCGGACGCTCGTAGTCCTTGTAGTTGACCGACTGCTCGCTGCGCGATTGTTGCGCGGCAGGCTGCTGGGCAACCGGCTGGCTGACGGCGACCTGCACGGTGTTGTCGATCACCTTGACCGGTTTCTCCATGCGCGCGCCCAGACCGGTGGCGACCACGGTGACGTGCAGTTCGTCGCGCATGTCGGCGTCGATCACGGTACCGACCTTGACGGTGGCCTGCTCGGACGCGAACTGCTCGATGATGTTACCCACGTCGGAGTACTCGCCCAGCGACAGGTCCGGACCTGCGGTGATGTTGACCAGGATGCCGCGAGCGCCCTGCAGGTTGACGTCTTCCAGCAGCGGGTTGCGGATCGCCGCCTCGGTGGCTTCGCGCGCACGGTTCGGACCGCTGGCGCAGCCGGTACCCATCATCGCCATGCCCATCTCGCTCATCACGGTCTTCACGTCGGCGAAGTCGACGTTGATCATGCCCGGACGCTTGATGATGTCGGAGATACCGCGCACGGCGCCGGCCAGCACGTCATCGGCCTTGGCAAAGGCGGACAGCAGGCTGGCATCCTTGCCCAGGATGGTCAGCAGCTTCTCGTTGGGAATGGTGATCAGCGAGTCGACGCTCTCGGCCAGCGCGCGGATGCCCTCGTCGGCAATCACCATGCGCTTCTTGCCTTCGAACGGGAACGGACGGGTGACCACGGCCACGGTCAGGATACCCATCTCCTTGGCCACTTCGGCGATCACCGGAGCAGCACCGGTACCGGTACCACCGCCCATGCCGGTGGTGATGAACACCATGTCGGTGCCCTGCAGCACTTCGGCGATGCGCTCGCGGTCTTCCAGCGCGGCCTGACGACCGACCTCCGGATTGGCGCCGGCACCCAGGCCCTTGGTCACGCCCGGGCCGAGCTGCAGCACGGTGCGCGCACCGATGTTCTTCAGCGCCTGCGCATCGGTGTTGGCGCAGATGAACTCGACGCCCTCGATGTTGCTGACGGCCATGTGATTGACCGCGTTGCCGCCGCCACCACCGACACCGATGACCTTGATCACCGCACTTTGTGGAATGTTGTCTACTAGTTCGAACATGATCCCTCTCCTTCCTTTCTAGTTGTAACGCCTACTGCAAATTTAGAAATTGCCTTGGACCCAGCGCTTGATGCGCTCGAGTACCGGGGTCTTGCTTTCGTCCTGGTAAGGACTGCCCACCGACATGGAAATGCCGTCGTGCTGCTTCTGCAGCCCGTACAGCAGCAAGCCCACACCGGTGGAATAAATCGGGTTGCGCACGACATCGGCCATGCCCTTGACGCTGTGCGGCACGCCCAGGCGCACCGGCATGTGGAAGATTTCCTCGGCCAGTTCGACCGCGCCTTCCATCTTCGCCGTGCCACCGGTCATGACGATGCCGGCCGGAATCAGGTCTTCGTAGCCGCTGCGACGCAGCTCGGCCTGGATCAGGGTGAACAGCTCGTCGTAACGCGGCTCGACCACCTCGGCCAGGGACTGGCGCGACAGGTCGCGCGGCGGACGATCACCGACGCTCGGCACCTTGATGGTTTCGCCGGCACCGGCCAGCTTGGCCAGGGCGCAGGCATAACGAATCTTGATTTCCTCGGCGTACTGGGTCGGCGTACGCAGGGCCATGGCGATGTCGTTGGTGACCTGATCGCCGGCGATCGGAATCACGGCGGTATGGCGGATGGCGCCTTCGGTGAAGATGGCGATATCGGTAGTGCCGCCACCGATGTCCACCAGGCACACGCCCAGCTCCTTCTCGTCCTCGGTCAGCACCGAATACGCGGATGCAAGCTGCTCGAGGATGATGTCGTCGACCTCGAGGCCGCAGCGACGCACGCACTTTTCGATGTTCTGCGCGGCGTTCACGGCACAGGTGACCACGTGCACCTTGGCCTCCAGACGCACGCCGGACATGCCCAGCGGTTCGCGCACGCCCTCCTGGTTGTCGATCACGTAGTCCTGCGCCAGGGTGTGCAGCACCCGCTGGTCCGCCGGAATGGCGACGGCCTGCGCGGCGTCGAGCACGCGTTCGATATCGGCGCCGCTGACCTCGCGATCGCGGATGGCGACGATGCCGTGGCTGTTCAGGCTGCGGATGTGGTTGCCGGCCACGCCGACGAACGCCGAGTGGATACGGCAGCCCGCCATCAGCTGGGCTTCCTCCACCGCGCGCTGGATCGATGCCACGGTGGACTCGATGTTGACCACCACGCCCTTCTTCAGCCCGCGCGACGGATGGGTGCCGATGCCGACGATCTCCAGCTGGCCGTCGGCCGTCACCTCGCCCACCAGCGCCACCACCTTGGAGGTGCCGATGTCCAGGCCAACGATCATCTTGCCGCTATGCGCGCTACTCATTTAATCCTGCCTCTTCTCAATTCACTTTCTGCTCGGCCGCAGCCGGCTCCACCGGCTCACGCCAGGCCACGGCCAGGCCGTTGGCATAACGCAGGTCGATGCGCGCGATCTTCGCGCTCTGGTCTTTCAGTTCCCGCTCGTAGATGGCGGCGAACCGACGCATCTTTTCCACCACGTGGTCTCGTCCCAGCAGGATGTCGATACGCTGCCCGCTGGCATTCTCGGTCGCCGAGAGGAACCAGCTGCCCCGCTCGCGCAACTGCAGCCCGACCACGGTGAAGCCCATCGGCCGCAACAGCTGGCTGAGCATCTGGTACTGCTGCATCACCTTGGTCTGCGCACGCTTGGGCCCGGACAACTGCGGCAGGTGCTGGTAGTTGTCCACCTCCTGCGGGGCAAAGGCCTGACCCAGGTTGTTGAGCAGCGCCTCGTCGCCCCAGCGGGCGATGGGCAGTTGTTCTTCCAGGCGCACGTCGATCTGGTCCGGCCAGACGCGGCGCACCTCGGCATGGGCGATCCAGGGCATGCGCTCCAGTTCCTCGCGCATGCCGCGCAGATCGACGCTGAAGAAGTTCGCGGCGATGAACGGGGCGATGCGGCGCTGCACGGCCTGCTGACTGACATAGGCCAGGTCGCCCTGCACGCTGATGCGCGCAATCGGACGGTCGGCATAGGGCAGCAGGCGCTGCGCACCCTCGTATGCACCGAAACCCAGGCCGAGCAGCAGCAGCGGCCAGAGCAGACGGCCCATCCAGGCGAAGTCCGGCTTGGGCATGCGCAGGCGCATCGGCTCCTTGGCCACCAGACGGCTAGCGCCACGCGGCGCGGGCTTGCCGCGCTGCGGAGCCCTCAGCGAGTCCTGATGACGCAGAGCGATACTCATCGCTTAACCCCTCGCCTCGACGCTGTCAGCCAGGATCGCCAGCACCAGCTGCTGGAAATCCAGGCCGGCTGCGCGCGCGGCCATCGGTACCAGGCTGTGATCGGTCATGCCCGGTACGGTGTTCACTTCCAGCAGCCAGAACTGGCCACTGGCATCCTGCATCACATCGGCGCGCGCCCAGCCCTGGGTACCCACGGCTTCACAGGCGCGCGCGGTCAGGTCCTTCAGCTCGGCTTCCTTCTCGGCGGACAAGCCGCAGGGAATGCGGTACTGGGTGTCATCGGCCAGGTACTTGGCGTCGTAGTCGTAGAAGCTGTGTGGGGTGCCCAGGCCAATCGGCGGCAGCACTTCGCCACGCAGCACGGCGATGGTGTATTCCGGACCGGCGATCCACTGCTCGACCAGCACCTGGCTGTCGTAGCGGGCGGCATCCTGCCAGGCCTCGAGCAGCGCCTGGGCACTGTCCACCTTGGCCATGCCGATGCTCGACCCTTCGTGGGCCGGTTTGACGATCAGCGGGAAGCCCAGCTCGGCCGCAGCGGCCTCGCAGTCGGCCGGCGAAGTCAGCACGGCGTGGCGCGGCGTCGGCAGGCCGAGGCTGTGCCAGACCTGCTTGGTGCGCAGCTTGTCCATGGCCAGGGCCGAGGCGAGGATGCCGCTGCCGGTATAGGGAATGCCGGCACACTCGAGCAGGCCCTGCATGGAGCCATCCTCACCGCCGCGACCGTGCAGCACGATGAAGGCGCGGTCGATCTTCTCGCGGCCCAGACGCTGCAGGAAGTCATCCCCCACATCGATGCCGAAGGCGTCCACACCGGCGGCCTGCAGGGCGCCGAGCACGGCATTGCCGGACTTCAGCGAGACCTCGCGCTCGGCGCTCTTGCCGCCGAACAGTACGGCGACGCGGCCGAAGGCCTTGGGGTCGAGGGTACTGTGCAGACTCATTTCGACTCCCCCACGAACAGCGGGTGCTTGATCAGTTGCGGTGCCACTGCGCCGATATCGCCGGCGCCCTGGCACAGCAGGATGTCGCCGGCACGCAGCAGCGGCTTGAGCAGCGGTGCCAGATCGACGCCACGCTCGACGTAGATCGGATCGAGCTGGCCACGCTGCCGGATGCTGTGGCACAGCTGGCGGCTGTCGGCGCCCGGAATGGGTTCCTCGCCGGCCGGGTAGACTTCCACCAGCAGCAGCACGTTGGCCTCACCGAGCACCTGCACGAAGTCGTCGTACAGATCACGGGTGCGGCTGTAGCGGTGCGGCTGGTAGACCATCACCAGGCGGCGCTCCGGCCAGCCGCCACGCACGGCCTTGATCACCGCGGCGACTTCGCGCGGATGGTGACCGTAGTCGTCCACCAGCATCACGCTACCGCCGTCGACCGGCAGCTCGCCGTAGACCTGGAAGCGCCGGCCGACACCCTGGAACCCCGACAGACCGGCGACGATGGCCGCATCATCGATGCCTTCGTCGCTGGCGATGGCGATGGTGGCCAGGGCATTGAGCACGTTGTGATTGCCCGGCATGTTGACCGACACGTCGAGCGGCTCGCAGTCCGGACGCAGCACGGTGAAATGGGTCCGCATGCCTTCCTGGCGCACGTTGATGGAGCGCACGTCGGCATCCTCGGAGAAGCCGTAGGTCACGGTCGGACGACCGATCTGCGGCAGCAGCTCACGCACCACCGGGTCGTCGACGCAGAGCACGGCCAGGCCATAGAACGGCAGGTTGTGCAGGAACTCGACGAAGGTCTTCTTCAGTTTGTTGAAGTCGCCGCCATAGGTGCTCATGTGGTCGGCATCGATATTGGTGACCACCGAGACCATCGGCTGCAGGTGCAGGAAGCTGGCGTCGCTCTCGTCCGCCTCGGCGATCAGGAAGCGGCTGGAGCCGAGCTGGGCGTTGGTACCGGCCGCGTTCAGGCGGCCGCCGATGACGAAGGTCGGGTCCAGGCCACCGGCAGCGAACACCGAAGCCAGCAGGCTGGTAGTAGTGGTCTTGCCATGGGTACCGGCCACGGCGATGCCATGGCGGTAGCGCATCAGCTCGGCCAGCATCTCGGCACGCGGCACCACCGGGATACGCCGGTCCAGAGCGGTGGCGACTTCCGGGTTGCTGGTGTTGACGGCGCTGGATACCACCAGCACATCGGCCTGCTCGGCGTTCTCGGCACGATGGCCGATGAAGATCTGCGCGCCGAACTTCTCCAGGCGCTCGGTCACTGGCGAGGCCTTGAGGTCCGAGCCGGACACTTCATACCCCAGGTTCAGCAGCACCTCGGCGATGCCGCACATGCCCACACCGCCGATACCGACGAAATGGATGCGGCGGATACGGCGCATGCGCCGCACTTCGGCCTTGACGGCAGCGGGAGACTTAGCCACGGATCACCTCCTGGCAGATGTCGACCACCGTACGGGTGGCATCGGGCTTGGCCAGGCGCCGCGCGGTAGCGCCCATGACGTTGAGTTTTTCCAGGTGCATCAGAACCTCGGTGAGCTGCGCGGCGAGCTCGCCTGCGTCAGTGGCATGTTGCGGAAGGAGGACAGCGGCGCCCTCCTTCGCCAGGTATTCGGCGTTGCGGCTCTGGTGGTCGTCGATCGCATGCGGCAGCGGCACGAGGAACGACGGCAGACCAGCGGCGGCGAGTTCACTGACGGTCAGTGCGCCGGCACGGCAGACCACCAGGTCGGCCCAGCCATAGGCACGCGCCATGTCCTTGATGAACGGCGCGACCTCGGCTTCGACCGCAGCATCGCGATAACGCTCCGCAGTGATTTCCGCGTGTTGCTTGCCTGCCTGGTGGAACACCTGCGGACGCACGTCGGCAGCGACCTTGGCCAGCGCGGCAGGCAGCAACTTGTTCAGCGGTTCGGCGCCCAGGCTACCGCCCAGCACCAGCAATTTCGGCTTGCGCCCGGCCAGCGGCTCGCGCGGGGTTTCCAGGAACAGCTCCTCACGCACCGGATTACCCGTGGTGCGCCGCCTGTCGGAGGCCTTGAAGGTGTTCGGGAAGGCCTCGCAGATGCGCGCGGCGATGTGCGCGAGCAGGCGATTGGCAGTACCGGCGACGGCGTTCTGTTCATGGATGACCAGCGGTACACCGGCCATGCGCGCGGCCAGGCCGCCCGGCCCGGTCACGTAGCCACCCATGCCGAGCACGCACACCGGCTGCAGCTCGCGCACGATGCGGCGTGCCTGCAGCAGCGCACGCAACAACTGGAACGGTGCCTTGAGCAGGGACAGCTTGCCCTTGCCACGCAGGCCGCTGACATCAATCAGGTGCAGCGGCAGATCGGCCTGCGGCACCAGTTCGTTCTCGATGCCACGCGGCGTACCCAGCCAGTGCACGCTGTAGCCGCGCGTCTGGAACTCGCGCGCGCAGGCCAGCGCCGGGAACACGTGCCCGCCGGTGCCGCCCGCCATGATCAGGACATTACCGCGCATGGGCGACCTCCTCGCTCGGTTCGACGAAGTCGTCTTCGCTGAACTCGATATCCTCGTTGCCCAATACGTTGCGCCGCTCCCACTCGATACGCAGCAGCACCGCCAGGCTGACGCAGCAGATCACCAGCGACGAACCGCCGTAGCTGAGGAACGGCAGGGTCAGGCCCTTGGTCGGCAGCAGGCCGGTGTTCACCCCGATGTTGATCAGGAACTGACCGATCCACAGGAACGACAGCCCGTACGCCACGTAGGCGGAAAAGAACTGCTTGGCCTTCTCGGCCCACAGGCCGATGTACAGGCCGCGCACGCAGACGAAGACGAACAGCGCCAGGGTCACCAGCGAACCGACCAGCCCCAGTTCCTCGGCCAGTACCGAGAAGACGAAGTCGGTATGCGCCTCGGGCAGGTAGAACTGCTTCTGGATGCTGTTGCCCAGGCCGACGCCGAACCATTCGCCACGGCCGAAGGCGATCAGCGCCTGGGTCAGCTGGTAACCGGAGCCGTACTGGTCGGCCCAGGGGTCGGTGAAGGTGATCAGACGCTGCAGGCGGTATTCCTGGGTCTGCACCAGCACGAACACGGCCCCCACGGCCAGCGCCACCATCAGGCCGAAACGCAGCAGGCCGACGCCACCGAGGAACAGCATGGCCATGGCCGAGCCCATCATCACCACGGTGGCACCGAAGTCCGGCTCCAGCAGCAGCAGGCCGGCCATCGGCAGCAGCACCACGAACGGTTTGAAGAAGCCCATCCAGCTCTCGCGCACCTCTTCCTGGCGCCGCACCAGGTAGCCGGCCAGGTAGACCACGACGAATACCTTGGCGATCTCCGATGGCTGTACGTTGAACGCGCCGAAACCGATCCAGCGCCGCGCACCGTTGACCTCGCGGCCGATACCGGGAATCAGCACCAGCACCAGCAAGCCGATGGCTGCCAGCAACAGGATCCAGCCGTAGCGCTGCCAGAAACTCATCGGGATCATCAGCACCACGCCGGCGGCGCCCAGGCCGATGGCCAGGTACACCAGGTGACGGATCATGTGGTACAGCGGGTTGCCGGACATCGCCGCCGCCACTTCCGAAGAGGCCGATGTGATCATCACCAGCCCCAGACCGAGCAGGCCCAGGCAGCCGGCCAGCATCGGGAAGTCGACATCGAAGCCGCGACCGAACAGCGGCGAGGGACGAACGCGCAGGAAGCCCAGCATCAGTGCAGTCCTCCCACGGCCTGGGCGAACAGGCGCCCGCGTTCCTCGAAGCTCTTGAACATGTCCAGGCTGGCGCAGGCAGGTGACAGCAGCACGGCATCGCCGGCCTCGGCCAGCTCGCAGCCACGCTGCACCGCTTCATCGAGGGTCCCCACCCGCACCAGCGGCGCGGCGTCGCCCAGGGTTTCGGCGAGCCGCTCGGCATCACGCCCCAGCAGCACCACGGCGCGGCAGAAACGCGCGACCGGCTGTTTCAGGGCGGAGAAATCGGCACCTTTACCGTCACCGCCGGCGATCAGCACCAGCTTGCCGGCGATGTCCGCGCCCAGGCCTTCGATGGCGGCCAGGGCGGCGCCGACGTTGGTGGCCTTGGAGTCGTCGTAGTAGTTCACCCCGGCGCGCTCACCGACCCACTGGCAGCGATGCGGCAGGCCGGCGAACGTGCGCAGGGTGGCAAGCATCGCCTCCATCGGCAGGCCCGCGGCATGACCGAGCGCCAGCGCCGCCAGGGCGTTGGACTGGTTGTGCGCGCCGCGAATCTTCAACTCGCTGACCGGCAGCAGTGCGTCGAAGCGGAACGCCAGGGCCTTCTCGCCATTTTCCTCGAGCAGACCGAAGCGCTTGAAGTCGGGTTTGCCCAGGCCGAATTCCCAGCAGGTCACCTGGTCGGCGATCAGCGGCCGCGAGAGGGCATCATCACGGTTGATCACCACCTGACGCGCGCCACGGAAGATCCGGTGCTTGGCCAGGTGATAGGCCGGCAGCCCGCTGTAGCGGTCCATGTGGTCTTCGCTGATGTTCAGGCAGGTGGCCACTTCGGCATTGAGCTGGTCGGTGGTCTCCAGCTGGAAGCTGGACAGTTCGAGCACGTACAGCTCGACATCGTCGGCCAGCAGATCCAGCGCCGGGGTGCCGAGGTTGCCGCCCACCGCGACCCGCTTGCCGGCCGCCGCCGCCATTTCGCCGACCAGGGTGGTGACGGTGCTCTTGGCGTTGGAACCGGTGATGGCGATGATCGGCGCCTTGGCATGGCGGGCGAACAGGTCGATGTCACCGGACAGCTTGACCCCGCGCGCTGCGGCTTCGGCCAGCGCCGGGGTGGCCACGGCCAGGCCCGGGCTCACGTACAGCTCCGAGGCGCGGCTGAGAAAATCCGCGTCCAGCTCGCCGCAGCGCACTTCCACCTGCGGGTAGTCGCGCTTGAGCGTTTCCAGCTCCGGCGGATTCGCGCGCGTGTCGGCCACGGCAAAGCGCACGCCCTGCTGCGCCAGGAAGCGCACCAGGGACATGCCGCTCTTGCCGAGGCCGACAACGATGCGGAATTGGTCGGAAGCGATCAACGACACGCGCAATTACCTCAGTTTCAACGTGGCCAGGCCGATCAGCACGAGAATCACCGTGATGATCCAGAAACGGACGATCACGCGCGGCTCGGGCCAGCCCTTGAGTTCGAAGTGGTGATGAATCGGCGCCATGCGGAACACACGCTTGCCGGTCAGCTTGAAGCTGGCGACCTGGATGATCACCGACAGGGTTTCCATGACGAACACGCCGCCCATGATGAACAGCACGACCTCCTGGCGAACGATCACGGCGATGGTGCCCAGTGCGGCGCCGAGCGCCAGCGCGCCGACATCGCCCATGAACACCTGCGCCGGGTAGGTGTTGAACCAGAGGAAGCCGAGGCCGGCGCCGACCAGCGCCGCGCAGAACACGATCAGCTCGCCCGAACCCGGCACGTAGGGAATCAGCAGGTACTCGGCGAAATTCACGTTGCCCGACAGGTAGCAGAAGATGCCCAGCGCACCACCGACCATCACGGTCGGCAGAATGGCCAGGCCGTCGAGGCCGTCGGTGAGGTTGACCGCGTTGCTCGAACCGACGATGACGAAGTAGGTCAGCACCACGAAACCGATGCCCAGGGGGATGCTCACGTCCTTCAGCAGCGGCAGGATCAGGGTGGTTTCCACCGGGTTCTGCGCCGTCGTATAAAGGAAGAAGGCCGCGCCCAGGCCGAACACCGACTGCCAGAAGTACTTCCAGCGACTCGGCAGGCCACGCGAGTTCTTCTCGATCACCTTGCGGTAGTCATCGACCCAGCCGATGGCACCGAACAGCAGGGTCACGGCCAGCACCACCCACACGTAGCGGTTGGACAGGTCGGCCCAGAGCAGGGTGCTGACCGCGATCGCGGTGAGGATCAGCGCGCCGCCCATGGTCGGCGTGCCCTTCTTCGACAGGTGCGACTGCGGGCCATCGTTGCGCACGGCCTGGCCGATCTGGCGCACCTGCAGGGTGCGGATCATCCACGGGCCGAGCCACAGCGACAGCGCCAGGGCGGTCAGGACGCCGAGGATGCCGCGCAGGGTCAGGTACTGAAAGACCGCGAAGCCCTTGTGGAACTGTTGCAGGTACTCCGCCAGCAGCAGCAGCATTTAGTGACTCTCCCCAGATACGTCGCACAGCGCCGCCACGACCTTGTCCATGGCTGCGCTGCGTGAACCCTTGATTAGTAATGTGCTGCCGGCCTGTTCGGCACGAAGCGCTTCGATCAGTTCGGCCTGATCGGAGAAATGGCGACCCTTGGCGCCAAACTCTTCAACCGCATGGCGCATCAGCGGGCCGATGGCATACAGCGCGTCGACCTTGCCGGCGGCATGGCGACCCACATCGCGGTGGCCCTGCTCGGCCCACGCGCCCAGCTCGCCCATGTCGCCCAGCACCAGAACGGTGCGGCCGGAGAAGGCGGCGAGTATGTCCACCGCCGCACACATCGACACGGGGTTGGCGTTGTAGCTGTCGTCGATCACCCGCACACCGTTCGGCGTCAGTTGCGCGACGGCGCGCCCCTTGACCGGTTGCAGGCCCTGCAGCCCCTCGACCATGGCAGCCAGCGGCATGCCCAGGGCATGGGCGGCGGCGCAGGCGGCCAGGGCGTTGGCGACGTTATGCTCGCCCAGCAGGTTGAGCTGGATGCGTGCGCTGCCCAGCGGACTGCGCAGGATGAACCCCGCGCAACCGCGCTCGTCGCGGGTCAGCTCACTGCCATGGAAATCGGCACGGGTGTCACGCAGGGCGAAACTCAGCACCTGGCGCCCCGCCGCGCGGCGCTGCCAGGTGACGAACGCCTTGTCGTCGAGATTGAGCACGGCCACGCCGTCCTGTGCCAGTCCCTCGAGAATCTCGCCCTTGGCTTCGACGATCTTTTCCGGGCCACCGAACTCGCCGACATGAGCGTTGCCGGCATTGTTGATGATGGCCACATGGGGCCGGGTCAGGCTGACGGTGTAGGCGATCTCGCCGACATGGTTGGCGCCCAGCTCGATCACACCGGCGCGATGCTCCGGCGCCAGCTCGAGCAAGGTCAGCGGCGCACCGAGGTCATTGTTGAGGTTGCCGCGGGTGGCCAGCACCGCGCCGTCCAGGCCGGCACGCAGGATGGCCGCGAGCATTTCCTTGACGCTGGTCTTGCCGCTGGAGCCGGTCACGGCCGCCAGCGGCCCGCTGAACGCCTGACGATTGAGCGCGCCCAGCTGACCGAGGGCCATGCGGGTGTCGGCGACCAGCAACTGCGGCAGCGGCGCACCCGCCACTTCGCGCTCGACCAGCGCGGCGACGGCGCCCTTGGCAGCGACTTCCGCCAGATAGTCATGACCGTCGAAGCGCGGCCCGGTCAGCGCCACGAACAGCTGACCGGCGGCGATGCTGCGGCTATCGGTGCCGACGGCGGAGAAGGCGACATCGGCGCCGATCACACGACCATCCAGATCACCCTCGACGTCGCTGAGCAGCCAGGGCTTAAGCATGGGCCGCCTCCCAGACCGCCAGGGCCTTGTTCGCTTCGCTGAGGTCCGAGAACGGCTGACGCACGCCCATGATTTCCTGGTAATCCTCGTGGCCCTTGCCGGCCAGCACCAGCACATCGGCGGCATCGGCCTGGGCAATCAGCCTGGCGATGGCGTCGCCACGACCGTGAACGAACTGCACCGCCTCCGGCGCGGCGAAACCGGCGCGGATATCCTCGATGATCTGTGCCGGGTCCTCGGTGCGCGGATTGTCGTCGGTCACCCAGACCACGTCCGCCAGGCGCTCGGCCACGGCGGCCATCAGCGGGCGCTTGCCGCGATCACGGTCACCGCCACAGCCGAACAGGCAGACCAGGCGCCCTTCGACATGCGGGCGCATGGCTTGCAGCACCTTTTCCAGAGCATCCGGCGTATGCGCGTAGTCGACCACCACCAGCGGCTTGTCGGCGCCCCCGAGGCGCTGCATGCGGCCAACCGGCCCCTGCAGCTGCGGCAGCACCTTGAGAATCTCGTCGAGCGCGTAGTCCATGCCGAGCAGGGCACCGACCACGGCAAGCAGGTTGCTCAGGTTGAAACGACCGAGCAGGCTGCTGCGCAGCACGCCTTCGCCACGCGGCGTGAGCAGGCGCGCACGCACGCCGTGATCGTCGAACTGCGCGTCACTGCAATAGAGGTAGGCGGCGCTGTCTTCCAGGCTGTAGCCGATCAGACGCGACTCGTGCGCCTGCGCAGCCAGCTCACGACCAAAGGCGTCATCGAGGTTGAGCACCCGGCAACTCAGATTCGGCCAGGCGAACAGCCTGGCCTTGGCAGCGCCGTAGGCCTCCATGCTGCCGTGATAGTCGAGGTGGTCACGCGACAGGTTGGTGAACACCGCGACATCGAACTCCAGTGCGGCGACCCGCCCTTGATCCAGGCCATGGGAGGACACCTCCATGGCGACGGCGCGCGCACCGGCCTGCTTGAGCGAGGCCAGGGTCGCCTGGACGCCGACCGGATCGGGCGTGGTGTGCTTGCCCTGCTCCAGCGCGCCATGGAAACCGTTACCCAGGGTACCGACGATGCCGCACGGCTGGCCGAGCAGGTCGAGGGCCTGCGCCAGCAACTGGCTGACACTGGTCTTGCCATTGGTGCCCGTGATGCCGACCAGGTGCAGGCCACGGCTCGGCTCGCCATAGAAGCGTCCGGCGATGGCCGAGAGCTGGCCAGACAGGCCCTTGACCGGCACCAGCACGGCGCTCTCGGCATGCATCTCGGCAGCGCCCTCGGCCTCGTAGGCGACCGCAGCCGCGCCGCGCGCGATCGCATCGACGATATGTACACGGCCATCCTGCTGGGTGCCGGGCACGGCCAGGAACAGATCACCCGGACGCACCTTGCGGCTGTCCAGCGTCAGCTCACGAATCAGCACGCTGCCATTGGCGGCCGGCAACAGTTGATTGAGCGGCATGGGCATCAGTTGCGCCCTCCCTGTGCGACAGCGACGGACTTCTGCGCCTCGGAGGGCAGATTGTCCGGCGCGATATTCATCAAACGCAGCGATCCGGCCATCACGCGACTGAACACCGGCGCAGAGATCAGGCCGCCGTAATAGGCGCCCTTGCCGGGTTCGTCGATGACTACCACCAGAGCGATGCGCGGGTCCTGAGCCGGGGCGAAGCCGGCGAACAGCGAACGGTAGGAGTTGGCCCGGTAGCCCTTGCTGCCGACACTGGTCTTGCGTGCGGTACCGCTCTTGCCGGCCACGTGATAGCCGGGTACCTGAGCGCGGAACACGCCTCGCGGCGCTTCGATGACCTGCTGCATCATGCCCCGTACGGTCTTGGCCACTTCGCCCGGCACCACCTGCGTCGCGTGCGGCTTGTCGTCCACGCGGATCATCGACAGCGGCGTCATGCCACCGCCATTGGCCAGCGCGGAGTAGGCGTGCGCCAGTTGCACGGCGGTTACCGAAAGGCCATAGCCGTAGGACAGCGTGGCAGTTTCCGCCTCGCGCCACTGGCGATGGTTGGGCAGGTTGCCCACCCGTTCACCGGGGAAGCCCAGGCCGGTATCGCGACCGAAGCCGAGGTCGCTGAACACCCGATACAGCTGCTCACCGCCGACATCGAAGGCGACCTTGCTCATGCCCACGTTGCTGGAGTTGATCAGGATGCCGGTCAGGTCCAGCGCCGGCCCCTGGGTACGGGACACGTCACGAATGGTGTAGCGACCGATCTGCAGCGTACCGTTGCCGACCTGAACGATATCGCTGGGCTTCCAGCGACCGGTCTCCAGCGCCGCGGCCATCGACAGCGGCTTGATCGTCGAGCCGGGCTCGAAGACATCGATCATGGCGCGATTGCGCATGGCCGCCGGGGTCAGGTTGCGCCGGTTGTTCGGGTTGTAGGTGGGGTGGTTGACCATGGCCAGCACCTCGCCGGTCTTCACGTCGACCATCACCAGGCTGCCGGCCTTGGCATCGTTCTCCAGCAGGGCGTTGCGCAGCTCGCGGTGCGCCAGATACTGCAGGCGCAGGTCGATGGACAGGGCCAGGGCTTTGCCAGCCTTGGCGTTCTGCACCACCTGCACGTCCTTGATCAGCTTGCCGCGACGGTCCTTGAGCACCTGGCGCTTGCCCGGCACGCCGGCCAGCCAGTCCTCGTAGGCCAACTCCATGCCTTCACGACCACGGTCGTCGATGTCGGTGAAGCCGACCACATGGGCGGCGACCTCGCCGGCCGGGTAGAAACGACGGAATTCCTCGATGGCGTAGACGCCAGGCACCTTCAGGTCGAGCACGCCCTGGCCCTTTTCGGGGGTCAGGCCGCGCACCAGGTACATGAACTCGCGATCCTTGTTCTGCTCCAGACGCTCGGCGAAGCTCTTCGGCTCCTGCCCCAGCGCGGCAGCCAGCGCCGGCCATTGTTCGCGCCCGGCCTGCAGCTCCTTGCCGTTGGCCCACAGGGTGGTCACGGGGGTGCTGACGGCCAGCGGCTCGCCATTACGGTCAGTGATCAGGCCACGGTGCGCGGGAATCGGAATGTGGCGCACGCTGCGCGCATCACCGTGCGCCTTGAGGAAATCGTGATCGAGCACCTGCAGGTCGAGCATGCGCCAGGCGATGGCCGCGACCATCAGGGCGAGCAGCGCCAGCACCAGGCGGAAACGCCAGGGGTAGAGCGCGCCTTCGAGACCGATCATGGTCGCACCATGCGCACGGCGGCGGGATCGGGGATGTGCATCTTCAACTGCTCGCTGGCCAGCGCCTCGATGCGGTTGTGTGCAGTCCAGGTGCTCTGCTCGAGAATCAGTCGGCCCCACTCGGCCTGTGCCTTGTCGCGCACGCTCAACTGGCCGTACAGCTCGTTGAGCAGCAGACGATTCCAGTGCGCGCTGTACGACACCGCCACGGCGGAAACCAGCACGCCGATGAACAGCAGCAGCATCAGGAAGCTGCCGCCGGGCATGGACTTGATGAGCCGGCGGTTCACCGCAACTTCTCCGCGATGCGCATCACGGCACTGCGTGAACGCGGATTGCCCTTGAGCTCCTCGTCGCTGGCATAGACTGGCTTGCCGATCAGCTTCAGACGCGGCTCGAAGGCCTTGGGAATGATCGGCAGGTCACGCGGCAGCTTGTCCGCCTCGCCCTTGGCCTGGCGCTTCATGAACTGTTTGACGATGCGATCTTCCAGCGAGTGGAAGCTGATCACCACCAGGCGACCACCGACTTCGAGCGACTCCAGCGCCGCCTCGAGGCCACGCTCGAGATCACCGAGTTCGTTGTTGACGAAGATGCGGATGCCCTGGAAGGCACGCGTCGCCGGATTCTTGCCCTTCTCCCAGGCAGGGTTGGCCTCGGTCAGGACCTTCGCCAGATCGGCGGTACGGGTGAACGGCTGCTCGACTCGGCGCTGCACCACGGCGCGCGCCATGCGCTTGGCGAAACGCTCCTCGCCATAGTCCTTGAATACCCGGGCGATCTCGTCCTCGTCGGCGCGGGCGATCCAGTCCGCCGCGCTGACGCCGGCGTCGGGATTCATGCGCATGTCCAGCGGCCCGTCATTGAGGAAGCTGAAGCCACGCTCGGGATCGTCGAGCTGCGGCGACGACACGCCGAGGTCCAGCAGGATGCCCGAGACCTGGCCGTCGAGGCCGCGGACAACAGCCTCCTCGCCAAGTTCCGCAAAACTGCGCTGCACAACGACAAAGCGGCCGTCTTCGGCCGCCAGTGCTTCCCCGGTAGCTATTGCCAGGGGATCTTTATCGAATCCCAACAACCGCCCATCTGGCCCGAGCTTCTGCAGGATCAATCGGCTGTGCCCGCCCCGACCGAAGGTGCCGTCCATATAGCAACCGTCGCCGCGCACGGCGAGTCCCTCGACGGCCTCGTCGAGCAGCACGGTGATATGGCGGTAGTTGGTATCGGTCATGGTCACAGGATCAGGTCACGCAAATCATCGGAAAGAGCGCCCGGCTGCTTGATGGCAGCGAGGTCGGCCTCGGCTACGGCATTCCAGGAATCTTCATCCCAGAGCTGGAATTTGTTCAGCTGACCCACGAGCATCGCTCGCTTGTCCAGCTTGGCGTACTCGCGCAAACGCGGCGGTACCAGGAAGCGGCCACTGGCGTCGAGTTCGAGGTCGACGGCATTGCCGATCAGCAGACGCTGCAGGCGGCGGTTCTCTTCACGGAAGGAGGCCAGCTCGCGCAGCTTGTTCTCGATCAGCTCCCATTCGGCCAGTGGATAAACGCAAAGACAGGGGTCGACGGCATCGATGGTCACGATCAGCTGGCCACCACAACGCGCAACGAGCTCGTCACGATACCGACTCGGCATCGCGAGGCGCCCTTTGGCGTCGAGACTGATGGCGTTAGCTCCGCGAAACACGGCTGCGCTTCCCCTGTAATTAGCTTTCCATGCCCAAAAAAACCCACTTCATGCCACTTCCCACCACTTGCGCACACTATAGGAATGGGCACGCCCCACCGTCAAGGCACGCCAGAAGGGAAAAATCCTTACAGGACGGAGATTTAGCGAACGAAAGCGAGGAGAAAAGCGATGCAGGAAGGCGGATTCGGCAGGCAAAATTCAGCCACAGCAGCAAGCTGAAATTCGAACTTAAAGTAATTTCTTAAGAGTAAGACTATTTCGGTATCAGACGAGCGGGAGATAGAAGTACAACGAGAGGAAGAAAGGAGGAGAGTCGATCTGTAAGCCGGGTTCTGTCGAGGACAGTCATTCCTCTACGGCGTACATCACTGCACGCCTTTAGCAACCTACCCGGTTCCAGCGCGGGCCACGCCAATGGAACCCTATTTGGTCTTGCTCCGAGTGGGGTTTACCTAGCCACGGACTGTTACCAGCCGTGCGGTGCGCTCTTACCGCACCTTTTCACCCTTACCGGCGCCGAAGCGCTTAGGCGGTTATTTTCTGCGGCACTTTCCGTAGGCTCACGCCCCCCAGGCGTTACCTGGCACTCCGCCCTATGGAGCCCGGACTTTCCTCCCCCCCGCATCGCGGAACGAAACGAGGCAGCGACTGTCTGATCGACTCTCCGCCGCCAAGGTTACCGACAGGCGCCCTCGAGAACAAGCTCGGCGCTCAGCCTTGACGCTGCAATGCCACCTGATAGAGCAGGTTCTTGCGCACCCCGGTGATCTCGGCCGCCAGCGCTGCCGCGCGCTTGAGCGGCATTTCCGCCAGGAGCAGATCGAGTACCCGCAGCGCGTCCGCGTTCACCGCCTCTTCACCTTCCGGCGCCTGCCAGCCTGCCACCAGCACCACGCACTCGCCGCGCTGCTGATTGCTGTCCGCCGCGACCCAGGCGCACAACTCGGCCAGCGGCAAACCCTTGAGCGTCTCGAAGGTTTTGGTCAGCTCACGCGCCAGCAATGCCGGACGCTCCTCGCCGAAGACACTGCGCATATCCTCCAGGCACTCGAGAATCCGGTGCGGCGCCTCGTAGAAGATCAGCGTACGCGGCTCCTCGCGTACCTGCTCGAGACGTGCGCGGCGTCCAGCGGCCTTCGCTGGCAGGAAGCCCTCGAAGATGAAACGATCGGATGGCAGCCCGGCCGCCGACAGCGCGGCGATCAGCGCACAGGCTCCCGGCACCGGCACCACCGGATAGCCGGCAGCGCGCACCTGGCGCACCAGGTGGTAGCCCGGATCGGAAATCAGCGGCGTGCCCGCATCGGAGATCAGCGCCACATCCTCGCCCGCCTGCAGACGCGCGAGAAAGCGCCCGCCCTGCTCGCGCTCGTTATGCTCGTGGCAGGCCGCCAGCGGCGTCTCGATGCCGAAATGCTGCAGCAGGCGCACGGAATGCCGGGTGTCCTCGGCAGCGATCAGCGCCACCTCACGCAGGATGCGCAGTGCCCGCGCACTGATGTCGTCCAGGTTGCCAATCGGCGTGGCGACCACATAAAGAGTGCCGGGCTGGACGCTGGTGACGACGGACTGACTCACGGGTAACACCTCGTTAATTGAAAGAGCGCTCATTCTAGCCGCTTCCGACCCAGCGGCATCGCACCATCCTTGGCGCTTGGGTACAATCGCCGCTTGTTTTGCTCAAGTATCAGGATGACCCGATGATCGCTAGTCTGCGCCCTCTTTCCGCCATCTTCCTGGCCGGCATGCTTGCGGCATGCGCCAGTTCGCCCAACAACGGCCTGGGTGAACTGCCACGCACACCCAAGGCCAGCATTGAGCAGATGCTGCAACAGGCGGCCGAGAGCAAGCCCGAACAAGCCGCCCTGCTGCGCCTGTCCGCAGCCGACCAGGCCTATCGCCAGAACGATGTGGCCGGCTCCGCGCGCATTCTCGAACAGATCGACCTTGCTAGCCTGCAACCCGCCCAGCAGATGTTCGCCAGCACCCTGAACGCGGAACTGGCGATGGCGCGCAAACAGCCCAAGAGCGCCCTGAAGGCCCTGCGTCATCCCAGCCTCGAGCGCCTGAGCGAACTGCCCGTGGAACAGCAGATCCGCACCCAGCTGGTACGTGCTCGCGCACTGGAAGCCGACGGCCAGGCACTGGCCGCCGCCCGCGAGCGCGTCTTCATCGCGCCCCTGCTGAGCGGTCAGCAGGCCCAGGACAATCACGAGAAGATCTGGGAGCTGGTCGCCAACCTGCCGGAACAGACCTCCGCCGGCGGCGACGCCGACCTGGCCGGCTGGCTGGCACTGGCCCGCGTGACCAAGGGCGCGGCAACGCTCGAACAACAGCAGGACGCCATCGACCAGTGGGTCGCGCAGAACCCGCAGCACCCGGCGGCGATGCAGCTCCCGGAGGCACTGGTGAAACTGCGCGAGCTGGCCAGCCAGCCCCTGACCCGCATCGCCCTGCTGCTGCCGCAGGAAGGCCAGCTGGCCAGCGTGGCCCGCGCCCTGCGCGACGGCTTCCTCGCGGCTCACTACGAGGCACAGCAGGCCGGGCAGAATCCCCCGGACGTGAAACTCTACGACAGCGCCCGCATCGGTTCGCTGGACGCCTTCTACCAGCAGGCACAGGCCGACGGCGTGCAACTGGTGGTCGGCCCTCTGGAGAAGCCGCTGGTCAAGCAGCTCAGCGATCGCGAGCAGCTGCCGATCACCACGCTGGCCCTCAACTACAGCGACGCCGGCCAGGAAGGCCCTGTGCAGCTGTTCCAGTTCGGCCTCGCCGCCGAGGACGAAGCGCGCGAAGTCTCGCGCCGCGCCTGGAGCGACGGCATGCGCCGCGCCGTGGCCCTGGTCCCGGCCGGCGAATGGGGCGACCGCGTGCTGGATGCCTTCCGCCAGAGCTGGCAGGCCCAGGGCGGCACCCTGATCGCCGCCGAGCACGTGGACCAGCCCGTCGAGCTGGCACGCCAGATCGCCGACCTGTTCCAGCTGCGCGAGAGCGAAGCACGCGCCCGCCGCCTGCAGAACACCCTGGGCAGCAGCGTCGACGCCCTGCCGGCACGCCGCCAGGACATCGACTTCATCTTCCTCGCCGCGACACCGCAGCAGGCGCAGCAGATCAAGCCGACCCTGGCCTTCCAGTACGCCGGCGACGTACCGGTCTATGCCACCTCCCACCTGTTCACCGGCACCCACAGCCAGGCCCAGTACCAGGACCTCGAAGGCATCCGCTTCTGCGAGACCCCATGGCTGCTGGACGCCCACGCACCGCTGCGCCAGGAAGTCACCCAGCAGTGGCCGCAGGCCGGCGGCAGCCTCGGCCGCCTGTACGCGATGGGTGTCGACGCCTATCGCCTGGCGCCACGCCTGGGCCAGCTCAAGGCCCTGCCGGAGTCGCGCATCGACGGTCTTTCCGGCACCCTCAGCCTCAACCAGGCCCAGCGCGTGGAACGCCAGCTGCCCTGGGCAGAGTTCCGCGGCGGCCAGGTCCAGCGCCTTCCCGAAAGCCTCAATTGAGCACCCACAACGACCTGGGACGAGCCGCCGAACAGGCGGCCCGTCAGCATCTGGAACGTAATGGCCTGCGCCTGATCGAAGAGAACTGGAGCTGTCGCCGTGGCGAGCTTGATCTGGTCATGCTCGACGGCGATACAGTAGTATTCGTCGAAGTCCGCGCCCGCCGCCACAGTGCCTGGGGCGGCGCCCTGGAGAGCATCGATGCGCGCAAGCGTGGCAAGTTGGTCATCGCCGCCGAGCTCTTCCTCCAGCAGGAATCCCGCTGGGCCCGCCACCCCTGCCGCTTCGACGTGGTCGCCATCAGTACCGATGGCGCCACTCGCCTCGACTGGATCAAGAACGCCTTCGATGCCTGACGGCCGTACACTCAAGGTTTAACCGATGGACATGCAATCCCGAATCTGCCAGCTCTTCCAAGCCAGCATCGACACCAAGCAGCAGGCCATGGAAGTCCTCGCACCCTACATCGAGCACGCCAGCCTGGTCATGGTCCAGGCGCTGCTCAACGAGGGCAAGATTCTTTCCTGTGGCAACGGCGGTTCGGCCGGTGACGCCCAGCACTTTTCCTCCGAGCTGCTCAACCGCTTCGAGCGCGAACGCCCGAGCCTGCCCGCCGTGGCCCTGACCACCGACAGCTCGACCATCACCTCGATCGCCAACGACTACAGCTACAACGAGATTTTCTCCAAACAGATCCGCGCACTGGGCCAGCCGGGTGACGTGCTCCTGGCGATTTCCACCAGCGGCAACTCAGCAAATGTCATCCAGGCCATTCAAGCTGCGCATGATCGCGAGATGACCGTGGTCGCCCTGACTGGCCGCGACGGTGGCGGCATGGCCTCGCTGCTGCTGCCGGAAGATGTGGAAATCCGCGTTCCAGCCAAAGTTACCGCACGCATCCAGGAGGTCCACCTGCTGACCATCCACTGCCTGTGCGACCTGATCGACAGTCAATTGTTTGGGAGTGAAGAATGAAGCGTTTCGCCCTGATCCTGGCCACCCTGGCCGTTACCCTGAGCCTGGCAGGCTGCGGCAGCCGCAGCATCGGCAACAAGATCGATGACCAGTTCCTCGGCCCGGACGTCGCCTCCAGCATCAGCAACGCGCACGCCGACCTGTCCAGCCCCACCTCGCGCATCGTCGTCACCGCCTACAACGGCGTGATCCTGATCGCCGGCCAGACGCCCCGCAGCGAGCTGAAGGACCTGGCCGCCCAGCGCGCGCGCAACGTCCAGGGCGTGAAGAAGGTGTACAACGAGCTGCAGGTCCAGCAGCCGGCCTCGCTGCTGGCGCGCAGCAACGACTCCCTGCTCACCAGCAAGATCAAGACGCAGATGCTGGCCGACAGCAACGTGCCGAGCACCAAGATCAAGGTCATCACCGAAAACGGCATCGTCTACCTGCTCGGCGTGGTCAATCGCAGCGAAGCGAACGCAGCGACCGCCGTGGTCCAGAGCGTATCGGGCGTGCAGAAGGTGGTGCGCCTGTTCGAGTACACCAACTGAGACAGCGGTAAGCCGGTAGCCTCGAGCTGCAAGCAAAGAAAACGGGCGCCCCAGGGCGCCCGTTTTCATTTCCACCTCACAGCTCGCCGGTAGCGTGCAGCTGCTTCACTTCACCACTTTCAGGCTCGGCCGACCACTCGGGCGCGGCGGTTCGCCACCGGACGGGCCATCATCATCCGGGCCCGGCTCGTCGGCAGCACCGGCGAGCGGCGGCTCCATGTCGAACACCATGCCCTGCCCGTTCTCCCGCGCGTAGATTGCCAGGATGGCCGCTGACGGGATGTAGAGGCTGTGCGCCACACCGCCGAAGCGCCCTTCGAAGCTGACCGCCTCGTTGTCCATGTGCAGGTGGCGCACCGCACTGGGCGATGCGTTGAGCACGATCTGCCCGTCACTGGCGAACCCCGGAGGCACCTGCACCCCCGGATACTCGGCATTGACCAGCAGGTGCGGCGTGCAATCGTTATCGACGATCCACTCGTACAGCGCGCGGACCAGATAGGGACGACTGGAATTCATGTGATCCTCCTTCTCAGCGCATTGCGCGCTCGACAGCGGAAAGACTGGCCTGAAAGGCCTCACGGGCAAACTGGCGCTCCATGTAGTCGAGCAGCGGCTTGGCCGGACGCGGCAACTCGATGCCCAGCAACGGCAAACGCCAGAGGATGGGCAGCAGGCAGCAATCCACCAGGCTCAGCTCGTCACTGAGGAAGAACGCCTTGTCAGCGAACAGTGGCGAGACGCCCGTCAGGCTCTCACGGAGCTCCTTGCGCGCCAGCTGGCGCTCTGCCTCCTTGCTGCGCTTGTCGAGAATGCGATCGACCAGCGCACACCAGTCGCGCTGGATACGGTGTATCAGCAGACGACTGTTGGCGCGTGCGACCGGATACACCGGCAGCAGCGGCGGGTGCGGATAGCGCTCGTCCAGATACTCCATCACCACGGACGATTCGTACAGCGCCAGGTCGCGATCGACCAGCGTCGGCAGACTGCCGTAGGGGTTGAGCTCCGCGAGCTTGGGCGGGCAGCGGCCCTGCTCGACATCGATAATCTCGACGCTGACACCTTTCTCGGCGAGCACCAGACGCACGCGATGGGAATAGTGGTCGGCGGGGTCGGAGTAGCAGGTCAACCTGTTGGTCACCGCCATGGCGATCCTCCTCGCTTTTATTGGATGTTCCAGAAACACGGAAATTGTCTGCGGCACTTCCGACATCGCCGCCAGCAGCGCAGAGCGCGCCTGACATGACGAAGACGGAAAACGCCTCGAGCAACTCTTGATTCGCTGGCCGCCACCAAACAAGGCGGCACCAGGATGCTAAAGCACAAAAACCTGCGCGCCCATCAGGGCGCGCAGGTTCGAGACGGAACCCGGAACGACTTAGTGCACGTCCTTCCAGTACTCACGCTTGAGCAGGTAGGCGAACACGAAGAAGAACGCCAGGTACAGCAGCACGTAGGTGCCGATGCGCTGAGACTTCAGCTTGACCGGGTTGGCCGAGTAGGCCAGGAAGGTCACCAGGTTCTTGATCTTCTCGTCGAACTCGGCCTCGCTCAGGGTGCCGGTGTTCGGCTCCACGGTCAGCTGATCACAGGCTTCGTGAGTGATCGGCGCGCCGGTCAGCGGGTCGTACTGCTTCTTGCCATCGGTGACCACCTGAACCTGCTTGCAACCGATGACCTGGTTACCCTGCAGGCCGACCAGCACGTTCGGCATGCCCACGTTCGGGAACACCTTGTTGTTGGCGCCCAGCGGACGGGTCGGGTCGGCGTAGAAGCTGCGCAGGTAGGTGTACAGCCAGTCGTTGCCACGCACGCGAGCCACCAGGGTCAGGTCGGGCGGAGCCGCACCGAACCACACCTTGGCGTCGTCGGGCTTCATGCCGATCTTCATGTGGTCGCCGATCTTGGCGCCACTGAATACCAGGTTCTCCAGCATGATTTCGTGCGGCACGCCGAGGTCATCGGCAACCCGCTCGTAACGCTGAAACTTGGCCGAGTGGCAGCCCATGCAGTAGTTGGCGAAGGTACGCGCACCATCTTGCATGGCAGCCTTGTCGGTCAGGTCGATGTCGACCTTGTCCAGGTGCACGTTGCCACCGGCCGCGAAGCCCAGGGCCGGCAGTGCAGCGAAAACAAATGCAGCAAATAGCTTTTTCATCAGCCCGTCACCCTTTCCGGAACCGGTTTGGTCTTTTCCATCCTGGTGTAGAACGGCATCAGGATGAAGTACGCGAAGTACAGGATGGTGCACACCTGCGACAGCAGGGTACGACCCGGGGTCGGTGCCAATACACCCAGTACGCCGAGGATGACGAAGGAAATGCAGAACACCACCAGCCAGATCTTGCTCATCCAGCCCTTGTAACGCATGGACTTGACCGGGCTACGGTCCAGCCACGGCAGGACGAACAGCACGGCGATCGCAGCACCCATGGCGATAACACCCATCAGCTTGTCCGGCACGGCGCGCAGGATGGCGTAGAAGGGCGTGAAGTACCACACCGGGGCGATATGCTCAGGCGTCTTGAACGGGTTGGCCGCTTCGAAGTTGGGCTTCTCGAGGAAGTAACCACCCATCTCCGGGAAGAAGAACACCACGAAGCAGAACACGAACAGGAAGACCACTACGCCGACGATGTCTTTCACGGTGTAGTAAGGGTGGAAGGCGATACCGTCGAGCGGCACACCGTTCTCGTCCTTCTTCTTCTTGATGTCGACGCCATCCGGGTTGTTCGAACCGACTTCGTGCAGCGCCAGGATGTGCAGCACGACCAGGCCGAGCAGAACGATCGGCAGGGCGATCACGTGCAGGGCGAAGAAGCGGTTCAGGGTGATGCCGGAAATCAGGTAGTCACCACGGATCCACTGGGTCAGGTCATCGCCGATCACCGGAATCGCACCGAACAGCGAGATGATCACCTGGGCGCCCCAGTAGGACATCTGGCCCCACGGCAGCAGGTAGCCCATGAAGGCCTCGGCCATCAGGCAGAGGTAGATCAGCATGCCGAAGATCCACACCAACTCACGCGGCTTTTGGTAGGAGCCGTAGAGCAGACCGCGGAACATGTGCAGGTAGACCACCACGAAGAACGCCGAAGCGCCGGTGGAGTGCAGGTAGCGGATGATCCAGCCGTACTCCACGTCGCGCATGATGTACTCGACGGACGCGAAGGCTTCCTCGGCGGACGGGGTGAAGCTCATGGTCAGCCAGACACCGGTGAGGATCTGGTTGACCAGAACCAGCAGCGCCAGCGAGCCAAAGAAGTAGAAGAAGTTGAAGTTCTTCGGGGCGTAGTACTTGGAGAGATGGTCTTCCCACATCTTGGTGGCGGGGAAGCGCGCATCCACCCATTCCATGAATTTGCTCATCAGGCCTTCTCCTGGTCCACACCGATGATGATCACATCATCCGTCTCGTAGCTATGCGGCGGTACCGGCAGGTTCAGCGGAGCCGGCTGGGCCTTGTAGACGCGCCCGGCGAGGTCGTAACGAGAACCGTGGCAGGGGCAGAAGTAGCCACCGACCCAATCGGCGCCCAGATCGGCAGGCGCCACTTCCGGACGGAAGGACGGCGAGCAGCCCAGGTGGGTGCACAGACCGACCACGACCAGCAGCTCCGGCTTGATCGAGCGAACAGTCGGGTCCACGTAGGTCGGCTGTACCGACGCCTGGGACTCCGGATCTGCCATGCGATCGTGGATCTTGGTGAGGTTACCCAGGATCTCCTCGGTACGGCGGACGATGAACACCGGCTGACCGCGCCACTCAGCAACCATCTGCTGGCCAGCCTCGATCTTGCTGACGTTCACCTTCACCGGTGCACCGGCCGCCTTGGCCTTGGCACTGGGGAACCATGACCCCACGAACGGAGTCGCAGCACCTACCGCTCCTGCCGCGCCCACCACAGAGGTGGCCGCAACCAGAAAGCGACGTCGGCCTGCATTCACGCCGTCATTGCTCATTCAGTCGTCTCCCATCAGCTTTGTGGCCTGTTGTTCAGGCCTCTACTAAGTAAAAATCGGGCCGCGCAAAAAATTCGCCAAATGGTAAAGAAAAGCCCCTTTTCTGACAAGGTAATTACCCCGGAAGAGGCTGGCGAAAGCCTTGACGCGCGCGGCCTGCGGGTATGCGGCACGTTGTCGCAGCACTTTGCCACCCCCATAAAAAACGCCCAGCTCCGTAAGGAAACTGGGCGCTTTTGGAAGCGTAGTAGCGATTAACGCTTCGAGTACTGCGGACGCTTACGCGCTTTGCGCAGACCGACTTTCTTACGCTCGACTTCACGGGCGTCACGAGTGACGTAACCGGCTTTACGCAGCGGGCTGCGCAGGGTCTCGTCGTACTCGATCAGAGCGCGGGTGATGCCGTGACGGATGGCACCGGCTTGACCGCTGACACCACCACCGGCAACGGTGACGAAGATGTCGAACTTCTCGACGGTCTCGGTCAGCTCCAGCGGCTGACGCACGACCATGCGAGCGGTCTCGCGGCCGAAGAACACGTCCAGGCTGCGGTTGTTGATCGAGATGTTACCAGTGCCCGGACGCAGGAATACGCGCGCGGTTGCGGTCTTGCGACGGCCAGTGCCGTAGTTTTGAGTCGCCGACATAATGAACTATTCCGTTAAATCTTCAGTTCTTGGGGCTGCTGAGCGGTGTGCGGGTGAGCGGCACCCTTGTACACTTTCAGCTTACGGTACATGTCGCGACCCAGCGGGTTCTTCGGCAGCATGCCTTTGACCGCGGTCTCGATCACGCGCTCAGGGGCACGAGCGATCAGCTTCTCGAAGTTGATCTCTTTGATGCCGCCCGGGAAACCGGAGTGGGAGTAGTACTTCTTGTCGCTGGCTTTGGCGCCGGTTACACGCACCTGCTCGGCATTGATCACGACGATGTAGTCGCCGGTATCAACGTGCGGGGTGTACTCAGGCTTGTGCTTGCCACGCAGACGGCTCGCGATTTCGGTGGCCAGACGACCCAGGGTCTGACCAGCAGCATCAACGACGAACCAATCGCGTTTTACTGTTTCCGGTTTAGCAGTAAAAGTTTTCATTCTTTATAGCCTCAGGGGCCGCCCAGCAAAAATAGACGGCGGATCTTACTGGTTAGTGCGTACTTTGACAAGTCAAAGGCAGCCGCATACGGACGCTATCGGGGGCTCGGGTCAGCGCGTCCACAGTACGGCAAGATTCTTCGGCAGGCGGCGCATCACTTCCACCGCAGAAAGAGGTGCCGGATTATCCTGATTGCGAAAAAAATTTCAACCTGATTGTATGACTCTTTTGCCAAGGAGCACCCCATGGAATACCGCAAGCTGGGCCGAACCGATCTCGATGTCAGCGCACTGTGCCTGGGCACCATGACCTGGGGCGAGCAGAACAGCGAGGCCGAAGGCCATGCCCAGATCGAACGCGCCAAGGCCGGCGGGATCAACTTCATCGATACCGCCGAGATGTACCCGGTACCGCCGCGAGCCGAGACCTACAGCAAGACGGAGCAGATCATCGGCAGCTACTTCCAGCAGCGCGGCGACCGCGCCGACTGGATCCTGGCCAGCAAGATCGCCGGCCCCGGCAATGGCATCAGCCACATTCGCGACGGCCAGCTGAAATTCGATCGCCAGCACATCGTCGCGGCCCTGGACGCCAGCCTGAAGCGCCTGCGCACCGACTGGATCGACCTCTATCAGCTGCACTGGCCAGAACGCCCGACCAACTTCTTCGGCCAGCTGGGCTATCGCCACCAGGACAGCGACTTCACGCCCCTGGAAGAAACCCTCGCCGTGCTCGACGAGCAGGTCAAGGCCGGCAAGATCCGCCACATCGGCCTGTCCAACGAAACGCCCTGGGGCACCATGAAGTTCCTGCAACTGGCCGAGAGCCGTGGCTGGCCGCGCGCCGTGTCGATCCAGAACCCCTACAACCTGCTCAACCGCAGCTTCGAAGTGGGCCTGGCCGAAGTGGCGATTCGCGAGCAGTGCGGGCTGCTGGCCTACTCACCACTGGCGTTCGGCATGCTCAGCGGCAAGTACGAGGGCGGCGCGCGCCCCGAGGGTGCGCGCATCAGCCTGTTCAGTCGCTTCGCCCGCTACACCAACCCGCAGTCGGAGGCGGCCTGCTCGCGCTACGTCGCACTGGCCCGCGAGCATGGCCTCGATCCCGCGCAGATGGCCCTGGCCTTCGTCACCGCGCAACCTTTCGTGACCAGCAACATCATCGGCGCCACCAGCCTGGAACAGCTGGAGAGCAACCTGGCCAGCGCCGAGCTGAGCCTCTCCGCCGAGGTGCTGGCCGGTATCGAGGCGATCCATAAGGCGCAACCCAACCCGGCGCCATAACAACAAGCGGCAAGCTGCAAGCTAAAAACCAGTGTGCGGGCGCAAGCTCAACCTGCATCTGCTTTTCCTTGGAGCTTGCCGCTTGAGGCTTGCAGCAACTCTCAGACCAGCGAGCGGGCGATGATTTCCTTCATGATCTCGTTGGTCCCGGCGTAGATGCGCTGCACCCGCGCATCAGCCCAGGCACGCGCCACCGGGTACTCCCACATGAAGCCGTAGCCGCCGTGCAACTGCACGCACTCGTCGAGCACCTTGCACTGCAGATCGGTGCCCCAGTACTTCAACATCGCGGCGGTCGGCACATCGAGCTTGCCCTGCAGGTGCAACTCCAGGCAGCGATCGACGAACACGCGCCCGACCTGGATCTCCGTGGCCATCTCGGCCAGCTTGAAGCGGGTGTTCTGGAAGTCGGCGACCGCCTTGCCGAACGCCTTGCGCTCACGGGTGTAGTCCAGCGTCCAGTTCAGGGCGGCCTCGGCCGAGGCCAGGGCGCCGATGCCGACGGTCAGGCGCTCCTGCGGCAATTCCTGCATCAGGTAGGCGAAGCCCATGCCCGGCTGCCCCAGCAGGTTTTCCCTGGGCACGCGCACGTCCTGGAAGAACAGCTCCGAGGTGTCCTGCGCCTTCATGCCGACCTTCTCCAGGCGCTTGCCCTTGGAGAAACCGGGCGTATTGGCCTCGACCAGGAACAGGCTGGTGCCCTTCGCTCCGGCCTTGGGATCGGTCTTGGCCACCACGATGACCAGATCGGCCAGCCAGCCGTTGGTGATGAAGGTCTTCGAGCCATTGATCACGTACTCGTCGCCGTCCAGCACCGCAGTGGTCTTCACGCCCTGCAGGTCGGAGCCGGCCCCCGGCTCGGTCATGGCGATGGCGGTGACCATCTCGCCGCTCACCAGCTTGGGCAGGTAGTGCTGCTTCTGCGCCTCGCTGCCGTAATGCAGGATGTAAGGCGCGACGATGTCCGAGTGCAGGGAGAAGCCGATGCCGGTCAGCCCCAGGCGACCGATCTCCTCGATCACCACGCTGCTGTAGAGGAAGTCGGCGGCCATGCCACCGTACTCTTCGGGGATGTGCGAACAGAGCATGCCGGCCTCCCCCGCCTTGTTCCACAGCGCGCGGTCGATGTGGCCATCCTTCTCCCATTGCTGATGGAAGGGCACGGCCTCCTGCTCGAGGAACTTGCGTACGCTGTCGCGAAACAATTCATGGTCGGAGCTGAATATCGTTCTGGGGATCATGGCGCTACCTGTGTCTGGCTCGGGCAAAAACCTGGCCTCGACTTTAGCCAAGCAAACGCTTGGTTACACTGGACACAAGCGCCAAAAAATAAGACGATCCAGCCGCTGCTTGACCACTTAGCCTTGAACAAGAACAACGAACCATGGTTATTCCACAGCCGCGTGCGGCCTTGCACCGCGTCAGCATTCTCGCCACCGATGGCGTATTCGCCTCCACCCTCATGCAGGCCAAGGACTTTTTCCACATGGCCGGCATTCGTCATGCCCGCCAACAGGGACTGGGCCACGAGCCCCCTTTCGAGATTCACCTGGTGAGCCCGGACGGCCTGCCGGTGAACAGCTTCAGCAAGGTGCAGGTCCCGGTGGACGGCGGCCTGGATGCCTGCGATGTGATCATCCTGCCCGCCTTCTGGGACGACTTCGACGCGCTCAGCCGCCGTTATCCACAGGTGCTGGAGTGGCTCAGGCGTCAGCATGCGGCCGGCAGCGCAATCTGCGGCGAAGCCAGCGGTGTGTTCTGGATGGCCGAGGCCGGCCTGCTCGACGGCAAGGAAGCAACCACCTACTGGCGCTTCTTTCGCGAGTTCGCCGAACGCTTCCCCAAGGTGCTGCTCAATCAGGACAAGCACCTGTCCGACGCCGACAATCTGTACTGCGCAAGCGGCGTCACCTCGGCATGCGACCTCTACATCTATCTGATCGAGCGCTACTGCGGCACGGGCGTGGCGCAGGGCGTGGCACGCGACATCCTCTACGAAGTGCAGCGCAGCTATACCCCCGGGCGCATCGGTTTCGGCGGGCAGAAGCTGCACCAGGATGTCACGGTGCTGCAGATCCAGCACTGGCTGGAGGAGCACTACGCCGACAAGTTCCGCTTCGAGGACGTCGCCCGCGAACACGGCATGAGCATTCGCAACTTCATGCGCCGCTTCCAGGGCGCCACCGGCGACAAACCCCTGCATTACCTGCAACGCCTGCGCATCGAGACGGCGAAGAGCCTGCTCTCCGCCACCCGCAAGAGCATCAAGACCATCAGCTACGAGGTCGGTTACGACGACGCCAGCTTCTTCGCCCGCCTGTTCCGCCAGCACACCGAGCTGTCGCCGAACCAGTACCGCCGCCAGTTCCAGCAGAAGGACAAGCAGGACTGAGGTACGTCCAGCGGCAGCGCAACACCTGCCGGCTGGACGGCAAAACGCCAGCCCACCCTTGGTTAGGTTGGCGCCCCGCCATGGCGCCCTATGATCGGTCGGTGCACATAACAACAACAGGTTCACCGCCATGCGCCGTCTATTGATTGCCCTGCTTGCCACCTGCAGCCTGAGCGCTGCCGCAGCCGACAACTGGAAACCCTTCCCGCTCGACCAGAGCGCCTACGACTACAGCGGCGACAAGCTGCGCCAGGCCTGGCCGCAGCTGACTCGCGGCTTCGGCGACTACCCCTTCCCCGATGCCGACTGGGTGGTGACCATGGCCACAAGCTATCCGCAGGCGCTGGAGAAGACGGTCGCCGCCGGCACCGGCTTCACCGGCAAGCCGGAGGAAGCCGAACGCTATGCGCAGCAGCTGCAGGACGTGTGGCGCCTGATGTTCCGTGGCGATTTCGCCCAGGCCAAGGAGCAGGGCCTGGCCCTTGGCGTCGGCGGACAGATCCCGGCGATGTTCGCCCAGGTCATCTATGCCATGTTTCTGGTGCCGGAGCAGGCCGAGAAGCACCGCCTGCTGGAAGAAGTGATCGCCTACACCGACGAGGCTGGGGACCTGGTGCAGGCGGACACCGTCGCCCAGTTCGGCCGCGTCTACGCCAAGGCGCGCCTGGGCGAGGAGTTGTCGGTACCGGTCGTGCTCAAGCGCGGCTACACATCGCAGATCCCGGAGGAACTGAAGGCGCTGCTTGCCAAGCAGCCGCAGCAGCCCTTCGCGCTGGCCCTGTATGGCGGCTATGAAGCCGGGGTGATTCGCAAGGTGGGCAAGCTGGTCGGCCGGATGACCTACGGCGTCAGCGCGGACAACATGGAGAAGTACTTCCGGCGCAGTTTCCAGGCCCGCGACGACCTGCCCATCGGCCACTACGAATACGCCAATGCGCTGACCTACGTGTACGGCGACGATGAAGAGCAGAAGGTCGTCGAGCACCTCAGGCTCGCTGCGGCGATCAAGCCGATCAACGCGATGGAAGCGCTGGAAGTGGCCCACGCGCAGAAGCTGCTGGCGCAGTACCAGCACAAGCTGGCGCACAACTGACCGGCAGGCGCCAGCAGGCGCTGCATCGGCACGAACGAAAAAGGCGACCTTGTGGGTCGCCTTTTTCGTTTCGCCATCCCTCAGGGCCGGTGTGGCCGCGAGAGGAACTCGTGCGACTGCATCTCCAGCAGACGGCTCAGCGTACGCTGGAACTCGAAACTCAGGCGACCGCCGGTGTACAGATCCTTGAGCTCCACCTCGGCGGAGATGATCAGCTTGACGTTGCGGTCGTAGAACTCGTCCACCAGATTGATGAAGCGGCGCGCCATGTCGTCCTTGGCCACGCTCATCTGCTCGACGTTGGCGAGGATCACCGCATGGAAGATCTTGCCCAGCTCGATGTAATCGTTCTGGCTGCGCGGGCCGTCGCACAGCTCGCGAAACTCGAACCAGGCCACGTCCTCGCAGACGCGCACGGCATTGATGGCGCGGTTCTCGATCATCAGCGCCTCGTTCTCGACCATGTGCGTGCAGTCAGGCAGCAGGCTCTGGAAGCTCTTGCGCAGGCTTTCCTCGGCGGCCACTCCCAGCGGGAAGTGGAACAGCTCGGCCTGCTCCAGCGCACGCAGGCGATAGTCGACGCCGCTGTCGACGTTGACGATGTCGGTGTGCTGCTTGAGCAGGGCGATGGCCGGCAGGAAGCGCGCCCGCTGCAGACCGTCGCGGTACAGGCCGTCCGGCACGATGTTGGAGGTCGCCACCAGGGACACGCCGTTCTTGAACAGCTCCTCCAGCAGGGTCGCCAGGATCATCGCGTCGGTGATGTCGCTGACGAAGAACTCGTCGAAGCAGATCACCCGCGCCTCGTCGGCGAAGCGCTTGCCGATGATGGTCAGCGGATTCTTCTCGCCCTTGAGGGTCTTCATTTCCTCGTGCACGCGCTTCATGAAGCGGTGGAAGTGGGTGCGCATCTTCTGCTCGAAGGGCAACGCATCGAAGAAAGTATCGACCAGATAGGTCTTGCCGCGTCCTACCCCGCCCCAGAAGTACAGGCCCCTGACCGGCCCCTGCGGCTTCTTGCCGAACAGCTTGCCCAGCAGCCCGCCCTTGCCCTGGTCGGAGGCGACCAGGTCGTCGTACAGACGCTGCAGGTGGCGAACGGCATTTTCCTGGGCCGCGTCATGGAAGAAGTCGGGCCGTTTGAGATCGGCCTGATAACGCTCGAGGGGAGTCATGATTCGTTAGAGCCTGTTCAAAGTCTGCTGCGCGTCGGGTCTGTCGCGTGAGAAGCAAGCCCGGAATGCCCATGTACGCCCGTACAGGGTGCTTCCTCGCCTGCCTCTGGCTCGCGAGCCTGCAAGCAGGCGCTCGGCCGAGCAAGTAAAAACGGGGGCGTCACTTTAGCGACGCCCCCGTGGATTGGCAATCCGTGCACGTCGGACGGATGCGTGACGCCCCCGCGTTCACGGGAGCGCGAGGCCCGATCAGTCCTGCGGCGCCAGCGCCTCGCGCAAACGCTGGATGGCGCCCTCAAGGGCCTGCGCATCGGCGAACTCGGGGCTGCTCGCCACGCTCTCGCCATCGATCCAGACCGAGAAGAACAGGCCGTCTGCGCGCACATCCAGCGCTTCGCCAGCCTGCAGGCGCTTGCCGACCATGCCGGACGACTTGCCATCGGCAAACGACTTCGACAGCAACAGCTGCTCGCCATCGGCGTCCAGCAGGCGGAAACGGAAACTGCCGTCATCATCGCGGAAGCTGACGAAGCGCGCGCTCCTGGCCGCTTTCTTCTTCTCGCTGCCGGCCGCCTGCACCTGCTCGCGGAACGAACGCAGGCCAACCGCTTCGCGCAGTTCACCGAGGAACGGCGTGGCGATGCGGCGCGCCTTGGCGGCGCCGGCGAGGAGAATGTCCTCGAGGTCGGCGGGCCTGGCGATCAGCGCGTTGTAGCGCTCGCGGGCCTCGCCCAGCTCGCCTTCCAGCAGCTGGTACAGACGGTTCTTCGCCTCGCCCCAGGCCAGCCCGGCCTCCAGCTCGGCGCGGAACTCGGCCTGCTGGGTGGAGGATGCAAAGGCCTGGTACAGGGTGAACAGGTGCGAGCCGTCGACATCCTTGGGCTCGCCCGGCAGCCTGGAGTCGGTGACGATGCGTGCGATCGCCTCCTTGAGCTGCTTGCTGGTACCGAACAGCGGGATGGTGTTGTCGTAGCTCTTGCTCATCTTGCGGCCATCGAGACCAGGCAAGGTGGCGACTTCTTCCTCGATCACCGCCTCCGGCAGGACGAACAGGTCCTTGCCCTTGCCGAACAGGTGGTTGAAGCGCTGACCGATGTCACGTGCCATCTCCACGTGCTGGATCTGATCGCGACCGACCGGCACCTTCTGCGCGTTGAACATGAGGATGTCCGCCGCCATCAGCACCGGGTAGCTGAACAGGCCCATGGTCACGCCGGCGTCCGGGTCTTCGCCGGCCTCGACGTTCTTGTCCACCGACGCCTTGTAGGCATGGGCGCGGTTGAGCAGGCCCTTGCCGGCGACGCAGGTGAGCAGCCAGCACAGCTCGGGGATCTCGGGGATGTCCGACTGGCGATAGAAGGTCGCCTTGTCCACATCCAGGCCCAGTGCCAGCCAGGTGGCCGCGATTTCCAGACGCGAACGCTGGATGCGCGCGGGATCGTCACACTTGATCAGCGCGTGATAGTCGGCGAGGAAGTAGAACGAGTCGGCATCCGCGGCGCGGCTGGCGACGATGGCCGGGCGAATGGCGCCGGCGTAGTTGCCCAGGTGCGGCGTGCCGGTGGTGGTGATACCGGTGAGGATACGGGTGGTCATAGTGATTCGCTTGTCTTGCTGCAATGACTAGGCGGGGCTCAGAGACGAGGCAGAAGGAGGTCCTTCAGATCGGTCAGCTTGCCATGGAAGAAGTGGCCGCATTCTGCCACTTTCAGCAGTTCATGGGCACGCCCGAGATTGGCCGACCAGTCGTAGACCACCTGTGGTTCCACCACTTCATCCGTCTCCGGCTGGATCACCACCAGCGGGCACTGGCTCGCCGGGGGCGTATCGCCGCCGAGGCGATGCACGGCGGGCGCCACCATGAACAGCTTGCCGGGTGTCCGTTCCTGAACCTCCAGTCGTGCGCCCAGGGCCGCCGCGACGAAACCGCCGAAGGAAAACCCCAGCAGGGTGATGGGCAGGTCCGGGTAGCGTTCCTGCAACCAGGTAGCGACCGCCTCGGCATCGTCCACCTCGCCGGCGCCCATGTCATGGTTACCTGCGCTGGCACCGACGCCACGGTAGTTGAAACGCAGGGTGTGATAGCCACAATCGCGTGCCGTGCGCTGCAGGGTAGACACCACCTTGTTGAGCATGGTCCCGCCCTGCACCGGATTGGGGTGGCAGACCAGGGCAATGCCACGGGCGTCAGGCACTTCCAGCAGAAGGGCTTCGAGCTGGCCCACCGGGCCGGGAATGAAAATGGGGGTTTCGCGACTGAGCAACACTGAACTCCGTGACCCCGCAACGGGTCGACTCGTCTAGCAAACTGCCTGTGCGGCAAATGAACCTGTTCAGCGTCTCGCGAGCCGGAGCAATGCAGGGCCAAAACAGGGGAGGAAGCGCAGTGTACTGATGTACATGAGCATTCCGAACCGGTTTTTACCGCAGCAGTGCCGACGCGCAGTAGACTCCGAGCAGGTTCTGGTCGTATACAGCACAGGCTCAAGCCGCTAACGTAAAGCAAAGCCGTTTTGAGAGGAAGGACTCGTGGAACAGACACTTGCAGCCTGGTTGGTACCCGCCCTGACCCTGGTGGTCGGCATCGCCGTGGGCTTTCTGCTCGCCCGCCTGGCACCCAACGCCGCACCTGGCCGCACACAGCGGCAGATGGATGAGATGCAGGCACGCTTCGAGGCCTACCAGAACGAAGTGGTGACCCACTTCAACACCACTGCCAGCCTGGTGAAGAAACTCACCCAGAGCTACCAGGACGTGCAGGAACACCTGTCCGACGGTGCCAACCGCCTGGCCCTGGACGAGCTGACCCGTCAGCGTCTGCTGGCCACGCTGAACAGCGCGGAAAACGCCGAGAAGCGCGAGCGCCTGACGCCGCCGAAGAACTACGAAATGCCCAAGGACTACGCGCCGAAGAACGACGGACCGGGCATGCTGGACGAGAGCTACGGCCTGAAGAAGTAACCCGCCAGCGAGATACGAAAAGCCCCGCATCGCGGGGCTTTTTATTGGCTGCGATGACACGACCAAAACAGCTGGCGGTCGGCGTGCCCACCCGCTCTCGCAGCGCCTGCCGCGTTACGGGCCATCGCGACGCTGCTCCCTGACGAAAAAGGCCCCGCACATCTGGCGGGGCCTTTCGTTCAGCAGAGGACGATCAGATCGCGCCGCGACTGCGCAGCAGCTCCAGCACCGCCTTGACGCCCTGCTCGATCGACTGCGACTGGGTGTCGATCACCAGGTCGGCATCCAGCGGTACGTCGTAGGGGAAGCCCTCGCCGGGGATGTTGTCGCCACCGGCCGCGTACAGCCCCTGCGGGTCACGCTCGGCGCAGATCTGCGGCGAAGCCTGCACGTAGACGGTCAGCGCACGTTCGCGGCCGATCAGCGCCTTGGCCTGCTCACGCCCTTCGGCATCCGGAGCGACGAAGGCGGCCAGCGCGATCATCCCGGCCTCGTTGAACTGACGCGCCACATGCGCGGCACGACGCCAGTTCTCGGCACGTCCGGCACGATCCTGCGGCAGCCCCTTGTTCAGGTCATGGCGCAGGTTCTGCCCGTCGAGGACGAACACACCACGGCCCATGTCGAACAGCTTGCGCTCCACCGCGTACGCCAGGGTGCTCTTGCCAGCACCGGAGAGGCCGGTGAACAGCACGGTAGCCGGCTGCTGACCGAAGCGCGAGGCGCGCTCCTCGGTCGACACGTGCGCCAGGCGACCGTGCTGACCGCCGCCATGAGCGACCGGCTCGGCGATGATCATGCCGGCACCAACGGTGCCGTTGGTCAGTCGATCGATGACGATGAACGCGCCAGTGGTGCGGTTGTGCTCGTAGCCATCGAGGGCAATCGGGGCATCCAGCGCCACCTTGACCCGGCCGATCTCGTTGAGCTTCAGCTCGCTGGCCGCGCCCTGCTCCAGGGTGTTCACGTCGACACGGTGCACGATGCTCGGGATCGAGCCTGGCACGTAGCTGGTGGCGCGTTTGATGTCGTACTTCTTGCCCGGCAGCATCGGCTCTTCGCCCATCCAGACCAGCATGGCCTCGAAGCCGTCGGTGACCTGCGGACGATTGTCGGCGTGCACCAGCATGTCGCCGCGCGACACGTCGATCTCGTCTTCCAGGGTCAGGGTGATGGCCTGGCCCGGACCGGCCTGCTCCAGCTCACCTTCGTAGGTGACGATGGACTTGACCCGGCTGGTCTTGCCCGACGGCAGCGCCAGGACTTCATCGCCCTTGCGCACGATACCGCTGGCCAGGGTGCCGGCGAAGCCACGGAAGTTCAGGTTGGGGCGGTTGACGTACTGCACCGGGAAGCGCAGGTCGTCGAAATTGCGGTCGCCGGAGACCTCGACGGTCTCGAGGATCTCCATCAGCGACTGGCCGGTGTACCACGGCGAGCGCTCGGACTTGTTGACCACGTTGTCGCCCTTGAGCGCCGACATCGGCACGAACTCGAGGGTGGTCGGGCGCAGGTTGATCTTCTCGGCGAACGACAGGTAGTCGGCCTTGATCTGCTCGAACACGCCCTGATCGAAGTCCTTCAGGTCCATCTTGTTGACGGCGACCACGATGTGCTTGATGCCCAGCAAGGAGGCGATGAAGCTGTGGCGCTTGGTCTGGGTCTGCACGCCGTAGCGGGCGTCGATGAGGATGATCGCCAGGTCGCAGGTCGAGGCACCGGTGGCCATGTTGCGCGTGTACTGCTCATGGCCGGGGGTGTCGGCGATGATGAACTTGCGCTTGGCGGTGCTGAAGTAGCGGTAGGCCACATCGATGGTGATGCCCTGCTCGCGCTCGGCCTGCAGGCCATCGACCAGCAGCGCCAGGTCGATATCGTCGCCGGTGGTGCCGACCTTCTTCGAATCCTTGGTGATGGCTTCCAGATGGTCTTCGTAGATCATCTTGGAATCGTGCAGCAGGCGACCGATCAGCGTGCTCTTGCCGTCGTCGACGTTACCGCAGGTGAGAAAACGCAGCAGTTCCTTGCGTTCGTGCTGAGCCAGGTACGCGAGGATGTCCTGGCTGATCAAATCGGATTGGTGACTCATGGTGCGCGATCCTCAGAAATAGCCCTGACGTTTCTTCTCTTCCATCGAACCGGCCTGGTCGTGGTCGATGACCCGGCCCTGGCGTTCGCTGGTCTTGGTCAGGAGCATCTCCTGGATGATGTCCGGCAGGGTCGCCGCCGTGGACTCCACCGCGCCGGTCAGCGGGTAGCAGCCGAGGGTACGGAAACGCACCATCTTCTTGGTGATACGCGCCTTCTCCTCGTCGGAGAGGTGCTCGAGGATGCGCTCGTCATCGATCATGATCAGCGTGCCGTTGCGCTCGATCACTTCACGCTCCGCGGCGAAGTACAGCGGAACGATCGGGATCTGCTCCAGATAGATGTATTGCCAGATGTCCAGCTCGGTCCAGTTCGACAGCGGGAAGACACGGATCGACTCGCCCTTCTTCACCTTGCCGTTGTACACGTTCCACAGCTCGGGGCGCTGGTTCTTCGGGTCCCAGCGATGCTTGCTGTCACGGAAGGAGTAGACACGCTCCTTGGCACGCGACTTCTCTTCGTCGCGGCGGGCACCGCCGAAGGCGGCGTCGAAACCGTACTTGTCCAGCGCCTGCTTGAGGCCCTCGGTCTTCATCACGTCGGTGTGCTTGGCACTGCCGTAGGTGAAGGGGTTCATGTCCTGCGCCACACCGTCAGGGTTGATGTGGGTGATCAGATCCAGGCCCATTTCGCTGACCATCTTGTCGCGGAAACGGTACATTTCCTGGAACTTCCACCGTGTATCGACGTGCATCACCGGAAATGGCAGCTTGCCGGGGAAGAACGCCTTGCGGGCCAGGTGCAGCATCACGGCGGAATCCTTGCCGATGGAATAGAGCATCACCGGGTTGTCGAATTCGGCGGCCACTTCACGAATGATGTGGATGCTTTCCGCCTCCAGCTGCTTGAGATGGGTCAGTTTGTCGAGCATGGCTACTCACGGTTTGCTGTTATGGGGCCGGCGGGCCGTGGACGAGCGCGCACTCTATCACAGCATCTGCTTATACTCAGGACGCTGGTTAGACCGAAAAGATCTAGTGTTATACCTGCCCGTAAGCGCCATTCAGATGGGATTGGGGCAGTCGATGAACAGGTGTTCGAGGGCGAAACGCCGCGCCAGATAGTCGCCCAGGGCCTGCACGCCGTAACGCTCGGTCGCGTGATGGCCGGCCGCGATGAAGCTCACGCCGTTCTCGCGGGCACTGTGGAAGGTCTGCTCGGAGGCCTCGCCGGTCAGGTACAGGTCGACCCCTGCGGCGATGGCCTGGTCGATGTAGCCCTGGCCACCGCCGGTGCACCAGCCGACCCGACGAATCAGCCCCTGCCCTTCGACCAGCAGCGGTTCGCGACCGAGGGCCTGCTGCACGTGACGGGCGAAATCGGCGGCACTCATCGCCTCCGCCAGCGAGCCGACCAGACCGACGGTACGCGGGTTGTCCGGCTCCAGCGGCCCTTCGACGACGATGCCCAGCTGCCGAGCGAGCTGCACGTTGTTGCCGACCTCGGGATGGACATCCAGCGGCAGGTGGTAGGCCAGCAGGCTGATGTCATGCGCCAGCAGGGCCTTCAGGCGGCGCTGCTTCATGCCGATGACGCAGGGGTTCTCGCCTTTCCAGAAATAGCCGTGATGCACCAGCAGCACATCGGCCTCGGCCTCGATGGCCGCCTCTATCAGTGCCTGACTGGCGGTAACGCCGCTGACGATACGGCGCACTTGCGGACGCCCCTCGACCTGCAGACCATTGGGGCAGTAATCGCTGATGCGCGACGCGTTGAGAAAAGCGTCAGCTTCCTCGACCAGGGTGGACAGGGCAATGGCCATGAAGATTCCTCTCAAGCTGTTGCGGGCCGCTGCCTAATTGGCGAGCACCTCACTATAATGCGCCACCTTAAGGGCGACCTTTTGCCCTCGCAACCCTCAGGATTGTCTCGATGCCCCAGGCACTGCGTTTTCTCGGTTGGCCCCTGCTGGTCGGTGTGCTGCTCGCACTGCTGCTGATTCAGCAGTACCCGGAGTGGGTCGGCTTGCCGCGCAAGGAAGTGCAGCTGGTCCAGGCACCGACCTACAGCCGCCTGCAGGAAGGCCCCGTGTCCTATGCCGAAGCCGTGGACACGGCGTCGCCGGCGGTGGCCAACCTCTATACCACCAAGCTGGTAAGCAAGCCGGCCCATCCGCTGTTCGAAGACCCGACCTTCCGCCGCTTCTTCGGTGACAACCTGCCCCGCCAACAGCGCATGGAGTCGAGCCTGGGCTCGGCCGTGCTGATGAGCCGCGAAGGCTACCTGCTGACCAACAACCACGTCGTCAGCGGCGCCGACCAGATCGTCGTGGCGCTCAAGGACGGCCGCGAAACCCTCGCACGGCTGATCGGCAGCGACCCGGAAACCGACCTGGCGGTGCTGAAGATCGATCTGCCCAACATGCCGGCGATCACCCTGGGCCGCTCCGACGCCATCCGCATCGGCGACGTGACCCTGGCCATCGGCAACCCGTTCGGCGTCGGCCAGACCGTGACCATGGGCATCATCAGCGCCACCGGGCGCAACCAGCTGGGACTGAACACCTACGAGGACTTCATTCAGACCGACGCAGCGATCAACCCGGGCAACTCGGGCGGCGCGCTGGTCGACGCACATGGCAACCTGGTGGGCATCAACACCGCGATCTTCTCCAAGTCCGGTGGCTCGCAGGGCATCGGCTTCGCCATCCCGGTCAAACTGGCGATGGAGGTGATGCAGGCGATCATCGAACATGGCCAGGTGATCCGTGGTTACCTGGGCGTCGAAGTGCAGCCGCTGACTCCTGAACTGGCCGAGTCCTTCGGTCTGGAAGGCCGCCCCGGCATCGTAGTCGCCGGTGTCTACCGCGACGGCCCGGCGCAACGCGCCGGCTTGCAGCCAGGCGACCTGATCCTCAGCATCGATGGCGAAGCGGCCAGCGACGGGCGTCGCTCGATGAATCAGGTGGCACGCACCAAGCCTGGCGACAAGATCCGCATCGAAGTCCTGCGCAACGGCAAGCAGTTGGATCTGACCGCGGAAATCGGCATTCGCCCACCGGCCAACGGTAACTGAAGACATGAAAAAGCCGGCTGATGCCGGCTTTTTCATGCCTGCCCCGCGGGCGCCTTACAGCCCCTGCAAGGCCTCCAGCAGCGCCTGGTTCTGCTCCGGCGCACCAATGGTGATGCGCAGGAACTGAGCGATGCGCGGCTGCTTGAAGTGCCGCACGATCACGCCCTGTTCACGCAGACCGGCCGCCAGAGTCGCAGCATCCTTGCCGGGATGGCGGGCAAAGACGAAGTTGGCCGCCGACGGCAGCACCTCGAATCCCAGCCCCTGCAGGCCTGCCACCACCGCCTCGCGGCTGGCGATGACCTGCTGGCAGGTCTGCTCGAAGTAGGCACGGTCCGCGAAGGCCGCCGCCGCACCGGCGATCGCCATGCGATCGAGCGGGTAGGAGTTGAAGCTGTTCTTGATTCGCTCCAGGGCCTCGATCAGGTCGGGATGGCCCACGGCGATACCGACGCGCAGACCGGCCAGCGAGCGCGACTTGGACAAGGTCTGGGTGACCAGCAGATTGGGGTACTTGTCCACCAGGCTGATCGCCGTCTCGCCACCGAAGTCGATGTAGGCCTCGTCCACCAGTACCACCGAATCAGGGCTGCCCTGCAGCAGGCGCTCGATGGCGTCGAGCGGCAGCAGGCAGCCGGTCGGCGCATTGGGGTTGGGGAAGATGATGCCGCCATTGGGCCTGGCGTAGTCCCCGACACGGATCTGGAACTGCTCGTCCAGCGCCACCTGCTCATGGTCGATGCCGTACAGGCCGCAGTACACCGGGTAGAAGCTGTAGCTGATGTCCGGGAACAGCAGCGGCGCGTCATGCTGGAACAGGCCGTGGAAAGCATGTGCCAGCACCTCGTCGGAGCCGTTGCCGACGAACACCTGGGCCGGCTGCACGCCGTAGTACTCGGCCACTGCCTGCTTCAGGCGATCGCCGTTGGGGTCCGGGTACAGGCGCAGGTCATCGTTCAGCTCCGCCTGCATGGCCGCGATGGCCCTGGGCGAAGGACCGTAGGGGTTTTCGTTGGTGTTGAGCTTGACCAGCTTGCTCAGCTTCGGCTGCTCACCCGGCACGTAGGGCACCAGGTCCTTGACGAAGGGGCTCCAGAATTTGCTCATCTGCCCTTCTCTCCTCGAATACTTGAGTTGTCTTATGCAAAGCGGTGGACAAGCGTAGCGTTGTCCACCCTGCGCGGCCGTTAAGGCTTGATGCGGTACTCGGCGCTGCGCGCATGCGCGGTCAGCGACTCGCCGCGGGCCAGCACCGACGCGCTCTTGCCCAGCTCGGACGCCCCGTCCGGCGAACAGAAGATGATCGACGAACGCTTCTGGAAGTCATACACCCCCAGCGGCGAGGAAAAGCGCGCAGTACCGGAGGTCGGCAGCACGTGGTTGGGGCCGGCGACATAGTCGCCCAGCGCCTCGGCGGTGTAACGCCCCATGAAGATCGCACCAGCGTGGCGAATCTGCGGCAGCCAGGCTTCCGGGTCGGCTACCGACAGCTCCAGGTGTTCCGGGGCGATGCGGTTGGCGACCTCGATGGCCTCGGCCATGTCCGCCACCTGCACCAGTGCGCCACGGCCTTCCAGCGAAGTGCGGATGATCTCGGCACGCTCCATGGTCGGCAGCAGCCTGGCGATGCTCTCGGCCACGCGGTCGAGGAAGGCGGCATCCGGGCTGACCAGGATCGACTGGGCATCTTCGTCGTGCTCGGCCTGGGAGAACAGGTCCATGGCGATCCAGTCCGGATCGGTCGCGCCGTCGCAGACCACGAGAATCTCGGACGGCCCGGCAATCATGTCGATACCGACCTTACCGAACACGTGGCGCTTGGCGGTGGCCACGTAGATGTTGCCGGGGCCGACGATCTTGTCCACCGGCGGCACGCTCTCGGTGCCATAGGCCAGGGCAGCGACGGCCTGCGCGCCACCGATGGTGAACACGCGATCGACACCGGCCAGGGCGGCGGCGGCCAGCACCAGCTCGTTGATCTCGCCACGCGGAGTCGGCACCACCATGACCACTTCCGGCACGCCGGCGACCTTGGCCGGAATGGCGTTCATCAGCACCGACGACGGATAGGAGGCCTTGCCGCCCGGCACGTACAGGCCGGCGCGGTCCAGCGGAGTGACCTTCTGCCCGAGCACGGTGCCGTCGGCCTCGCTGTAACGCCAGGAGTCCTGCTTCTGCTTCTCGTGGTAGCTGCGCACACGTTCGGCGGCGACCTCCAGGGCCGCACGCTGCTCGGCGGTGATGCGTTCCAGCGCCTGCTCCAGACGCGCGCGCGGCAGGATCAGATCGGCCATCGAGGCCACTTCCAGGGCATCGAAACGCTGGGTGTACTCGACCAGGGCGGCGTCGCCGCGCTCGCGCACGGCCTTGATGATTTCCAGCACACGCTGGTTGACGCCATCGTCGGAGACGCTTTCCCAGGCGAGCAGATGGTCCAGATGAGCCGCGAAGTCCGGATCGGCAGCATTGAGTCGGCGGATGGCAACGGGAGCGGTCATAGCGAAAGCCTCATCTGATTGGCGTTTTCTCGGGCGCCCGTAATGTAGCAAGCCCACCGTGCGGGCACCCGAGAAAAATGGCTATGACACGGATAGGCTGGTAAAGCACCCTGCCGCGACGGCAGGCGTGCCATTGATCAGCCTTGGTGTCGTGCTTCGACGGCACCACGCAGAGTTTCGATCAACGCCTGGATACGGGCGTGCTGCATCTTCATCGACGCCTTGTTGACGATCAGTCGCGAACTGATCGTCGCGATCAGCTCCTGCGGTTCCAGACCGTTGGCACGCAGGGTGTTGCCGGTATCGACCACGTCGATGATCTTGTCCGCCAACCCCACCAGCGGCGCCAGCTCCATCGAGCCGTAGAGCTTGATGATGTCGACCTGGCGACCCTGCTCGGCATAGTAGCGCTTGGCGACGTTGACGAACTTGGTGGCGACGCGCAGGCGCCCCTTGGGCTCCGGCGCACCGACCTTGCCGGCGGTCATCAGCTTGCACTTGGCTATCTGCAGGTCCAGCGGCTCGTAGATACCCTGGCCACCGTACTCCATCAGCACGTCCTTGCCGGCCACGCCGAGATCGGCGGCGCCGTGCTCGACATAGGTTGGCACGTCGGTGGCGCGCACGATCAGCAGACGCACGTCATCCTGAGTGGTGGGGATGATCAGCTTGCGACTCTTGTCCGGATTCTCGGTCGGCTCGATGCCCGCTGCCGCCAGCAGTGGCAGGGTGTCATCGAGAATGCGGCCTTTGGACAGGGCGATGGTCAGCATGAAACGGTTTCCTTGATCGGAAGCGGCCGCTCCGACGGGAAGCGGCCCTACGACAATGGCGGCAGGCGGAGGCACCTGTTCACAACGCCGCTGGCTGCAGGCCCGTCACAACGCAGCAGGGCCGGCGCACAGCGAGTTGCAAGCGGCGTCTCAGCCCGGCACGCGGCGAATCTTGGCACCCAGCAGTTGCAGCTTCTCTTCGATGCACTCGTAGCCACGGTCGATGTGGTAGATGCGGTCGATCAGCGTATCGCCATCGGCCACCAGCGCAGCCAGCACCAGACTGGCAGAAGCACGCAGGTCGGTCGCCATGACCGGGGCACCCTTGAGCTTGTCGACACCCGTGACGATGGCGGTGTTGCCCTCGACCAGGATGTTGGCGCCCATGCGCAGCATCTCGTAGACGTGCATGAAGCGGTTTTCGAACACGGTCTCGACGATGGTGCCGGTGCCTTCGGCCACCGCGTTGAGGGCAATGAACTGCGCCTGCATGTCGGTGGGGAACGCCGGGTAAGGCGCGGTCCGCAGGTTCACGGCCTTGGGACGCTTGCCCTTCATGTCCAGCTCGATCCAGTCCGGGCCGGTGGTGATCTCGGCACCCGCTTCCTGCAACTTGGCGAGCACGGCTTCCAGGGTCGACGGGTCGGCATCCTTGACCTTGACGCGACCACCGGTAACGGCAGCAGCGACCAGGTAGGTACCGGTTTCGATACGGTCGGGCATGACGTTGAAACGCGCGCCGTTGAGACGCTCGACACCGTCGATGACGATGGTATCGGTCCCCGCGCCCTGAATCTTTGCACCCATGGCGATCAGGCAGTTGGCCAGGTCGACCACTTCCGGCTCGCGGGCGGCGTTTTCCAGCACGCTGCGGCCCTTGGCCAGGGTTGCCGCCATCATGATGTTCTCGGTGCCGGTCACGCTGACCACATCGAAGAAGAAGTGCGCGCCACGCAGGCCGCCTTCCGGCGCCTTGGCCTTGATATAGCCGCCTTCCACGTCGATCTTCGCGCCCATGGCCTCGAGGCCACGGATGTGCAGGTCGACCGGACGCGAGCCAATGGCGCAACCGCCAGGCAGGGCAACTTCGGCTTCACCGAAACGGGCGACCATCGGACCGAGCACGAGGATCGAGGCACGCATGGTCTTGACCAGCTCGTAGGGGGCGACCAGCGTCTTGATGCTTCGCGCGTCGACTTCGACGGAGAGCTTTTCGTCGATCACCGGCTCGATACCCATGCGACCGAACAGTTCGATCATGGTGGTGATGTCGTGCAGGTGCGGCAGGTTGCAGATGGTGACCGGCGCATCGCCCAGCAGGGTCGCGGCCAGGATCGGCAGCGCAGAGTTCTTCGCACCGGAAATACGGATTTCGCCATCGAGGCGAGCGCCGCCGGTAATGATCAGTTTGTCCATAGGAATCTCGTCGCCCGCAGGCTCAGGAACGCGCGGCCCAATCGGCCTGGCTGAAAAATTTCATGGTCACGGCGTGGATGCTGCCATCGGCGATCCAGGCGTTGAGGTGGGCATAGATCTGCTGCTGACGCTTGACCGGGCTGAGAGCGGCCAGATCGTCGCTGATCAGGTTCAGCTGGAAGTTGCAGCCTTCGCCTTCGACTTCCACCTGGGTATTCGGGAGTTTTTCCTCTAGGAGGCTTTTTACTTCTGCAGCCTGCATGCTCGACCTCGACTGACGCATTCGGGCACCTGAGCCCGCGGGTCGGCCATCATACAAAAAAGCCTCCCGCCTGCGAACCCCGCCCGCCGCACCGCTGACGGAACGTCGAGAGGCGGTTCTCGGTTACGCCAGTGGCAGCAACTCCAGCAACCCGCTGACCTGGGCAATCTGCCGCATGTCCTCGGGCAGGCCGCTGATCGACAGTTCATGCCCGGACTCGCGCGCATCGCGGGTGAACGCCAGCAGCAGCGACAGGCCGACGCTGCTGGACTTCTCCACCGCCGCACAGTCCAGCGACAGACGCTTGACGCTGCAGCCGGTGATCAGGCGCGCACCCTGCTCGCGCAAGCCGGGGCCGGTGCGATAGTCGAGCACGCCAGCCAGCTGCAGCTGGCCGGGCGCCCGCTCGATGATGGTCGCCTGGCTCACGAGTTGCCTCGCGCCTCACGCGCCTTGGCCACGGTATCGGCCCAGGTGTCGATGACCTTGTCCAGGTCGTTGCGATTGTTCTGCATCGACTGGGCGAACTGGTCGCGGAACAGCTTGCCGACGTTGATGCCGTTGATCACGACGTTGCGCAGCTTCCACACACCATCCATGGACACCATGGTGTAGGACAGCGGATAGACCACGCCCTTGCCGTCGCGGATTTCCATGCCGATCGAGGTGCGCTCGGCGTCCTGCTTGCCGGTGGCCGGCAGCACACGGATGTCCTGATTGTCGTACTCGAGCAGGGCGTTGCCGTAGAACTGCATCAGGCTGCGCTTGAAGTTCTCCTGGAAGCGGCTCATCTGCTCGGGCGAGGCCTGACGCGAATAGCGCACGGTCATCACGCCACGCGAGATGCCGTCGACATCCACCACCGGGCCGAGAATGTCGTTGAGCGACTGATAGAAAGCCGCCGGATCACGACGGTACTCGTCCTTGTTGGCCTTGAGGTCCGCCAGCAGCGTATCGGTGGTTTGCTGCACCACCTCGTGAGCGCTCGGCGCCGCCAGTGCCAGCAGAGGCATGGCCGCGAGCAGGGTCAGCAACAGGTTACGTCCGGTCTTGAACATCTTGAGAGCCCTCATCAATTGGCTTCGTCTTTATTGACCGAATTGAGCAGGAATTTGCCAATCAGGTCTTCCAGCACCAGCGACGACTGGGTGTCGTGGATGGTGCTGCCGTCTTTGAGCACCGTCTCTTCACCACCCACGCTGATGCCGATGTATTTCTCGCCGAGCAGCCCTGCGGTCAGAATCGACGCAGTGGAGTCCTCGGGTAGATTGTCGACGTTACCGTCGAGTTCCAGGGTCACCCGCCCCATATAGCTGTCACGATCCAGGTCGATGGCCGTCACCTTGCCGATACTGACACCGGCCATGGTCACCTTGGCGCGCACGGTCAGGCCGGCAATGTTGTCGAAATAGGCATAGACCTTGTAGGTGTCACCCGCCGATCCGACGCTCAGGCCGCTGACGCGCAGGGCCAGCAGCAGTAGGGCCAGCACACCTGCCATCAGGAACAGACCGACACCAATCTCCAGCGTGCGGTTTTGCATCAGAAATCTCCAAACATCAAAGCGGTCAGAATGAAATCCAGCCCCAGCACGGCCAGCGAGGCATAGACAACGGTACGGGTAGTGGCGCGACTGATCCCCTCGGACGTGGGCTCGCAGTCATATCCCTGGAACACGGCGATCCAGGTCACCACGAAGGCGAAGACGATGCTCTTGATAACGCCGTTGAGCACATCGTCATAGAAGGAAACGCTGTTCTGCATGTTGGACCAGAACGAGCCCTCGTAGACTCCCAGCCAGTCGACGGCGACCATGGCCCCGCCCCAGATGCCGACGACACTGAAGATCATCGCCAGCAGCGGCATGGAGATGAAACCAGCCCAGAGGCGCGGGGCGACGATGTACTTGAGCGGATCGACACCGATCATTTCCAGGCTGGACAACTGCTCGGTGGATTTCATGTTGCCGATCTCGGCGGTCAGCGCCGAACCGGCACGTCCGGCGAACAGCAGCGCAGTCACCACCGGGCCAAGCTCACGCAACAGGGTCAGGGCGACCATCTGCCCCACGGCCTGCTCGGAGCCATAGCTGACCAGGATGTTGTAGCCCTGCAGGGCCAGCACCATGCCGATGAAGACGCCGGAGACGACGATGATCGCCAGCGACATCACGCCGACGGCGAACAGCTGCTTGATCAGCAGTTGCATCGGCTTGCCGGCGCGGTTGCGGCCGAACAGCGCGCCCACCAGGAACAGCATCGAGCGTCCCAGCGTCGCCACCACATCGATACCCGCACGACCGAACAGACGCAGCCGTTCGAGCGGTGAAATTCTGCGCATCAACCTCTCCCCAACAGATCTTCGCGGTAATCCGGCGCCGGATAATGAAAGGGCACCGGACCATCCGGCGTGCCTTTCATGAACTGCCGGATACGCGGGTTATCCGACTCCATCAGCTCGGCCGGAGTGCCGTGCCCCAGCACCTGCGCATCACCGACGACATAGAGGTAGTCGGCAATGCTGGCGGTTTCCGCAAGGTCATGAGAGACCACCACACTGGTGATTCCCAGCGCGTCATTGAGCAGGCGGATCAGGCGCACCAGCACGCCCATGGCGATGGGGTCCTGGCCGACGAAGGGCTCGTCGTACAGCAGTATCTGCGGGTCCAGCGCAATGGCACGCGCCAGGGCCACACGACGCTTCATGCCGCCGGACAGCTCGTCCGGCATCAGCTCCAGCGCGCCACGCAGGCCGACGGCCTGCAGCTTCATCAGCACGATGTCGCGGATCATCTCTTCGGGCAGCTTGGTGTGCACGCGCAACGGAAAGGCGACGTTCTCGAAGACATCGAGGTCGGTGAACAGCGCGCCACTCTGGAACAGCACGCCCATCTGCTTGCGCATGTCGAACAGCTCATCGCGCGACAGCTTCGGCAGACTGACGCCCGCGACGCGGACATCACCGGCGGACGGACGCAACTCGGCGGCGATCAGCCGCAGCAGCGTGGTCTTGCCGCAACCGGACGGCCCCATGATGCCGGTGACCTTGCCGCGCGGTATGCGGATATCGACCGTGTCGAAGATCGACCGCGCGCCACGCTTGAAGCTAACGCCCTGCAGCTCGATCGCATACTCGTGCTCGGCGCTCATCTGAACTCCTTGAAAAACTGGCCTTCCTGGCAGACGCCATCTCCCACCTACTGGGACACACCTGCAAGATGGCCGAAATGGCCGCGAACTATAGCACTGGCTGGAGTTACCGCCCAATAGCGACGCGCGCCAGCGTTCAGACTTGCGACAGCTTCGATGTTACGCACACTCAGCAAAGGTGAGCGTTGCAAGCATTTCCGTTTATAATCCTCGTCTTTTTCGCCCGAAGCCCCTGTTTAGCATGAACCAGACCCGTGACCTGATTGATTCCGCGCTGCGCACCATTCGCCTCGAGATCGAAGCAGTACAGGAACTTTTGCCTCGTATCGACGCAGATTTCGTCAAGGCCTGCGAGCTGATCCTGGACTGCAAGGGCCGCGTGGTCGTGGTCGGCATGGGCAAGTCCGGGCACATCGGCAACAAGATCGCTGCCACCCTGGCCAGCACCGGCACCACGGCGTTCTTCGTCCACCCGGCTGAAGCCAGCCACGGCGACATGGGCATGATCACCCGCGACGACATCGTCCTGGCCCTGTCCAACTCCGGCTCCACGGCGGAGATCGTCACGCTGCTGCCGCTGATCAAACGCCTCGGCATTCGCCTGATCAGCATGACCGGCAACCCGAACTCGCCACTGGCCCAGGCCGCCGAGGTCAATCTCGATGCCAGCGTCTCGCAGGAAGCCTGCCCGCTGAACCTGGCACCGACCTCCTCGACCACCGCCAGCCTGGTACTCGGCGACGCCCTGGCCATCGCCCTGCTGGAAGCTCGCGGCTTCACCGCCGAAGACTTCGCCTTCTCCCACCCGGGCGGCGCGCTTGGCCGCCGCCTGCTGCTGAAAGTGGAGAACGTCATGCACAAGGGCGACGCACTGCCCTGCGTGCACCGCGGCACCAGCCTGCGTGACGCACTGCTGGAAATGACCCAGAAAGGCCTGGGCATGACCGTGGTGCTGGAGAGTGATGGCCGCCTGGCCGGCATCTTCACCGATGGCGACCTGCGTCGCACGCTGGACAAGGGCATCGACGTGCGCCAGGCACTGATCGATGACGTGATGACCCCGCATGGAAAGACCGCCCGCGCAGAAATGCTCGCGGCAGAGGCCCTGAAGATCATGGAAGACCACAAGATCAATGCTCTGGTCGTCGTCGACGACCAGGACAACCCGGTCGGCGCATTGAACATGCACGACCTGCTGCGCGCGGGGGTGATGTGATGAACGACCTGCTGCAGCGAGCACGCGCCGTCAAGCTGGCGATCTTCGACGTCGATGGCGTACTCACCGACGGCCGCCTGTACTTCCTCGAAGACGGCAGCGAGTTCAAGACCTTCAACACCCTCGATGGTCACGGCATCAAGATGCTCATCGGCTCGGGCGTGCGTACCGCCATCATCAGCGGGCGCAAGACCCCGGTGGTCGAGCGCCGCGCCAACAACCTCGGCATCCAGCACCTGTTCCAGGGCCGTGAAGACAAGCTCGTCGTTCTCGACGGCCTGCTCGCCGAACTCGGCCTAGACTACGAGCAGGTCGCCTACCTGGGCGATGACCTGCCTGACCTGCCGGTCATCCGTCGCGTCGGCCTGGGCATGGCCGTGGCCAGCGCGGACAGCTTCGTGCGCCAGCACGCCCATGGCGTGACCCAGGCGCGCGGCGGGGAAGGCGCCGCCCGGGAATTCTGCGAACTGATCATGCGTGCCCAGGGCACGCTGGATGCGGCTCAAGCCGCCTACCTGTGAGCCAAGCATGCTGCGCAAAGCCATCAACACTCTGATTTTCGCCCTGATCGCAGCCGTCGTGGCCGCCCTCGGGTACTGGAACATCGCCCCGGAAAACGCCCACAAGCCGCAACAGGCCAGCAACGACGACGCCATCGACTTCTACGTCCTGGGTGCGCGCACCGTGCAGTACCAGGATGACGGCAAGCTGCATTACCGCATGACCGCGGAGAAGCTCGAGCACGTCAAGAGCACCGACATCACCCTGGTCGACACCCCCAAGCTGGACCTCTACCGCGGCAGCGAACTGCCCTGGAAAGTCACCAGCCAGCGCGCCGAGGTCTCCCCCGGCGGCACCGAGGTGGAGCTGATCGACGATGTGCGCATCGCGCGTACCGATGCCAAGAACCGCCCGACCATCATCACCAGCAGCCGCATGACCGTAATTCCCGACAAGGAATATGCGCAGACCAAGCAAGCCGTTAGAATCGTCGCGGCCAATGGGGTGACCACGGCACAAGGAATGAAAGCGTACTTGAATGACGGCAGGATGATCCTGCAGTCCAACGTAAGAGGCCAGCATGAGGTTCGTTAACACCCTCCCCCTGATTCTCAGCCTCGGCGCCGCATTGGGAAGCGCGGCCGCCTGGGCACTGCCATCGGATCGCGACCAGCCGATCCGCATCCAGGCCGACACGGCCGAGCTGGATGACAAGCAGGGCGTCGCAGTCTATCGCGGCGATGTGATCATCACTCAGGGCACCCTGAAGATCACCGGCGACACCGTCACCATCACCCAGACCGCCAGCGGTGACATCGACGTGTTCACCTCGGTGGGCAACCTCGCCTACTACGAGCAGAAGCCGGACGTGGACAAGGACATCGTCAAGGCCTACGGCAAGACGATCCAGTACTTCGCCAGCAACGAACGCATCGTGCTGATCGATCAGGCCAAGGTGATCCAGGAAGGCAATACCTTCGAAGGCGAGAAGATCGTCTACGACACCCGCCGCCAGATCGTCAACGCAGGCCGCGCCACTGGCAGCAATGTCAGCACGCCGCGCCCGCGCATCGACATGGTCATCCAACCGAAGAACAAACCCGCGGATCAGGCACAGCAGTAATGGCCATTCTCAAAGCCCAACATCTGGCGAAAAGCTACAAGAGCCGCCAGGTCGTGCGCGACGTCAGCGTGAGCATCGAAAGCGGGCAGATCGTCGGCCTGCTGGGCCCCAACGGCGCCGGCAAGACCACCTGCTTCTACATGATCGTCGGCCTGGTACGCGCCGATCAGGGCCGCGTACTGATCGACGACATCGACGTCAGCCATCAGCCCATGCATGGCCGCGCTCGCGCCGGCATCGGCTACCTGCCGCAGGAAGCCTCGATCTTCCGCAAGCTGTCGGTAGCCGACAACATCATGGCCATCCTCGAGACCCGCAAGGATCTCGACCGCGCCGGACGTCAGGCCGAACTGGAAAGCCTGCTGCAGGAGTTCCACATCCACCACATCGCCGACAGCCTGGGCATGAGCCTGTCCGGTGGTGAACGGCGTCGCGTGGAGATCGCTCGCGCCCTGGCCACCAACCCGAAGTTCATCCTCCTCGACGAACCCTTCGCCGGCGTCGACCCGATCTCGGTGGGTGACATCAAGCAGATCATCCATCACCTCAAGGCCAAGGGCATCGGCATCCTGATCACCGATCACAACGTGCGCGAGACCCTGGACATCTGCGAAACCGCCTACATCGTCAACGACGGTCAGCTGATCGCCGAAGGCAACGCCGAGACCATCCTCGCCAACCAGACGGTGAAAGAGGTGTATCTGGGCCACGAGTTCCGCCTGTAGGGCGCAGGCTATTTCGCTACAGAAATATTGCACCCCCTAGGCAAGAACGAGAAATTCAGGCATATAATTTGCTTCCTGGCGGCGCTTCGGCGCCCTGATGTGGAAGGCGTAACTCGCCAGTAAATTAAGGTCTGCAATGAAACCATCGCTAGTCCTCAAGATGGGCCAGCAGCTGACGATGACACCGCAGCTGCAACAGGCTATCCGCCTCCTCCAACTGTCGACCCTGGACCTGCAACAGGAAATCCAGGAGGCACTGGAATCCAACCCCATGCTCGAGCGCCAGGAAGACGGCGACGACTTCGACAACAGCGACCCCATGGCCGACGGCGCGGAAAGCGCCGCCCCCACCCCCAGCAAGGAAGACAGCTACCAGGAATCCACCCCGACGGTGGACAGCCTGGAAGAAGGCGAGTGGGCAGAGCGCATACCCAATGAACTGCCGGTCGACACGGCCTGGGAAGACGTCTACCAGACCAGCGCCAGCAGCCTGCCGAGCAACGACGATGACGAGTGGGACTTCACCACCCGTACCTCCAGCGGCGAGAGCCTGCAGAGCCACCTGCTCTGGCAGCTGAACCTGGCGCCCATGTCCGACAAGGACCGCCTGATCGCCGCCACCCTGATCGACTGCATCAACAACGACGGCTACCTCGAAGAGACCCTCGAGGAAGTCACCGAGTCCTTCGACCCTGAACTCGACATCGAGCAGGACGAAGTCGAGGTCGTCCTGCATCGCATCCAGCAGTTCGAGCCGGCCGGCATCGGCGCGCGCGACCTGCGCGAGTGCCTGCTGCTGCAACTGCGCCAGCTGCCTGCCGGCACGCCATGGCTGAGCGAAACGCAGCGCGTGGTCAGTGACTTCCTCGAAGTGCTCGGCAGCCGCGACTACGCCCAGCTGATGCGGCGCACCAAGCTCAAGGAAGACGAACTGCGTCAGGTCATCGAACTGATCCAGCGCCTCAATCCGCGCCCCGGCTCGCAGATCGAATCCAGCGAGCCGGAATACGTGGTACCGGACGTGATCGTGCGCAAGCACAACGATCGCTGGCTGGTGGAGCTCAACCAAGAAGCCATGCCACGCCTGCGCGTCAACGCGCAGTACGCGGGCTTCGTCAAGCGAGCCGACTCCAGCGCCGACAACACCTTCATGCGCAACCAGCTGCAGGAAGCGCGCTGGTTCATCAAGAGCCTGCAAAGCCGCAACGAAACGCTGATGAAGGTGGCCACGCAGATCGTCGAGCACCAGCGCGGCTTCCTCGACTACGGCGACGAGGCGATGAAACCGCTGGTCCTGCACGACATCGCCGAAGCGGTCGGCATGCACGAGTCGACCATCTCGCGCGTGACCACGCAGAAGTTCATGCACACCCCGCGTGGCATTTACGAGCTGAAATACTTCTTCTCCAGCCACGTCAGCACCTCCGAAGGGGGCGAATGCTCGTCCACCGCGATCCGCGCAATCATCAAGAAACTGGTCGCTGCAGAAAACGCGAAAAAGCCGTTGAGTGACAGCAAGATCGCTGGTTTACTGGAGGCACAAGGCATCCAAGTCGCCCGTCGGACGGTCGCCAAGTATCGCGAGTCCCTCGGCATAGCGCCCTCCAGTGAGCGCAAGCGACTGATGTAGGCCAGATCGATTGGAGGCCTGGGCCTCCAAGCCAACGTGTTCCGGTGGCGGGTCGCACGAGACCCGTCTCTTACACAAGGCAACAAGGAGAAAGCGGTATGCAAGTCAACATCAGTGGACATCAGCTGGATGTGACCGACGCCCTGCGTGACTATATCGGCGAGAAACTGGGCCGACTGGAACGCCACTTCGACAAGATCACCAACGTTCAGGTGACCATGGAGGTCGAGAAACTCAAGCAGAAGATCGAGGCGACTCTGCACGTTGCAGGCGGCGAAGTGGTCGCCAACGCCGAACATCAGGACATGTACGCAGCCATCGACCTGTTGGCCGACAAACTTGACCGTCAACTTATCAAGCACAAGGAAAAGCAGCTCGACCGCCTGCAAGGCGCCACGGCCCGCTGACATTCCCCATCCATGATCCGACTTGAAAACATCCTGACCCCCGGCCGTTCCCTGGTGAACGTGCCGGGCGGCAGCAAGAAACGCGTGCTCGAACAGATCGCCAACCTGGTCGCCCGCGATCTTCCCGACCTGGATGCCCAGGACATTTTCGAAAGCCTGATTGCCCGCGAGAAACTCGGCTCGACCGGTTTCGGCAACGGCATCGCCATTCCTCACTGTCGCCTGGCTGGCTGCAGTGAACCGATCAGCGCCGTGCTGCATCTGGACACCGCAGTGGACTTCGACGCCATCGACGGCGCCCCGGTCGACTTGCTGTTCGTACTGCTAGTGCCGGAAGCCGCAACCGACGCTCACCTCGAGCTGCTACGCCAGATCGCCAGCATGCTCGACCGCGGCGACGTACGTGAACGTCTGCGCCATGCCTCAAGCGGCGAAGACCTTTACCAAGTGGTCGTGGACACTCAGAACGGTCAATAAGCATGCGCCTGATCATCGTCAGCGGTCGCTCGGGCTCGGGCAAGAGCACCGCCCTCGATGTCCTTGAGGACAACGGCTTCTATTGCATCGACAACCTGCCAGCCGGCCTCCTGCCTGATCTCGCCGAACGCTTTCTGCCGCACAGCGACATGCTCCTGCCACAGGTCGCGGTATCCATCGATGCACGTAACCTGCTGAGCCAGCTCAAGCGTTTTCCCGAGCTGCTCGATGAAGTACGCCAGCGCAACATTCGCTGCGACGTGCTCTATCTCGATGCCGAAGACGACACCCTGCTCAAGCGCTTCTCGGAAACCCGCCGGCGCCACCCGCTGACCAATGACAACCGCTCGCTGGCCGAGGCGATCGCCTACGAAAGCCAGTTGCTGGCACCGATCACCGATCGCGCCGACCTGAGGATCGACACCACACGCCTGAACCTGTACCAGTTGCGCGATGCCCTCAAGCTCCGCCTGCTGGGCCAGGAGCAGACCGGCACGGCATTTCTGGTCGAGTCCTTCGGCTTCAAGCGCGGCATGCCGGTGGACGCCGACCTGGTGTTCGACGCCCGCTGCCTGCCCAATCCATACTGGAAACCCGAATTACGCGACTACTCCGGCCTCGACCAGCCCGTGATCGACTACCTGGCGGCGCAACCGGAAGTGGAAGAAATGTATCAGGACATTCTCGTCTATCTGGACAAGTGGCTGCCCCGCTTCGCCGCCAGCAACCGGGCCTACGTGACCGTCGCCATCGGCTGCACCGGCGGTCACCACCGTTCGGTCTACCTGGCCAGCCGCCTGAGCCAGGCACTGAAAGAGAAACTGAAGAACGTCCAGGTGCGTCACCGCGACCTCAGCTAAGGAGCCCCGCCGCGATGCCAGCACGCGATATCACCATCATCAACAAGCTCGGCCTGCACGCACGTGCTGCGGCCAAGTTCGTTGGCGTGGCCACGACCTACCCCTGCCAGGTGCGCATTGGCAGAAGCCCCGAGAGCCTGGTCGATGGCAAGAGCATCATGGCTGTGATGATGCTCGCGGCCGGCAAGGGCACCGATGTGCACCTGTCGACCGAAGGCGAACAGGAGCAGCAAGCGATGGAAGCCCTGGTCGGCCTGATCGAGAACTACTTCGAGGAAGGCGAGTAAGGCCGCGACCAGTTGCACCCGGCTCTTCAGTTCTAGGCCAGGGCCGTATCCAGCACCATCATCAGGCAGAAGCCCATCGCCAGTGCCAGACTGGCATCGCCGCGATAACCGTTGCCGTGCGACTCGGGAATGACTTCGTGAGTCACGGCGACCAGCATGGCCCCCGCAGCCAGCGCCAACCCCCAAGGCAACAGTAACTGCGACAGGCTCACCACCCAGGCGCAGAGCACCGCGAACAGCGGCTCGACCAACCCGGACGCCGCGCCGATCAGCACCGCCCTACCCCGCCCCATACCGGCACTGGCCAGCACCAGGGCGACGATCAGCCCCTCCGGCACGTCCTGCAGGGCGATACCGATCACCAGGCCCTCGGCGCCGCTCAGTCCGGCCCCGACAGCAACACCGACAGCCATCCCTTCCGGTACGTTGTGCAGCATGATGGCGATGACGAACAGCAGCACGCCCGGCGTCAGACCGGCCTGCGTATCCGGCAGGCACTGTCGCGCGTCCAGCAAACGCGCCAAACCGAGCAACCCAGCCGCGCCCAGCAACAGGCCAGCACTGCCCAGCGCGCCAGCCGACCAGGGGCCGAACCCCTGTGTGCGCGCCACGTCCAGCGCCGGTATCAACAGAGAGAACACTGCCGCCGCAAGCATGACACCGGCACCGAAGCCGAGCAGACGGTCACGCCAGCGCTGGGACAACTCGCGCATGAACAATACCGGCAGCGCGCCTGACGCCGTGCCGAGCGCGCACAACAGCCCGCCCTGCAAGGCATCCATCAAGCGCGGCTGCGCGTGCGGGTCGAGCAGCGCAGTCGACTGGATGAACAGCAGCAACGCACCGCTGAACAGGATGGCCCCACCCAGCAGATAGCGCAGTACTCGTCCGTTGGCGGCTGCCGAGGGGCTCAGCAAGGTTCGCCGCAGCATCACCAGGCGCATCCTCAGCTCGACGCCCGTCGGAATCGACTCGCCACTTCCGCCCAGTCGATGACGTTGTAGAAGGCACCAATGTATTCCGGCCGGCGGTTCTGGTAACGCAGGTAGTAGGCATGTTCCCAGACGTCCAGCCCGAGAATCGGCGTGTTGCCGTGCATCAGCGGACTGTCCTGATTGGCGCTGCTCTCGACCAGCAACCTGCGCTGCGGCGTCACGCTGAGCCAGGCCCAGCCACTGCCGAAACGACTCAGCGCCGCCTGCGTGAAGGCCTCCTTGAATGCCGCGAAACCACCCAGTTCGGTATCGATCGCCAACGCCAGTTCCCCCTCGGGCACGCCGCCTCCGCTGGGCGACATCACCTGCCAGAACAGGCTGTGATTGGCGTGGCCACCCCCCTGGTTGATCACCGCGCCCTGCAGGCTCTGCGGCAGCTCGCTGACCTGACGCAGCAAGTGCTCGACGTCCTGCTCGGCGTACGCCGTACCTTGCAGCGCCGCGTTGAGGTTGTTGATATAGGTCTGATGATGCTTGGTGTGGTGAATTTCCATGGTCTGCGCATCGATATGCGGCTCCAGGGCATCGTAGGCGTAGGCCAGCGGCGGAAGCTGATAAGGCATTGACGTCATCCTTCAGTGACAGTGACGGCCATTGCAGGCCAGGTGCTGCTGACGCCTGCTCGGCGCCCCCAGCAAGCGGTCGGTACGCGGGAATGCGCCGTGCTCGGCGATGAACCGCAGCAGTTCGATGTAGGTACGCCGGCTGTGATGCATGGCGATATCCCGCAGTGCCTGGGGCTGCTGCGCGTCGCCCAGGGTCTGCAACAGGCGTTCATGGCTGGCGCAGAGGTTCTCCGCCGCCTCCTCCGGCTGGCCCAACGTCAGATGCAGATCGGCCAGGTTGTGGTGCGAGATCACGAACGCGGCCACTGCCATGTTGTGCTCGTGCCAGCGCCCGAACAGCACCTGAGCCTCGGCCAGGGCTTGCAGATAGAGCTCGCGGGCCTGCACCCAGTCGCCGTCCCGAAAGCAGCGGTTGCCCGCTTCGATGATGTGTTTCCAGTGCTCCATGGTTACCTCCCGGCTGCTCGCCAGTGGATTTACAGACCGCCTGCGGTGAGTTTCTCCGGGTCGAGCAGATGCTCGAGTTGCTGACGGCTCAGCTCGGTGTGCTCCAGCGCCACATCGATGATCGGCCGCTGTTCGCGGTAGGCCTGCTTGGCGATCTCCGCGGCCTTGAGGTAGCCGATCAGCGGGTTGAGCGCGGTAACTAGAATCGGGTTGCGCTCCAGCGCTTCCCTGAGCTTCGGCTGGTTGACCTTGAAGCTGCTGATCGCCCGGTCGGCCAGCAGGCGGCTGGCATTGCTCAGCAACTGCATGCTCGACAGCAGGTTGTCGGCCACCAGCGGCAGCATCACGTTGAGCTCGAAGTTGCCGGACTGGCCGGCGATGGCGATGGCCGCGTCGTTGCCGATCACCTGCGCCGCCACCATCGCGGTCGCTTCCGGGATCACCGGATTGACCTTGCCCGGCATGATCGAAGAGCCAGGCTGCAAGGCCTCCAGCTCGATCTCGGCCAGGCCGGCCAGAGGCCCCGAATTCATCCAGCGCAGGTCGTTGGCGATCTTCATCAACGACACCGCTACCGTCTTCAGCTGACCGGAGACGGCAACGGCGGTGTCCTGCGAACCGATCAGGGCGAAGAAGTTGGTGCCGGTGGTGAAAGGCAGACCACTCAGGGTGCTCAGCTCCTGGCAGAACTGCTCGGCAAAGCGCGGGTGCGCGTTGACCCCGGTGCCCACCGCCGTACCGCCCTGGGCCAGCGCCTGCAGGGAGGGTTGCAGATGACGCAGGTGCTCGATATTGGCCTGGATCTGCTGCGCCCAGCCGTCGAGCACCTGGCTCATGCGCACCGGCATGGCGTCCATCAGATGGGTCCGCCCGGTCTTCACGTAAGGGCGCACTTCCAGCGACTTCTCGCACAGCGCCTGCAGCAGGTGGCCAAGCGCCGGCAGCAGGCGCTCATGCAGCTCGATGGCGGCGCTGACGTGAATGGTCGTGGGAATGATGTCATTGCTGCTCTGCCCGCAATTGACGTGATCGTTGGCACTGACCGCATCGCCCAGCAGGTCGCTGGCCAGGGTGGCGATCACCTCGTTGGCGTTCATGTTGGAGCTGGTGCCAGAGCCGGTCTGGAACACGTCCACCGGGAAATGCGCCATGAAATCGCTGTCGAGCAGTTGCTGGCAGGCGCTGACAATGGCATCGCCCATCGGCGCATCGAGCTGCTGCAACTCGACGTTGGCCCGCGCCGCAGCCGCCTTGGCCAGGATCAGCGCACGCACGAAAGCGGCCGGCATACGTTGCCCGGAGATCGGGAAGTTGTTCACCGCGCGCTGCGTCTGTGCGCCATAGAGCGCGCCACCGGGTACGGCCAGCTCCCCCATGCTGTCGCGTTCGATACGGGTGCTAGCAGTCATTTCAAGCATGGGATGGTCCCTCAGCTGATTCGTCGTAGGAAAGCGATGGCGCCAGGCGCAGGTGGGCCAGGCGGCTGCGCAATGCATCCAGGCGCAGCAGGCGGCGGCGATCACTGGCGAGCATCTGCAGGGCGTAGAGGGGGCGCCAGGCACGGTCCAGGCACTGGCTGCGCCAATGCCAGGGCAATGCCGGATCGGCAGCGCTGTCGAGCAGCAACTGCGCCAGGTGCCACCACATCCGCCAGGCGTCCAGGCGCCCCTGCGCGACCAGCTGACGCCCCTGCGCCTCGTGGAAATCGAACAGGCGCGGGTCGTCCGGCAGCAGCGCGCAGCGAATGCGCAGACCTTGCCAGTGCCAGCAGTCGAGACAGAGCGAGGAGTAGGGATTGTGCATAGAGGCCCACCAGATTACGTAATGATATTTATTCCCATTCTCATGAGATAATCAACACGCAATCCGTGTGGGCTTCGCTGCGCACCGTGCAGCGGGCGCGCAACGAGAAAAGCCGACGCGGCGGTCGGCCTGGGGATCAGCTGCCGGCGACCGTCATCCGCTCGATCAGTACCGAGCCGGTGCAGATGTTGCCACGGCGCTCCAGATCGCTGCCGACCGCGACGATCTGGGCGAACATGTCGCGCAGATTGCCGGCGATGGTGACTTCCTGCACCGGGAACTGGATCTCGCCGTTCTCGATCCAGAAACCGGCGGCGCCACGCGAATAATCGCCGGTCACCAGGTTGAGCCCCTGCCCCATCAGCTCGGTCACGAGCAGCCCGCGCCCCATGCGCCGGATCAGCGCCTGCTGGTCCTCGTCGCCATGAGTGACGAACAGGTTGTGCACGCCCCCCGAGTTGGCCGTGCTGGGCAGGCCCAGCTTGCGGCCGGAGTAGGTGCCGAGCACGTAGGACACCAGTTCGCCCTTGTCCACGAATGGCTTGGCATAGGTGGCCAGGCCGTCGCCATCGAACGCAGCGCTGCCCAGGGCTCGCGGCAGGTGCGGACGCTCATCGAGGCTCAGCCACTCGGGGAACAGGCGCTGGCCGAGCGCCCCTTCCAGGAAGGACGAGTGACGATAGAGGTTGCCACCGGAGATGGCTGCCAGCAGGTGACTGAACAGCCCCCCGGCGAGCTCCGCTGCGAACAGCACCGGCACTTCGCATGTCGGCACGGGGCGTGCGCCCAGGCGGCTGACGGCACGTTGCGCCGCGCGCTGGCCGATACCGGCGGCGTCGGCCAGCAACTCGCCCTGGCGGTTGACGTCGTACCAGTAGTCACGCTGCATCTGCCCTTCGCCCTCGGCGATCATCACGCAGCTCAGGCTGTGCCGGGTGCTGGCGTAACCGCCGATGAAGCCATGGCTGTTGCCGTACACGCGGCAACCCTGATGGGTGTTGAGGCTGGTGCCATCGGCGTTGCTGATGCGCGGGTCAGCAGCGAAGGCCGCCGCTTCGCACGCCAGCGCCTGCTCCACCGCCTGCTCCGGGCTGATCGCCCAGGGGTGATAGAGGTCCAGTTCCGGCAACTCGCGCGCCATCAGCGCCGCGTCGGCCAGGCCGGCGCATTCGTCTTCGGATGCGTGCCTGGCGATCGCCAGCGCCGCCGCCACCGTCTCGCGAACGGCGTCGAGGCCGGTCGCCGAGGTACTGGCCGAGCCCTTGCGCTGGCCGACGTACAGGGTGATGCCGAAGCCCTGGTCGCGGTTGAACTCCACGGTTTCCACTTCGCGCTGACGCACCGTGGTCGACAGTCCCTGGCCGATCGAGACCGCCACTTCGCACGCACTGGCACCCTGGCGCGCCGCCTCGGCAAGAATGCTCTCGACCTGCTGCTGCAGCTCTGGCAAGGCCTGCGGCCCGATCTGTTCTAACTCACTCATAACGACTCCTAAAAAGCAGCTTCAAGCTACAAGCTCCTCGCTACAAGAAAAACGCCGAACCCGTTTTTCGCTTGAAGCTTGAAGCTCGCAGCTGCTGTTATCATGGCGGCGTTTCCATCTGGACCCGCCCCATGTCTGATTCTTTCGACGACTTCTCCCTGGAGAAGAGCAAATCCCAGGTCAAGCGCGAACTGCATGCCCTGCAGGAACTCGGCGAGCGACTGACCACGCTCAAACCCGACCTGCTGGCCAAGATGCCGCTGACCGACGCCCTGCGCCGGGCACTGGCCGAAGCGCCGAAGCATACGGCCAACGCGGCGCGCAAACGCCACATCCAGTTCCTCGGCAAGCTGATGCGTGAACAGGATGTCGAGGCGATCCTCGCCATGATCGACCAGGTGGACACTTCCACCCGTGAATACAACGAGCGCTTTCACGCCCTCGAGCGCTGGCGCGACCGCCTGATCGGCGAAGGCGACAGCGCCCTGGAAAGCTTTTTCGAGCTCTACCCCGACGCGGACCGCCAGCACCTGCGCAGCCTGATACGTCATGCCCAGCACGAGGCCGCGCGCAACAAACCGCCGGCGGCCGCACGCAAGGTGTTCAAGTACATCCGTGAACTCGACGAGATCCAGCGCGGCCTGCGCTGACCTCGCACCCTCTAGGCACCGGTACCGCCGACCGTGATCGCATCGATCTTCAGCGTCGGCTGACCAACGCCTACCGGCACCGACTGGCCGTCCTTGCCACAGGTGCCGACGCCGCTGTCCAGGGCCAGGTCGTTGCCGACCATGGACACGCGGCTCATGGCTTCCGGCCCATTGCCGATCAAGGTGGCGCCCTTGACCGGCGCAGTGATCTTGCCGTCCTCGATCAGGTAGGCCTCGCTGGTGGAGAACACGAACTTGCCACTGGTGATGTCCACCTGGCCACCGCCCAGGTTGGCGCAATAGATGCCCTTCTTCACCGAACGGATGATTTCTTCCGGATCGCTCTCGCCAGCCAGCATGTAGGTGTTGGTCATGCGCGGCATCGGCAGATGCGCGTAGGACTCGCGCCGGCCGTTACCAGTGGCGGCGACGCCCATCAGGCGGGCGTTGAGCTTGTCCTGCATGTAGCCCTTGAGCACGCCGTTCTCGATCAGCGTGGTGCACTGTGTCGGCGTGCCTTCGTCATCGACGCTGAGCGAGCCGCGACGTTCGGCCAGGGTGCCGTCATCGACAATGGTGCACAGGCTGGACGCGACCTTCTCGCCCACCTTGCCGCTGTACGCCGAGCTGCCCTTGCGGTTGAAATCGCCTTCCAGGCCATGGCCTACCGCTTCGTGCAGCAGCACGCCCGACCAGCCCGCGCCCATCACCACCGGCAGGGTCCCGGCAGGCGCGGCAACGGCTTCCAGGTTGACCAGCGCCTGGCGCAGCGCTTCACGGGCATAGCCCATGGCGCGATCCTCGCTGAGGAAATAGCGGTAGTCGGTGCGTCCGCCACCGCCATGCCCGCCACGCTCACGACGGCCGTTCTGCTCGACGATGACGCTGACGTTGAAACGCACCAGCGGGCGGATGTCGGCGCTCAGGCTGCCATCATGGGCCGCCACCAGGATGCGGTCCCAGACCCCGGCCAGGCTCACGGTCACCTGCTTGATGCGCGGGTCCAGCGCACGCGTGGCGCGATCGATGCGTTGCAGCAACTCGACCTTCTCGGCCCGGTCGATGACATCCAGCGGATTGTCCCGGGCATACAGCTGGGTCACCTGCGGGCTGACGAAGGCCTGCACGCGCCCCTGCTGGCCGGCGCGCGAGATCGAGCGCGCCGCACGCGCCGCCTGCTGCAGCGCATCGAGGCTGATCGCGTTGCTGTAGGCGAAGCCGGTCTTCTCGCCCGACTGCGCACGCACGCCGACGCCCTGATCGAGATTGAAGCTGCCCTCCTTGACGATCCCGTCCTCCAGCACCCAGGACTCGGATACCTGGCTCTGGAAATACAGATCAGCCGCGTCGATACCCGGCCCGGCGACCTCACCCAGCACCGAGCCGAGGCTATCCAGAGTCAGGTCGCCTGGGGCGAGCAGGTGCTCGCTGACGGATTGCAACATCGTATTCATGGTCACTCCACAACGATCGGGCGTGCGACGCCCGATGAAAAAAGACGGCGGTGCTGCTGCACCGGCATGCGTTGGCGAATGGCCGCCTGCTCGGCGCCATCGCGTGAAGCCAGCAAGGCGGCTTCGCCCTGATCCTGCTCGACCAGCACGCCCCCCCAGGGGTCGATGATGGCCGAATGGCCGAACGTCCAGCGTGGCCCGGGGTGTTCCCCGCCCTGACCGGCCGCCAGCAGGTAGCACTGGGTCTCGATGGCGCGGGCACGGGTCAGCACCTGCCAGTGGGCCGCGCCGGTCACCGCGGTGAATGCCGCCGGCACGCTGATCAGCTCGGCTCCGGCTTCACGCAGCGCGCCATACAGCTCGGGGAAACGCAGGTCATAGCATACCGTCAGCCCGAGCCGACCGACCGGCGTGTCGACCACCACCACCTGCTCGCCATGGGCGAAGTCGTCCGATTCGCGATAGCGGCCACGATTGTCCGCCACGTCGACATCGAACAGGTGCAGCTTGTCATAGCGTGCGGCACGCTCACCCTGTTCATCGATCAGCAACGAACAGGCCCGTGGCTTGCCGTCGCGGTCGTCATCCGGTGGCAGCGGCAGCGTACCGGCCACTATCCATAAGCTGAGGTCACGGGCGGTCTGTTTCAACCAGGGCAGAATCGGCCCCTCGCCCATGGCCTCGGCACGCCCGATGGCGGCCAGGTCGCGCCGGCCCATGGCCGCGAAGTTTTCCGGCAGCACGGCAAGGCGCGCACCACCTTGTGCGGCACGCTCCAGCAAACGCCTAGCCTGCGCGAGGTTGGCCCGCACCTCTGCCTGGCTGACCATCTGTATCACGGCAAGATTCATGGCTGCGCTCATTGCCTCCGGTGCTGACAGCGTACGCCAAGGCGGCGCTTCATTGCGGTTTCTCGAAGGGTTTGTCGAAGCTGATCTTGGGATCCTGCAGCGGGCCGTCGACGTCGTACTGCACGCTGGCGAAACGCGCCACCTTGTCGCCCAGCAGCTTGTCCACCACGAACAGTGCACCGCCGATGGCCGGCGCACCGACGATCAACGCCGCCAGCGGCAGGTTGTTGGTCACCGGCAGGGTCACCAGCAATTTGGCGTCGATGCGCTCGTTGCGCATGTCCAGGTTGCCATTGAGTTCCAGGTTGCTCGAGGGCCCTGTCAGGGTGATCGGCTCGTGCGTGACGAACACGCCATCGGTCGCCTGCAGGTTGCCCTTGACCCGGTCGTAGCTGAGGCCCTTGCCCAGCAGGTCGGAGAAATCCAGACGCAGGCGGCGGCCGATCGAATTGAAGTTGAGCAAGCCGAACACCCGCAAGGCCTGTGCCGAACCCTGCACCTCGACGAACTGGCCGCTGCGCAGCGACGGGTCGAGGTTGCCGGAGAACCGCTTGAGGGAGAACCACGCCGGCGAGCCCGGCCAGTTGCCATCGACATCCAACCGGAAGCGCTCGCTGGTGACGCTCGGCGCAAAATCCCAGGCCTTGAGTACCTGGCCAAGGTCCTCGCCGTGCAGGCGGCCCTTGTACCAGCTCTGGAGGTTGCCTGGCGTGCCGCGCCAGCCGGCGCTGCCACTGATCTTCAGCCCGCGCAGGTCGAGGTCGAGTTCGTCGAAGCGCACCCCCTGCGCCTCGGGCCGAACCTTCAGCGACCAGGCCCCCAGCACCTTGTCACCCCGCTGTACGCGGTCGATCCTGATATCCAGCGCCGGAATCTGCCGGGGGTCGACATTCGCCAGAGGGTCCGGGGCATCGGTGACGCTCGCAGCATCGGCGGCCGGAGCTGGCAGGCTGACATGCTGCAAGTCGACCTGGATGGGTACGCCCTCGGCGTCCGCCAGCACCACCCGCCCGCTCGCCAATGCGCTGTCGAGCTGCAGCGCCCAGCCCTGAGACTCTCGCTCGAGGCCGACGGCGAGCTGCTCGACTTCCTGGCCGAAGCCCTTGAAACGGCCGATATCCAGCTGGGCGCTGCGGAACAGGCGCTGGCTGTCAGCGTCCACCTTCAGCGGGTGATCCGCGATGAACTGCTTCCAGGCATCCAGGTCCAGCTCGGCCAGGCGACCACGCACACGCAGGCCCTGGCTGGTGGGCAGCCGGGCGGGCGCCCCGCCCAGCATCAGCTCGCCACGGCCCTCGGCCAGTGCCGTCGGCGGCGCCGCCAGGTTCAGGCTGGCCAGCCCGCGATAGTCGGCCCAGTAGCGGCGCTCCTTGCCGGACAGCGTCATGCGCCAGTCGGCATAGGCCTCCTGCTCGGCGCCCTTGCCGAAGGGCGCGGGCAGCGCCACATTCACCCCGAGCAGATTGGAATCGACGCGCAGCTGGCTGTCGTCGCCATCCAGCGTCAGGCGCAGGCGATAGGGCAGCAGGCCGCTGACAGGCAGCGCCTGCGGACCATTCAACCATTTGTTGAGAGTGTCGACCTGCACCTGCCCGCGCAGATCGAACAGGGTTCTGGCCTGACCGCGCGAGCCCTCGGCACTGATCTTGCCGCGCACCTGGCGCCCGAACACCTCGCCACGCACGTCGGGCGAGCTGAGGCCCGCCGCACTGTCGAAACGAAACGCGCCCTTCACCTTGCTCAGCTGCAGGTCCGGGTTGGGCAACTTGAGACGCGCGCCTTCGGTGGCGAAGTCCACTACCACGACCGGGGCATCCCCCTTGTGCAGCGGGATATCCAGCTTCAGGCGCCCGGCCAGCGGCCCCTCGCCCTGCCAGCCGGCGAAGATCTGCGAGGTGCCCAGAGGCGCCTCCTGCAGCAGCTTGATGGCATCGCTCAGGCTGCTCTGCACGTCGCCATCGAGGTACAGGTGCGGCGCCTTGCCGTCATGCAGCAGCGGGATGTTGGCGCTCACGTCCGTGACCTGACTGTCGAGCAGGCGCCCCTGCTGCAGGCGCACCCGCACGGCATCATCTTCGATCAGCACTTCGCCGGCGCCGTCACGCAGCGATGGCCAGCCAGGCTGGAAGGCCAGCTCGGCATCCCTGACCTTGAAGAACAGGCTGAGGCTGCGCGCCGCCAGCGGTGCACCCTTGTGCAACGAGCCCTGGTACTGGAAGTAGCCCTCCTCGACGTGGCCGGCACGAATCGCCGTTTTCAGCCAATGATCGAGTTCCGGGCTCATGCCGGGCGAGAGACTCGGCAGGTACTTCTCGGTGAAGGCCGCATCGCCGTCGCGCAGACCGACACGCAGGTCCATGTAGTCCTCGGCCTCGGGATCTCGCAGCAGGCGGATCAGCATGTCACCCGCAACCTGCCCTTCCTCGCCGTCGACACGCATGTAGGGGCTGTACAGGGTCAGGCCGGCTTCGCTCCAGTCCCAGCTCAGGCGGGCCTGGGCATGGCGATAGCGCCAGGGTTTGGGAAACAGTTCATTCAGGTGCAGGGCAAAGTTCTCGCTGTTCAGGCGCAACTCGCCTTTGAACAGGTTGCCGGAGACGCTGCCGCTGACATTTTCGGCAGCCGGCGCGCCGTGGTAGGCCTGGACGCCCACCTGCTGCAGATTGGCAGCGAAGCGCAGGCGCTCGGCACCCTGGTGCTGCGGGTAGTAGTCGAGCAACAGGTTGTTGACCACGCCGACGGGCGCCAGCGCGACCAGGGCGTCGTGGGCCGCGTCGGGCATGGGCGCCAGCGCCTGCACCAGCGGCGCCCAGGCCGCCAGGTCGAGACGGTCAGCCGTCAGCGCCCAGCGCTCGTCGGTCTCGCCGCCATCGAGTTGTTTCAGGTTCAGGTGCAACTCGCCGATGCGCTGCTCGCCATGGGTCATGGCCAGGGAGTCGATCTGCCCGCGCATGCCCTGCTCGTCGTGTTCGAAGAAGGCGTTGAAGGCCAGGTCCTTGAGGGTCACGGCTTCACGCTTGGCCCGACCGCCCACCAGCTCGGGCGCATGCAGGCGCAGCGCAGCTTTATCAAGGGCCAGCCCACGCCCTTGCAGCCAGAGTTCGCCACCGGCCTGCAGACGCTGCACCTGCCAGTCGCCCAGCAGCGACTTGGGCAACCACGTTGCCCAGTCACTCTGCGGCAGGCTCAGGTAGAGCTCGGACTCCGTCTCGCGCCAGGTCTCGGGCTGCATGCGCGTGCGCAGCCGCAGGGCGACCGGCTGGCCGTCGGGGAGCAGCAGGCGGCCGTCGAGGCGCTGCCGGCTGCTGCCGTAGCTCAGGCTCAGATTGACGTAGCTGAGCAGCAACGGTTCCTGATCGAGCGGCTGCAGCACCACGCGACTGTCGAACAGGCTGACCCGCCGCACCGCCTGCAACTGCCGCAACAGCTGCTCGACATCCATCTGCCGCTCGCCGCGCTGTGGCCAACCCTGCAGATGCCAGCGCCCTTCGCTGTCCTGCTGCAGGTTCAGCTGCAAACCGTCGAACTGCAGGTGGGCGATGCGGGGCTGGCGTGCCAGCAGGCTGGCCAGCACATCGGGCACCAGTTGTACGCGCTCCAGGCTCAGCCCGTCGTCCTCTGCGCCCAGGCGCACATCGTGCGCCAGCAGCACCGGGGAGAACCCCTGCCAGCGCCCTTCGAGCCGGCCGATACGTACGGGCACGCCCAGCTGCGCGCTGGCCTTGTCCTCCAGTTCGAGGCGGTACTCGGCCACCAGCGGCACCAGTTCGCGCCCCAGGCTGACGTACAGCGCCGCCAGCACCAGCAGCGCGGCAAGGACACCCAGCCCCCAGCGCAGCAAGGTGGTGAACAGGCGCACCAGGCCGTTCACCTCAGCGCTCGCGGCGCTCAGAGCAGCACCACATCGTACTGTTCCTGGGAATACATGGTTTCCACCTGGAACTTGATGGTGCGGCCGATGAAGGCTTCGAGATCGGCGACGTTGCCCGACTCTTCATCGAGCAGGCGGTCGACGACCTTCTGGTTCGCCAGCACCCGGTAGCTTTCCGCCTGGTAGGCCCGCGCCTCGCGCAGGATCTCGCGGAAGATTTCGTAGCAGATGGTCTCGGGAGTCTTCAACTTGCCGCGCCCCTGGCAGGCGCTGCACGGCTCGCAGAGAATCTGTTCGAGGCTCTCGCGGGTACGCTTGCGGGTCATCTGCACCAGGCCCAGCTCGGTGATGCCGATGATGTTGGTCTTGGCGTGATCGCGCTCCAGCTGCTTCTCCAGGGTGCGCAGCACCTGGCGCTGGTGCTCCTCGTCCTCCATGTCGATGAAGTCGATGATGATGATCCCGCCCAGGTTGCGCAGGCGCAGCTGGCGGGCGATGGCCGTGGCCGCTTCCAGGTTGGTCTTGAAGATGGTCTCTTCGAGGGTGCGATGGCCGACGAAGGCGCCGGTATTGACGTCAATGGTGCTCATCGCCTCGGCGGGGTCGACCACCAGATAGCCGCCGGACTTCAGCGGCACCTTGCGCTCGAGCGCCCGCTGGATCTCGTCTTCGACGCCATACAGGTCGAAGATCGGTCGCTCGCCGGGGTAATGTTCCAGGCGGTCGGCAATCTCCGGCATCAGCTCGGCGACGAACTGAGTGATCTTCTGGAAGGTCTCGCGCGAGTCCACGCGAATCTTCTCGGTTCGCGGGCTGACCAGGTCACGCAGCGTGCGCAGTGCCAGCGACAGGTCCTCGTAGATCACCGAGGGCGCCTTGGCGGTCTGCACCTGCGCGGAAATCTGATCCCACAGGCGCCGCAGGTAGCGAATGTCGATGAGGATCTCGTCGGCACCGGCCCCCTCGGCAGCCGTACGCAGAATGAAGCCGCCGGCCTCCTCGATTCCCTCGGCGGCCACGCAGTCGGCCACCACCTGCTTGAGACGGTCGCGCTCGGCTTCGTCCTCGATCTTCAGGGAAATGCCGACGTGGCTGGTGCGCGGCATGTACACCAGGTAGCGCGACGGAATCGACAGCTGAGTGGTCAGGCGCGCGCCCTTGCTGCCGATCGGGTCCTTGGTCACCTGCACCACCAGGCTCTGGCCTTCGTGCACCAGCGCGCTGATCGGCTCGATCGCGGCGCCCTCGCGGGTGGATATCTCCGAGGCATGGATGAACGCGGCACGTTCCAGGCCGATGTCGACGAAGGCCGCCTGCATGCCGGGCAGCACGCGCACCACCTTGCCCTTGTAGATGTTGCCGACGATGCCACGCTTCTGCGTACGCTCGACGTGCACTTCCTGCAGCACACCGTTTTCCACTACGGCCACACGCGATTCCATCGGCGTGATGTTGATCAGAATCTCTTCGCTCATGCATCCATCCTGGTGATCATGCCGGCCGGACCATAACGCCGCCCCGCGGACTCAAGCTTTCGGGAGTCGCTGGAAACGCCCTGCGTTTCTAGACGCCCCCTTGCGCCGGCAACTGCCAGCAGGCAATACCGAACTGGCCAAGCATCTCGGCAGTTTCGCACAGCGGCAACCCCACCACCGCCGAATAACTGCCCTGCACACGGTTGACGAACACCGCCGCCAGGCCCTGGATACCATAACTGCCGGCCTTGTCGCAGGGCTCGCCACTGGCCCAGTAGGCCGCGATCTCCGCCTCACCGAGGGTGCGGAAACTCACCTCGCTGGTCACCACCCGGGACGACTCCCGCCCGGTGCCCACCAGGGCGACTGCAGTCATGACCTGATGGCTGCGACCGGACAGGCTCAAGAGCATCTCGCGGGACTCGGCGAAGTCGGCCGGCTTGCCGAGAATGCGCCCATCCAGCACCACCGCCGTATCGGCCCCCAGGACCACAGCATCGGCCCGCTCGCCCAGGGCACGCAGCCCCGCACGCGCCTTTTCCAGCGCCAGGCGCTCTACATAGACTGCGGCAGGCTCGGCTGGCAACGGGGTTTCATCTATCGAGGCGATTTGCGTGACACATGGCACAGCGATCTGGGCCAGCAGTTCACGCCGACGGGGCGAAGCGGAGGCCAGGAACAGCTCGGCCATGCGGGTATCTCCGTTGGCGAACCGCGACCAGCCGTGCGGCGGGCCGCGCTCAGTTGACGTTGAGGCGCAGGTGCAGACCACGCAGGATGGCGCAGATCCACGGCCAGAGCAGGGCACTGACCAGCGCCGGCAGGATGAAGGCCAGGGTCGGCGGCCGACTGCCGGTCAGCGCATTGAGCCACAGCTGAACCAGCTGGGCCAGACCGAACACCACCATCAGCACCATGCTCTGCTGCCACATGGGGAACATGCGCAGACGCTGGTGCAGGCTCAGCACCAGGAAGGTGATCAACGTCAGGATCAGCGCGTTCTGCCCCAGCAACGTGCCGAACAGCACGTCCTGCGCCAGGCCCAGAACCCAGGCGGTGGTCATGCCGACACGGTGCGGCAGGGCCAGCACCCAGTAGGTCAGCACCAGCGCGACCCACAGCGGGCGGCCGATCTGCATGAACTCGGGCAACGGCGAAACACTGAGTAACAAACCCAGGGCGAGACTGAGCCAGATCACCCAGCCATTGCGAGGCTGCACGCCAACCATCAGTTCGTCTCCTCTGCGCCAGCGTCCGCAGCCGGCGTCTGCCCGTCCGCGGGTGCCTGCTCGCCCTGTCGCGCCTGCTCGGCCTCACGGTCGGCGGCTTCCTGCGCCACGGCGGAGTCGTTGGCGCGCTGTTCGGGGGTACGCCGGTCGGAAAACACCAGCAGCAGATAGCGGCTGCGATTGAGCGCCGCAGTGGGCACCGCGCGAACGATGGCGAACGGTTGGCCGGAGTCATGGATCACTTCCTTGACCGTGGCCACCGGATAGCCCGCCGGGAAGCGCTGGCCCATGCCGGAGCTGACCAGCAGATCGCCTTCCTTGATGTCCGCGGTATCCGCCACGTGGCGCAGCTCCAGGCGCTCGGGGTTGCCGGTGCCGACGGCAATGGCGCGCAGGCCGTTGCGATTGACCTGCACCGGAATGCTGTGGGTGTTGTCGGTGAGCAGCAGCACCCGCGAGGTGTAGGGCATGATCTCGACCACCTGGCCCATCAGGCCACGGGCATCGAGCACCGGCTGGCCGAGGAACACGCCGTCCTTCTCGCCCTTGTCGATGAGAATGCGGTGGGTATAGGGGTTGGGATCGACGCCGATCAGCTCGCTGACCAGCACTTCGTCATCCACCAGTGCGGCGGAGTTGAGCAATTCGCGCAGGCGCACGTTCTGCTCGGTGAGGGCCGCCAGCTTCTGCAGCCGGCGCTGCAGCAGCAGGGCCTCGGCCTTGAGCTTCTCGTTCTCGGCCATCAGCTCGCTGCGCGAGGAAATCTGCTGGGTCGCGCCATCCCAGGCCCGCACCGGCAGGTCCGCCAGCCAGTAGAACGGCGTCAGCACCAGGCCCATCTGACTGCGCACCGGCTTGAGCGCCTCGAAGCGGGCATCCACCACCATCAGCGCAGCCGACAGCACCGCCAGCACCAGCAGGCGGATGCCCAGCGAAGGACCTTTGGCGAAGAGCGGCTTAATGACCTGCTCCTTGTGCGCCACGAGGGCGGAAAGCGCGCGAATTCATGCGAAGGGCAAACCGATCTGGCGAAGGTTGAGGCGAGTGTACTGCAATGCTCGAATATGCGCGTGCCGCCCGGAGGCGGCACGACAGCGAGCCCCACGGCAGGCGCTTACTCGGTGGAGAGCAGGTCCATGGCGTGGCGATCCATCATTTCCAGCGCCTTGCCACCGCCACGGGCGACGCAGGTCAGCGGGTCTTCGGCGACGATCACCGGCAGGCCGGTTTCCTGGCTCAGCAGCTTGTCCAGGTCGCGCAGCAGTGCGCCACCACCGGTCAGCACCAGGCCGCGCTCGGCGATGTCCGAGGCCAGCTCGGGCGGCGATTGCTCCAGCGCGCTCTTCACCGCCTGGACGATGGTCGCCAGGGATTCCTGCAGCGCCTCGAGCACTTCGTTGGAGTTCAGGGTGAAGCTGCGCGGTACGCCCTCGGCCAGGTTGCGGCCGCGAACGTCGACTTCGCGAATCTCGCCGCCCGGGTAGGCGGTACCGATTTCCTGCTTGATGCGCTCGGCGGTGCCTTCACCGATCAGCGAGCCGTAGTTGCGGCGCACGTAGGTGATGATGGCTTCGTCGAAGCGGTCGCCGCCGACGCGGACGGACTCGGCATAGACCACGCCGTTGAGGGAGATCAGGGCGATCTCGGTGGTGCCGCCGCCGATGTCGACGACCATCGAGCCACGGGCTTCCTCTACCGGCAGGCCGGCACCGATGGCGGCGGCCATCGGCTCTTCGATCAGGAACACTTCACGGGCACCGGCGCCCAGGGCCGATTCACGGATGGCACGGCGCTCGACCTGGGTCGACTTGCACGGCACGCAGATCAGCACGCGCGGCGACGGCTGCAGGAAGCTGTTCTCGTGCACCTTGTTGATGAAGTACTGCAGCATCTTCTCGCAGACGCTGAAGTCGGCGATCACGCCATCCTTCATCGGCCGAATGGCGGAGATGTTGCCAGGCGTACGGCCGAGCATGCGCTTGGCCTCGGTGCCGACGGCCACGACACTCTTCTGGTTGCCGTGGGTGCGGATGGCGACCACGGACGGTTCATTCAGGACAATACCGCGCTCGCGCACATAAATAAGGGTATTGGCAGTTCCCAGGTCGATAGACAGATCACTGGAAAACATGCCACGCAGTTTCTTGAACATTAGGAAGGGACCCTAGGCAACGCGTGGGTAAAAAAGTGCGGCAAACTCTAACAACGGCAGGGATTTTGAGCAAGGCGGCAATATGGTAGATTGCCTGTTTTTCCGGGCCTTGTAGCTGCACATCGCGGCCTTTGACCGCCGGCTCGCGACATCCGTTCCCTACAGGCGACGCGGGATGCCCGAGCGCAGCAATTGGCAGACACCCGCCCCGTCACACTTCCACTGGAGACCCCCCAATGGCGCTTGAACGCTCCGAGGTGGAAAAAATCGCCCACCTGGCCCGCCTGGGCCTGAATGACGGCGATATTCCGCAAACCACCGAGACCCTGAACAACATCCTCGGCCTGATCGACCAGATGCAGGCCGTCGACACCCAGGGCATCGAACCCCTGGCCCACCCGCTGGAAGCCACCCAGCGCCTGCGCGCCGACGTGGCCACCGAGGGCAATCAGCGCGACGCCTACCAGGCCATCGCCCCGGCCGTGGAAAGCGGCCTGTACCTCGTGCCGAAAGTCATCGAATAAGGAAAGGGCTGACATGCATCAACTGACCCTGGCCGAGATCGCCAAGGGCCTCGAGGCCAAGCGATTCTCCGCCGAAGAACTGACCCGCAGCCTGCTGGCGCGCATCGAGCAGCTAGATCCGCAGCTCAACAGCTTCATCACCGTCACGCCCGAACAGGCGGTCGCCCAGGCCCAGGCCGCCGACGCCCGCCGTGCCGCTGGCGAGAACGGCGCCCTGCTCGGTGCGCCGATCGCGCACAAGGACCTGTTCTGCACCGAAGGCGTGCTGACCACCTGTGCCTCGAAGATCCTCACCGGCTTCAAGGCGCCGTACAACGCCACCGTGGTCGAGAAACTGGCCGCCGCCGGCGCTGTCACCCTCGGCAAGCTGAACATGGACGAATTCGCCATGGGCTCGGCCAACGAATCCAGCCACTACGGCCCGGTGAAGAACCCCTGGGACACCAGCCGTGTACCGGGCGGTTCCTCGGGCGGTTCGGCGGCTGCGGTCGCCGCACGCCTGCTGCCGGCCGCCACCGGCACCGACACTGGCGGCTCGATCCGCCAGCCGGCGGCGCTGACCAACCTCACCGGGATCAAGCCTACCTACGGCCGCGTCTCGCGCTGGGGCATGATCGCCTACGCCTCCAGCCTCGACCAGGGCGGCCCGCTGGCCCGCACCGCCGAAGACTGCGCGCTGCTGCTCGGCGCCATGGCCGGCTTCGATGCCAAGGACTCCACCTCGGTCGACCAGCCGGTGGATGACTACCTGGCCGCCCTCGCCCAGCCACTGGCCGGCCTGCGCATCGGCCTGCCGAAGGAATACTTCGGCGCCGGCCTCGACGCCCGTATCGGCGAGAAGGTGCTGGCCGTGGTCGAGGAGCTGAAGAAGCTCGGCGCCAGCGTCAAGGACATCAGCCTGCCCAACCTGCAGCATGCGATCCCGGCCTACTACGTGATCGCCCCGGCCGAGGCCAGTTCCAACCTGTCGCGTTTCGACGGTGTGCGCTTCGGCTACCGCTGCGAGAATCCGCTCAACCTCGAAGACCTGTACAAGCGTTCGCGCGGCGAAGGCTTCGGTGCGGAGGTGAAACGGCGCATCATGGTCGGCACCTATGCGCTGTCGGCCGGCTACTACGACGCCTACTACATCAAGGCGCAGCAGATCCGCCGCCTGATCAAGAACGACTTCGTCGCTGCCTTCAATGACGTCGACGTGATCCTCGGCCCGACCACGCCGAACCTGGCATGGAAACTCGGCGAAAAAGGTGGCGACCCGGTGTCGGCCTACCTCGAGGACATCTACACCATCACCGCCAACCTCGCCGGCATCCCCGGCCTGTCGATGCCAGCCGGCTTCGTCGATGGCCTGCCGGTGGGCGTGCAGCTGCTCGGCAACTACTTCCAGGAAGGTCGCCTGCTCAACATCGCGCATCAGTACCAGCAGGTGACTGACTGGCACAGCCAAGCACCGAGCGGCTTCTAGGCCATGGCGCAGCCATGCAGCCTTTTCCCCTCTCCCATTCATGGGAGAGGGTGGCGCGCAGCGCCGGGAGAGGGCTGGATGACGCCACACAGGATTGAGGAACACTAAAGATGCAATGGGAAACAGTGATCGGGCTGGAGATTCACGCTCAGCTCAGCACCCAATCGAAGATCTTCTCGGCCAGCGCCACCACTTTCGGCGCCGAGCCCAACACCCAGGCCAGCCTGGTTGACCTCGGCATGCCCGGCACCCTGCCGGTGCTCAATGCCGAAGCGGTGCGCATGGCCTGCATGTTCGGCCTGGCGATCGACGCCGAGATCGGCGAGCGCAACGTCTTCGCGCGCAAGAACTACTTCTACCCGGACCTGCCCAAGGGCTACCAGACCAGCCAGATGGATCACCCCATCGTCGGCAAGGGCCACCTGGACATCACCCTGGAAGACGGCACCGTCAAGCGCATCGGCATCACCCGCGCGCACCTGGAAGAAGACGCCGGCAAGAGCCTGCACGAAGACTTCCACGGCATGAGCGGTATCGACCTCAACCGCGCTGGCACGCCGCTGCTGGAAATCGTCTCCGAGCCGGACATCCGTTCGGCCAAGGAAGCGGTCGCCTATGTGAAGTCGATTCACGCCCTGGTGCGCTACCTCGGCATCTGCGACGGCAACATGGCCGAGGGCTCGCTGCGTTGCGACTGCAACGTGTCGGTACGCCCGAAAGGCCAGGAAGCCTTCGGCACCCGCGCCGAGATCAAGAACGTCAACTCCTTCCGCTTCATCGAGAAGGCCATCAACCACGAGATTCAGCGGCAGATCGAGCTGATCGAGGACGGTGGCAAGGTGGTACAGGAAACCCGCCTGTACGACCCGAACAAGGACGAGACGCGCTCCATGCGCGGCAAGGAAGAAGCCAACGACTACCGTTACTTCCCCTGCCCGGACCTGCTGCCGGTGGTGATCGAGCGCAGCTTCCTCGATGACCTGCGCGGCCAGCTGCCGGAACTGCCGGTGCAGAAGCGCGAGCGCTTCGAGAGCCAGTTCGCTCTGTCCGCCTACGACGCCAGCGTGCTGAGCGCCAGCCGCGAGCTGGCCGACTACTTCGAAGCGGTCGAGAAGACTTGCGGCGATGCCAAGCTGTCGGCCAACTGGGTGATGGGCGAGCTGTCCAGCCTGCTCAATAAAGAAGGCCTGGAGATCGAGCAGTCGCCGGTGTCCGCCGAGCAACTGGGCGGCATGATCCTGCGCATCAAGGACAACACCATCAGCGGCAAGATCGCCAAGATGGTCTTCGAAGCCCTGGCCGCCGGTGAAGGCGCCAGCGCCGACGAGGTGATCGAGAAGAAGGGCCTCAAGCAGGTCACCGACTCCGGCGCCATCGAGGCGATGCTCGACGAAGTGCTGGCGGCCAACGCCGAGCAGCTCGAGCAGTACCGTGCAGCGGACGAAGCCAAGCGCGGCAAGATGTTCGGCTTCTTCGTCGGCCAGGCCATGAAGGCCTCGAAAGGCAAGGCCAACCCGGGCCAAGTGAACGAACTGCTGAAGAAAAAGCTCGAAGGTTGAGCCTCGACCCACCGAAACGACGCCGGGCTTGCCCGGCGTCTTTCTATCTGGAGATACCGCGATGATGACCCGTAGCCCGGATGCAATCCGGGAGCCCGCAACGCCCAGGATTGCATCCGGGCTACAGACCTGCGCCTTGCTTGGCGCGCTGGTCCTGCTCGGCGGCTGCTCCACCTTCGGCGGTAGCGGCGGCAGCGAAACCGGCAAGGCCTCCTATTATGGCCAGGCGCACCATGGCAAGCGCACCGCCAGCGGCGAGCGTTTCGACCAGCACGCCCTGACCGCCGCGCATCGCACCCTGCCCTTCGGCACACGGGTACGCGTCACCAACCTGAACAACGAGCGCAGCGTGGTGGTGCGCATCAACGACCGCGGCCCGTTCGTGCGCGGGCGCATCATCGATCTCTCCCGCGCCGCCGCCGAGCGCCTGGACATGCTGCGTGCAGGCGTGGTGCCGGTTCGGCTTCAAGCGCTGGACTGACGAACAATTGGCAACAAATACCTTGCGTAATCTCTGGCGGCCACGGACGCCATCGCTACACTAGCCGCACTTTTTCGGAGCCTCCCTGTAATGACCCTGATGACTTTCGTCTACTTGATCGCCGGCCTGGTGTTGCTGGTCGCCGGCGCAGAAGTGCTGGTACGCGGCGCCGCCAAGCTGGCCGCGCAGTTCGGCATTCCCCCGCTGGTGATCGGCCTGACCGTGGTGGCCTTCGGCACCAGCGCCCCGGAGACGGCGGTCAGCGTGCAATCGGCCTTCAACGGCAGTGGCGACCTGGCGTTCGGCAACGTGATCGGCAGCAACATCGCCAACGTCCTGCTGATCCTCGGCGTGACCGCACTGATCGCCCCGCTGATCGTTTCGCGCCAGCTGATCCGCCTGGACGTGCCGATCATGATCGGCGCCAGCCTGGTGGTCTACGCACTCGCCTGGGACGGCCAGCTGAGCCGTCTCGATGGCGCCCTGCTGTTCGCGGGCGTGATCACCTACACCGTCTTCCTGATCTACAGCAGCCGCAAGGACAAGGGCGGCGAAGACGATGAGTTCGCCAAGGAATTCGGCCTCGACGAGCCGGCCAAGCCCTACGCCTGGGCCGTCAACCTCGGCCTGCTGCTCGCCGGCCTGGCGCTGCTGGTGGGCGGCTCCAACCTGCTGGTCGACGGCGCCGTGCAACTGGCCCGCGCCCTGGGCCTGTCGGAGCTGGTGATCGGCCTGACCGTGATCGCCATCGGCACCTCGCTGCCGGAACTGGCCACCTCGATCATCGCCGCCTTCAAGGGTGAGCGCGACATCGCCGTCGGCAACATCGTCGGCAGCAATATCTTCAACCTGCTGTGCGTCCTGGGCCTCGCCTCGCTGGTCTCGCCGAACGCCATCCCGGTGGCCGCCAACGCGCTGGCCTTCGACTTCCCGGTGATGATCGCCGTGGCCTTCGCCTGCCTGCCGATCTTCTTCAGCGGCTATCGCATCAACCGCTGGGAAGGCTTGCTGTTCGTCGCCTACTACGTGGCCTACACCCTCTATGTGGTGCTGTTCGCCACCGGCCGCCCATTCGCCCAGAGCTTCGGTGACGCAATGATCGGCTATGCGCTGCCACTGACCGCCATTACCCTGGTGATCATCGCCGGGCGTGCCTGGCACAAGCAACGCGGCCAGGAGATCTGAACATGAGCGAGAACCACGAGCGCGGCCTGCAGGTACGCCGCGAAGTCATGGGCGAGGCGTTCGTCGAGCGCGCCCAGGGCAATGCCACCGAGTTCAGCCAACCCCTGCAGGACTTCGTCAACGAACACGCCTGGGGCGGCGTGTGGACGCGCAGCGGCCTGCCACGCGCGACCCGCAGCCTGATCACCCTGGCCGCGCTGACCGCACTGAAGTGCCCGCAGGAGCTCAAGGGGCACGTGCGCGGCGCGCTGAACAACGGCTGCACCGTCGAGGAAATCCGCGAAACCCTGCTGCACTGTGCGGTCTATGCCGGCGTGCCGGCGAGCATCGATGCCTTCCGCGCCGCCCAGGAAGTGATCGACGACTATCAGCGCAACGCCTCGTAGGAGCCGCCTTGCCGGTGCTCCATCGAGCGCCGGCCACGACCGGCTAGACCCAGCCCCCCCACTGCAACAGCAGCAGACCGAAGTTGGTGGTCAGCACCGCCGCCAGGGTGGTGATGACGATGATCGCCGCCGCCAGCTCATGGTTGGCACCGACGGCCCGGGCCATGACGAAACTGGCCGCAGCCGTCGGGCTGGCGAAGTAGAGAAAGAGAATCGCCAGGTCCGCATCGCGAAAACCCAGGAGCCAGGCGCCGGTGGTGCTCAACAGCGGCAGCCAGACCATCTTCATCAGGCTCGAACCGATGGCCGTGCCGCTGCTGCGCTGCAGCGAGGCCAGGCTCAGCGTGCCACCGATGCAGATCAGCGCCAGCGGCAGCGTCATCTGCGCGAAATACTCCGCCGAGGTGAGCAGCCACTGCGGCAGGGCGATCTTCCAGTAGGCGAAAGGCACGGCCAGCAGCACGCCGATGATCATCGGGTTGCTGACGATGCTGCGGGCGATGGCCCGCATGCCGGTTTTCGCCCCCGGGCTGTAGATGGCCAGCACGACGGCCGAGAGCGCGTTGTAGCAGAGGATCACCAGCGCGGCGAGCACCGAGCCGAGGGACAGCCCGTAATCGCCATACATGCTGGTGGCCAGCGCCAGCCCGACGATACCGTTGTTACCGCGAAAGGCACCCTGGGTGTAGACGCCACGGTCCACGAACGGCACGCGCCAGACGGCCCAGCCCCAGGCCAGGAAGAAGCTGGCCACCGTGGCCAGCACGTAGTAGGTCAGCAGCCCCGGTTGCAGCGCCGCATCCAGATCGGCCTTGATCACCCCGAGAAACAGCAGGGTCGGCATGGTGCCGCGAAACACCAGGCTCGAGGCGGTATCGATGAAGGCGCCGTCGATCCAGCGCACGCGTTTGAGCGCCACACCGAGAAACAGCATGGCGAACACCGGGGCGGTGACAGCGAGGGTTTGTGCAGCGACGGCGAGCATGAAGGCACCGATGCAGTTGTACGACAACGCATGTTAGCCGGCTAATGTTTATGCTGCTACCGGTAAATCGGGTGGCCACCTGCGGCGGCCATGAAGCGAGGCCCGGAACCGCTCCGGGCCAATGGCCTCAGCGGCGTACCGGGCGCTTCTGCAACTTGCGCTGCAAGGTACGACGGTGCATGCCCAGCGCGCGGGCCGTGGCGGAGATGTTGCCCTCATGCTCGGCCAGCACACGCTGGATGTGCTCCCACTGCAGACGGTCGACCGACATCGGGTTTTCCGGCACCAGGCTGTCCAGGTCGGCATGCTCGGAGAGCAAGGCGGTCAGCACGTCGTCGGCGTCGGCCGGTTTGCACAGGTAGTTGGCGGCGCCACGCTTGATCGCCTCGACGGCGGTGGCGATGCTGGAGTAACCGGTGAGCAGCACCACGCGCATCTCGGCATCCAGCTCCAGCAGCTTGGGCAGCAGGACCAGGCCGGAATCGCCTTCCATCTTCAGGTCGACCACCGCGTAGTCGGGCAGGTCTTCCTTGGCCATCGCCAGGCCTTCCTCGGCGCTGGACGCGGTGGACACACGCAGGCCACGGCGGCTCATCGCGCGCGCCATCACACGGGTGAACGTCGGGTCGTCGTCGACCAGCAGCAGATGGGGCTGCTCTTCACCTTCGAACAGGGATTCTTCGCTCATGCAGGTTTTCCTTGTCAGGCCACGCCATAGGCTCGCGGCAACTTCAATTCGGTGAGGGTGCCGCCATCCTCATGGTTATACAACTTAACCGTACCACCGGCACGGGTCACGCTGGCCTGGCTGAGGAACAGACCGAGCCCGAAACCCTTGCCCTTGGTGGTGAAGAACGGCCGCCCCAGCTGTTCGGCGATGGCCAGCGGGACGCCGGCGCCATGGTCGCGGATGCTCAGGCGCAACCACTGGTGATCCCAGTCCAGACGGATATCGAGCTTGTCCGGGCAGGCATCGGCGGCGTTGTTCAGCAGGTTGAGCAGCGCCTGGGTAAGGTCGGCCGGCGGCATGATGCGCGGCGCCGTGCCACGCCCCAGGCACTGGTAGCGGTAGCTGGCCTCGGGGCGCATCAGGTGCCAGCGATTGAGGGTGGTTTCCAGCCATTCCACGCAGGACTGCTCCACCACCGCCTGGCGCCGGTCGTTCTCGGCCGCCCGCACCAGTTGCTGCAGGGTGTACTTGCACAGCTTGACCTGCTCCTGCAGCAGGGCCAGGTCGTCCTGCAGGGCCGGCTTGTCACGGTGTTCCTGGCGCAGCTCCTTGAGCAGCACGCTCATGGTGGCCAGCGGCGTACCCAGTTCATGGGCGGCGCCCGCAGCCTGGGTGGCCACGGCCAGCAACTGCTGGTCGCGCAGGCTCTCCTCACGGCGCTCGGCACGCAGCTCGTCCTGGCGCCGCAGTTCCTCGGCCATCTTGGCGACGAAGAAGGTGATCAGCGCGGCAGCCAGGGCGAAGCTCAGCCACATGCCATAGACCAGCAGGCTCTCGCGCGCCGCCGGCAGTTCCAGCGGGTGCGTCCACACCAGCAACAGGGTGTAGCCCGCCAGCGCCATCCCCGCCAGCACGATGGTGAACAGCCAGGGCAAGGTGGCCGCAGCGATGGTCAGCGGCACCAGGTAATAGGAGACGAAGGGGTTGGTCGAACCACCCGAGTAATACAGCAGCACGCTGTGGATGATCAGATCGCAGCCGAGCTGCACGGCGTACTCTACCTCGGTGACCGGCCAGGGACCGCGCAAACGCAGCGCCGTGCCCACGCAGAGCAGCAGGGAAATGCCGAGGGTGATCGACAACTCGCACCAGGGCAGCGCCAGCACGCCCGACTTGTACGCGAGCCCGACGGAGCCGGCCTGGGCGGCGAGCACGAGGATACGAATGAGGGTCAGGCGCCAGAGATTCTGGCGGCTGGCGGACAACAACTGCACGGGTTCGAGCATGGCGACTCCAGTCAATGGAGCGAGTATAACCAAGCCTGGCGCGGCCTTCCGCCGCTGCGGCAACCGGACGCACGCCTGTTCGGCGCGGCTGTGCGGCCTGAAAAAAACCTGAACCGGGTTTAACCCGGATGGTCATCTGTCTTCGTCTAACCTCGGGAAACGGCCATCAAGGCCACTGAAAAAGGAACTGCACATGCTCACCATGCCCCGTATCGCCTCCGCCATCGCCCTGACCATCGCCGGCCTGGCCAGCAGCGGCCTGCTGGCCGACGAAGCGCGCTACAACCAGATTGCCCTGCGCGCCGAGGTGAACCAGGAAGTCGCTCATGACCTGATGCACGTCACCCTGTACACCGAGTCGCAGAATGCCGACCCGGCCAAACTGGCGGCGGAGATCACCAACACCCTGAACAAGACCCTGGAGCACGTGCGCCAGGTAAAAGGCGTATCGGTCAAGCTGGGCAGCCGCCACAGCTACCCGGTCTATGACGACAAGGGCCAGAAGATCACCGCCTGGCGCGAGCGCGCCGAAGTGCGCATGGAGAGCGCCGACTTCGCCCGCCTGTCCTCGCTGACTGGTGAGCTGCTGCAGTCGATGAAGATGGGCGGCATGGACTTCAGCATCGCCAGCGATACCCGCAAGACACGCGAGGACGCCATGCTCAAGGACGCCGTGGATGCCTTCAAGGCCCGTGCCCAGCTGGCCACCCAGGCGCTCGGCGGCAAGGGCTACAAGCTGGTCAGCCTGAGCCTGAACACCGGTGGTTTCCAGCCGCCGATGGCCATGCGCGGCTTCGAGGCGAAGAGCATGGCGATGATGGATTCCGCCCCCACTCCGCAGATCGAAGCCGGCACCAGCCAGGTGACCGTGAGCGCCGATGGCGTCATCGAAGTGCAGATGCCCTGACCCGCGCCCCGCGACAAAGCAGCGCCGTTGTCGAAAGATAACGGCGTTTTGCTATCTCTTCCCGACAAAAGTTCATAAATGCGACAGCGAGTTACACCCGTGTAGCGCTAACCCTTTTTACGCCACTTGCGCACTTGCCTCAGGCACACGCCCTGCATAGCTTGCCAGGAGGCCCCCACAAGGGGCTCCTCAAAAACAAGCAAAACAACGATGAGGTCATGATGCGCAAGAACGCCGTTATCCAGGCTTTGCTGACCGCTGGGCTGATCGCCAGCGCCCCCCTCGCCAGCGCCGCCAACCTGGTTTTCTGTTCCGAAGGCAGCCCCGCCGGATTCGACCCGGGCCTGTACACCACCGGCACCGACTTCGATGCCGCTGCGGAAACCATCTTCAACCGTCTGACCCAGTTCGAGCGTGGCGGCACCAAGGTCGAGCCCGGCCTGGCCGAGAGCTGGACGGTCTCCGACGACGGCCTGGTCTACACCTTCAAGCTGCGTCCCGGGGTGAAGTTCCACACCACCGACTACTTCAAGCCCAGCCGTGAGTTCAACGCCAACGACGTGCTGTTCACCTTCGAACGCATGCTCGACAAGGACCACCCCTTCCGCAAGGCGTACCCCACCGAGTTTCCCTACTTCACCGACATGGGCATGGACAGCAACATCGCCAAGCTGGAGAAGCTCGATGACATGACGGTGCGCTTCACCCTCAACCAGGTCGACGCCGCGTTCGTGCAGAACCTGGCGATGAGCTTCGCCTCGATCCAGTCCGCCGAATACGCCGACCAGCTGCTCAAGGCCGGCAAGGCCTCCGACATCAACCAGAAGCCGATCGGCACCGGCCCCTTCGTGTTCAGCCGCTACCAGAAGGACGCGGTGATCCGTTACAAGGGCAACAAGGACTACTGGAAGCCCGACGACGTGAAGATCGACAACCTGATCTTCGCCATCAACACCGACTCCTCGGTGCGCATGCAGAAGCTCAAGGCCGGCGAATGCCACGTCACCCTGTTCCCGCGTCCGGCGGACATCGAGTCGCTGCAGAAGGACCCCAACCTGCAGATGCCCGAGCAGGCGGGCTTCAACGTCGGCTATATCGCCTACAACGTCACCCACCCGCCGTTCGACAAACTGGAAGTACGCCAGGCGCTGGACATGGCGGTGAACAAGCAGGCGATCCTCGACGCCGTTTACCAGAAGGCCGGACAGCTGGCCGTCAATGGCATGCCGCCGACCCAGTGGTCGTATAACGAGGACATCAAGGACCCGGCCTTCGACCCCGAGAAAGCCAAGGCGCTGCTCAAGGCGGCGGGCGTCAAGGAAGGCACCGAGATCACCCTGTGGGCCATGCCGGTGCAGCGCCCGTACAACCCCAATGCCAAGCAGATCGCCGAGATGCTGCAGGCCGACTGGGCCAAGATCGGCATCAAGGCGCGCATCGTCAGCTACGAGTGGGGCGAGTACCTCAAGCGTGCCAAGGGCGGCGAACATGACGCCATGCTGATCGGCTGGAGCGGCGACAACGGCGACCCGGACAACTGGCTGGGCACCCTCTATGGCTGCGATGCGGTCGACGGCAACAACTTCTCCAAGTGGTGCTTCGAGGACTACGACAAGCTGGTCAAGGCAGCCAAGCGCACCACCGATGTGGCCGAGCGCACCGAGCTGTACAAGCAGGCCCAGGTGATCCTCAAACGCGAAGTGCCGATCACCCCGCTGGCACACTCCACCGTGTACCAGCCGATGCGCAAGGAAGTGCACGACTTCCGCATCAGTCCGTTCGCGCTCAACTCCTTCTATGGTGTAAGCATCGACAAGTGATGCATGCGGCGCCCGCAAGGGCGCCGTTCAAGGAGTTATTCATGTCATCCACGTCCTTGCTACGTGGCGGCCTGCTGTTGGCCGCCCTGCTGGGCGCACACGTCCAGGCGGCTGACAGCCTGGTGGTGTGCACCGAAGCGAGCCCGGAAGGTTTCGATATCGTCCAGTACACCGCGGCGACCACCGCCGACGCCAGCGCAGAGACCCTGTTCGAGCGCCTGGTGGCCTTCGCTCCCGGCAGCACCGAGATCATTCCCGCGCTGGCGCAGAGCTGGAGCATCAGCGACGACGGTCTGAGCTACACCTTCAACCTGCGCCAGGGGGTGAAATTCCACAGCAACCCGGCGTTCACCCCGACTCGCCCCTTCAACGCCGACGATGTGTTGTGGAGCTTCCAGCGCCAGCTCGACCCGGATCACCCCTGGCACAAGCTGTCGCTGCGCGGCTTTCCCTATGCCGAAGCCATGGGCCTGCGGCAACTGATCGAGCGTGTGGAAAAGCTCGACGACTATCGCGTGCGCTTCGTGCTCAGGCACCCGGAGGCGCCGTTCCTGGCCAACCTGGCCATGGGCTTCGCCTCCATCTATTCGGCCGAGTACGCCCACCAGCTGCTCGCCGAGCATGCACCCGAGCGCCTCAACAGCCAGCCCATCGGCACCGGCCCGTTCATCTTCGAACGCTATGCCAAGGATGCCCAAGTGCGCTTTCGTGCCAACCCCGACTACTGGGATGGTGCCCCTGCCATTGAGCGCCTGCTGCTGGCCATCACCACCGAGCCCAACGTCCGCCAGCAACGGCTCAAGGCCGGCGACTGCCAGATCGCCCTGTATCCGCGTCCGGTGGACATCCCCGCGCTCAAGGCCGATGCACGACTGCAGGTGCTGGAACTGGACTCGCTGCTCACCGCCTATATCGGCATCAACACCCGCCACCCGCCGCTGGATGACGTGCGCGTGCGCCAGGCGCTGAACCTGGCGTTCGACAAGGCCGCCTACATTCGCGCGCAGTATGGCGAAGGCAATGCGAGCCCTGCCGTCGCCCCCTACCCGGCGACACTGTGGGGCTACGATGAAAAGTTGCAGGACTGGCCGCACGACGTCGAGCGCGCCCGCCAGCTGCTGGGCGAAACCGGGCGCAAGAGCGGCTTCAAGCTGTCGATCTGGACGCGCCCCGGCGGCGGCCCGACCAATCCCAACCCCGGTATCGGCGCGCAGATGCTGCAGGCCGATCTGGCCAGGCTGGGCATCGCCAGCGACATTCGCGTGTTCGAGTGGGGCGAGCTGATCAAGCGCGCCAAGAATGGCGAGCACGATCTGGTGTTCATGGGCTGGGCCGGCGACAACGGCGACCCGGACAACTTCCTCACGCCCAACCTGTCCTGCGCAGCCGCCGAAAGCGGCGAGAACCAGGCCGGCTGGTGCAACGAGGCCTTCGACACGCTGATCACCCAGGCCCGCCGCGAGCCGCAGCAACAAAAACGTGCGGCGCTGTACCGCCAGGCCCTGGCGATCTTCCACGAGCAGGCGCCATGGATCGCCCTGGCCCACCCGAAGCAGTTCGCCGCGCTGCGCAAGGGGGTCGAAGGTTTCGTGCTCAGCCCCATGGGCTCGAACAACTTTGCCCGGGTGAAGCTGCCATGACCCCTCGCCGCACAGCCCGCCAACCCGCGATACCCCCGGAAGGCCTCCGGGCCACGCACATCCCAGAACAGCGGCGGACCACGCAGTCCGCCGCCCGCTTCCAGCCATGGAGTAGAACCGCCTGATGTTTTCATTCATCGCCAGACGCCTGGGGCTGCTGATCCCCACCTTCTTCGGCGTCACCCTGCTGACCTTCGCATTGATCCGCCTGATCCCCGGCGACCCGGTGGAAGTGATGATGGGCGAACGCCGCGTCGACCCGGAAATGCACGCCCAGGCCATGGAGCGCCTGGGGCTGAACAAGCCGCTGTATGCCCAGTACCTCGACTACATCGGCCAGCTCGCCCAGGGCAACCTGGGGGAATCGCTGCGCTCGCGCGAAAGCGTCTGGCGCGAGTTCCTCACCCTGTTCCCCGCCACGGTCGAACTGGCACTGGCGGCGCTGCTGTTCGCCGGTACGCTGGGCCTCGTCGCGGGGGTGGTCGCCGCGCTGAAACGCGGCTCGCTGTTCGACCACGGAGTGATGGGCATCTCGCTGACCGGCTATTCCATGCCGATCTTCTGGTGGGGCCTGCTGCTGATCATGTTCTTCTCCGTCGGCCTGGGCTGGACCCCCGTGTCCGGACGCATCGACCTGCTCTACGACATTCCGCCGGTCACCGGCTTCATGCTGATCGACACCCTGCTCTCCGATGAACAAGGTGCCTTCCTCGATGCCCTGCACCACCTGATCCTGCCCGCCATCGTGCTCGGCACCATCCCGCTGGCGGTGATCGCCCGCATGACCCGCTCGGCCATGCTCGAAGTGCTGCGCGAGGACTACATCCGTACCGCGCGGGCCAAGGGCCTCTCTCCGGCACGGGTGGTGTTCGTCCACGGTCTGCGCAATGCGCTGATCCCGGTGCTGACCGTGTTCGGCCTGCAGATCGGCACCCTGCTGGCCGGCGCCGTGCTCACCGAAACCATCTTCTCCTGGCCGGGCATCGGCAAATGGCTGATCGAAGCCATCGGCGCCCGCGACTACCCGGTGGTGCAGAACGGCATTCTGCTGATCGCCTGCCTGGTGATCCTGGTCAACTTCATCGTGGATGTCCTCTATGGCCTGGCCAATCCACGCATCCGCCATCAGCAGTAAGGAAGGCGCCATGCACGAACATGACGATTACGCAGGTTGGATGACCCCCGCTTCATCCAGCGTGAAAAACCAATGGCGGACCGCCGCTGCAGCATCCAGCCCACGCGAGGTGCGCCCATGACGACCGCCACCACGCTCGACCAGAGCCTGCTCTACCCTTCGCCGCTGAAGGAATTCTGGCAGGCCTTCAGCCATAACAAGGGCGCCCTGGGCGGCCTGGCGTTCATGCTGCTGATGGTGTTCTGCGCCCTGTTCGCCCCCTGGATCGCCCCACACGACCCCAGCGAGCAGTACCGCGACTTTCTGCTCACCCCGCCGGTGTGGCTGGAAGGCGGCCAATGGCAGTTCCTCCTCGGCACCGACGAGCTGGGCCGCGACCTGCTGTCCCGCCTGATCCATGGCGCACGCCTGTCGCTGCTGATCGGCCTGGCGTCGGTGGTGCTGTCGCTGATCCCCGGCATCCTCCTGGGCCTGGCCGCGGGCTTCTTCCCGCGCCTGCTCGGCCCCAGCATCATGCGCCTGATGGACATCATGCTGGCCCTGCCGTCGCTGCTGCTGGCGGTGGCCATCGTCGCCATCCTCGGCCCCGGGCTGATCAACACCATCTTCGCCATCGCCATCGTTTCGCTGCCGTCCTACGTGCGCCTGACCCGCGCCGCGGTGATGGGCGAGCTGAACCGTGACTACGTCACCGCCGCCCAGCTGGCCGGCGCCGGCCTGCCTCGCCTGATGTTCGTCACCGTGCTGCCCAACTGCATGGCACCGCTGATCGTGCAGGCCACCCTGAGCTTCTCCTCGGCGATTCTCGACGCCGCCGCGCTGGGCTTTCTCGGCCTCGGCGTGCAACCGCCCACTCCCGAGTGGGGCACCATGCTGGCCTCGGCGCGCGACTACATCGAACGCGCCTGGTGGGTGGTCAGCCTGCCGGGTCTGGCCATCCTGCTCAGCGTGCTGGCGATCAACCTGATGGGCGACGGTCTGCGCGACGCGCTCGACCCGAAACTCAAGAATGCGCAGTGAGGAGCCCGACATGAGCCATACCCCAGCCCGAATCGGCCTCCTCCCCTCTCCCGTTCACGGGCGAGGGCTCTGCCCAACCCTCCCCCGCCAGCAGGCGAGGCAGCACGCCCTGGATGTCAGCGACGCAGGGGGGATGACGCGCTGTTCATCCACCACGAATCTACGACGCTGGACGGGTGCAGCATCGTCCACCCTGCGCACGGAGGCACGCCCATGAGCCTGCTGGATATCCGCAATCTTTCCGTACGCTTCGGCAGCGCCGATGCCGTGCCGGTGGTCGACGGCCTCGACCTGTCCGTGGAAAAGGGTGAAGTGCTGGCCATCGTCGGTGAGTCCGGCTCCGGCAAGTCGGTGACCATGATGGCACTGATGGGCCTGATCGACGCCCCCGGCATCGTCGGCGCCGACTGCATGCAGTTCGATGGCACCGACATGCTGCGCCTGAAAGGGCGTCAGCGCCGGCACATCGTCGGCAAGGACCTGGCCATGGTCTTCCAGGACCCGATGACCGCCCTCAACCCCAGCTACACCGTAGGCTTCCAGATCGAGGAAGTGCTGCGCCAGCATCTCGGGCTCAAGGGCAAGGCCGCGCGGGCGCGCGCGCTGCAACTGCTCGAACGCGTCGAGATTCCCGCTGCCGCCAGCCGCCTGGACGCCTATCCACACCAGCTTTCCGGTGGCATGAGCCAACGCGTGGCGATCGCCATGGCCATCGCCGCCGAGCCCAAGTTGCTGATCGCCGACGAGCCGACCACGGCGCTGGACGTCACCATCCAGGCGCAGATCATGGAACTGCTGCTGGACCTGCAACGCGATCAGGGCATGGCCCTGGTGCTGATCACCCACGATCTTGCCGTGGTGGCCGAGACGGCCCAGCGCGTCTGCGTGATGTACGCCGGGCAGGCGGTTGAACTGGGCCAGGTGCCGGCGCTGTTCGATGCCCCCAGCCACCCCTACACCGAGGCACTGCTCAAGGCCATTCCCGAGCACAGCGCAGGCGCCGAGCGCCTGGCGACCCTGCCCGGCATCGTGCCCGGACGCTACGACCGGCCGCAGGGCTGCCTGCTGTCCCCGCGCTGCCCCTACGTGCAGGAGCGCTGCCGCCAGCAGCGGCCCGCACTCGATGAACACGCCAGTGGCGCCGCGCGCTGCTTCTTTCCCCTGGAGGTGGCCTGATGAGTTGCGTACTCGAAGCCCAGGACCTGACCCGTCATTACAACGTCTCGCGCGGCCTGTTCAAACCCACCGCGCTGGTCAGGGCACTCAACGGCGTGTCGTTCAGCCTGCAGGCCGGCAAGACGCTGGCGGTGGTCGGTGAATCCGGCTGCGGCAAATCCACCCTGGCCCGCGCCCTCACCCTGATCGAGGAGCCCAGCTCGGGCAGCCTGCAGATCGCCGGCCGCGAAGTGGCCGGGGCCAGCAACGACCTGCGCAAGCAACTGCGCCGCGACGTGCAGATGGTGTTCCAGAACCCCTACGCCTCGCTCAACCCCCGGCAGAAGATCGGCGACCAGCTGGCCGAGCCGCTGCTGATCAATACCGGCCTGGATCGCGGCGAGCGCCGCGAGCGCGTACAGGCGATGATGCAGCAGGTGGGCCTGCGCCCCGAGCACTACCAGCGCTACCCGCACATGTTCTCCGGCGGCCAGCGCCAGCGCATCGCCCTGGCCCGCGCCATGATGCTGCAACCCAAGGTCCTGGTGGCGGACGAGCCGACCTCGGCGCTGGACGTGTCGATCCAGGCCCAGGTGCTCAATCTGTTCATGGACCTGCAGGAGCAGTTCGCCACCGGCTACGTGTTCATCTCGCACAACCTCGCGGTGGTGCGCCATGTGGCCGACGACGTGCTGGTGATGTACCTCGGGCGCCCGGTGGAAATGGGCCCGGCGGCGGCCCTCTACGACCGCCCCCTGCATCCGTACACACGGGCGCTGCTGTCGGCGACGCCCGCGATCCATCCCGATCCGGACAAGCCCCGGGTGAAGATCAGCGGCGAGCTGCCCAATCCGCTCGATCCGCCGTCCGGCTGCGCCTTCCACAAGCGCTGCCCGCATGCCGACGAGCGCTGCCGCGGCGAGCGCCCGGAGCTGCGCCTGATCGACACGCGCCAGGTCGCCTGCCATCACGTCGAGCGAATAGCCGGCTGAGCGTCTTCAGCCCACTGGCGGCAGGGTCAGCTCGATGCTCTCCGCCAGGGAGTCCTCCAGGCGCTGCAACTCGACCTCCACAGCCGCCGCGTCGTCGGCCAGCGACTCGGCGATGCGCATGAATGCCGGCGTCGCCTCGACGAGGGCCAGTACCACCATGGGATCGAAGCGCGTACCGCTGGCCTCGCTGATCTGCGCCACCGCCTGAGCGGGGCTGAGCCGCGGCCGGTACGGGTGCTGGCAGGTCAGCTCCTCGAAGTGGCCGACCAGCGCCATCAGGCGTGCGGACAGGGGAATCTGCTCACCATGCACGCCCTGCGGGTAACCCTTGCCATCCCAGCGCTCGTGCTGGCCATGGACGATGTCCTTGGCATCGGAGAGAAAACTGGTGCTGCTACCCAGCTTGCGCTCGGCACGCAGCAAGGCGTCCCGCCCGGCCAGCACACCTTCGCTGAGCAGGCGCAGGTCGCCCTCGTCCGGTTCGCCATGGCGGAACAGGATACGGTCCGGCAGGGTCATCCGGTCGATCACGTGGAGCATGGCGGACTTGCCCAGCTGGGCGATGCGCTCCTCGTCCAGCTGAGCGGAAAGCGCGGGCTGTTGCCGTGCCACCGCCGCAGCCAGGCAGGTCATGTAGCGCTCGATGCGCGCCAGGTGACGGCTGCACGGGTTGTCACGCATGACGGCAACGCTGGCCATCGCCTCGATGGTCACGTCCTGCAGTTTCTGGATATCGCGGGTGCGCCGCTTGACCTCGAGTTCGAGGTACTCGCTCTTGTCGCGCAGGTAGTCGGTGGCCGCCTTGAGCTGCAGCTGCGCCTTGACCCGAGCCAGGACGATGGGCGGGCTGACCGGCTTGGTGATGTAGTCGGCGGCGCCAAGGTCGAAGCCCATCTGCTCGTCGACGGCATCGCGCTTGGCGGTCACCAGAATCAGCGGGATATGCCGGGTCTGCGCCTCACGCTTGAACTGGCGGCAGAGCGCATAGTCATCCTGCCAGCCGAGCAGTATCAGGTCCGGCTGCGGCGCCTCGCAGGCGGCAGCCAGTGCCTGGTCAGCGGCGACCAGGCGCACCTGGTAGCGCTCGACCAGCAGTGCGCCGATGCGCTCGCGCACCTCCTGTGAGTCGTCCGCGACCAGAATCAGCTCCTGTTCCGGCCTGTCGAGCATCCCGCGCATGGCGACCTCCACGGCTACCTGTCTACCGAACAGTAAAGGCGCAGAACGGCATCTGCGCCCAGGTGTTCCACAACTGACCGCCGTTAGGCTTTGAAAGTGCAATACGGATTGGCAGCGCGGCGGAGCCGGCCGACAATCGTCATTCAGACCGTCATCACCTGGGCAGGCCACATGTTGAATCCGGAGAGTTGCTGGCAGGCCGTCTGCGAGCGCGACGCGACGCTCGACGGACGCTTCGTGTTCGCCGTGCGCAGCACCGGCATCTATTGCCGGCCAAGCTGCCCGGCCAGGCGCCCACGCCGCGACAACGTCAGCTTCCATGCGGACCCGGGCAGCGCCGAAGCCGCCGGCTTTCGCCCGTGCAAGCGCTGCTCGCCGCAAGGCCAGAGCCCGGCACAGCAGCTCGACGCGCTGGTCGCGGCCGCCTGCCAGTTGCTGCGCGGCGAGCAACGCCTGACGCTGCCCCAGCTGGCCGCACGCATCGGCTTGTCGCCCTCGCACCTGGCGCGTGCGTTCAAGGCGCGTACCGGCATGACGCCCCACGCCTGGGCCGATGCCGAACGACGACAGCGCCTGGACGCGCACCTCGCGCAATCGCACAGCGTCCTCGATGCCGCGCTGGCGGCGGGCTACTCCGGCACCCGTGCCCTGTATGAGAAGCCGCAGGCCATGAGTCCGGGCCGACGGCGTTCAGGGGGCGCCGGCGAACACCTGCGCTACGGCATCGCCCCCTGTGCCCTCGGCCACGTGCTGCTGGCGAGCAGCGACAAGGGCGTCTGCGCCCTGCTGTTCGGCGACGATCCGGCGACGCTGCTCGCCGAACTGCAGCAGCGCTTCGCCGCAGCCCGGCTGGAGCAGGATGAGGGCGCCCTGCACGACTGGCTGCAGCAGGTACTCGGGCAACTGCAGGAGCCGGAACGCGCCGCCCACCTGCCGCTGGACATTCGCGGCACGGCCTTCCAGCAGCGCGTCTGGCAGGCCCTGCAACAGATTCCCAGCGGCGAAACCCGCAGCTACGCCGAGCTGGCCGGGCAGTTGCGCAGCCATCCGCGCGCGGTGGCACGGGCCTGCGCCAGCAACGCCATCGGCCTGCTGCTGCCCTGCCACCGTGTGGTGGCCAGCGACGGCAGCCTCAGCGGCTACCGCTGGGGGCTGCAGCGCAAGCGCCAGTTGCTGGCGAGCGAGCATGGCGAACCATGAGTTCGCCGCTGCCACCCGCGACGCCCGTCCTGCAACAGCATCGCGAACGTTAGACCAGCATCGCCGCCGCCACCTCGTTGCGCTTGCCGCGCCCGACCAGTTGCTCGACCAGGGTCAGGGCGAAGGCCAGTGCCGTTCCCGGCCCCTGGCTGGTGATGCAGTTGCCGTCGACCACCACCGCTTCATCGACGAAGCTGCAGCCGCTCAGGCGATCGCTGAAGGCCGGGTAGCAGGTCATCCGCCGCTGCCTGAGCACCCCGTAGCCCTGCAACGCCAGGGCGGGCGCCGCACAGATGGCAGCGAACAGCTCACCGGCCCTGGCCTGCTTGCGCACACGCTCGGCCAGCGGCTCGAAGTCGGCCAGGCGCTGCGCACCGGGCATGCCACCGGGCAGCACGATCAGGTCGAAGTCCTGCGCCAGCACATCCACCAGCATGGCGTCGGCGGTCAGGCGCGTGCCACGGGAACAGGTGATCATCCGCCGCTCCTCGACACTTGCCACCAGCACCTCGACGTCGGCACGGCGCAGCACATCGATCAGGGTCACGCATTCGAGATCCTCGACGCCATCGGCGACGGTGATCAGTGCACGCTTGCTCATCTATCCACTCCTTCAGGTGCGAAATGAAACTGTCCGCCTGGTCATGAAATGGCCGCACAGCGCACAAATTCACCAGGCAAAACCTTGCTGGTATGATGCGCGGCTTTTGCGGGAACGGGCAATTTTCCGGCCGGTTCGGACGAATGTGCTTTGCTTTCTGCAGACCAATTTCGGCGCGCTCGCGCCTTGGGGAGCCACCATGCTGGAAAGACTGTTCCAACTCAAAGCCCACAACACCACGGTGCGCACCGAGGTTCTGGCCGGGATCACCACCTTCCTGACCATGGCCTACATCCTCTTCGTCAACCCCAACATGCTGGCCGCGACCGGCATGGACCACGGCGCGGTGTTCGTCGCCACCTGCCTGGCCGCCGCCATCGGCTCGCTGGTAATGGGCCTGCTGGCCAACTACCCGATCGCCCTGGCCCCGGGCATGGGTCTCAACGCCTTCTTCACCTACACCGTGGTGATGACCATGGGCTACAGCTGGCAGACCGCCCTGGGCGCGGTGTTCCTCTCCGGCGCGATCTTCTTCCTGCTGTCGATCTTCAAGATTCGCGAATGGATCATCAACAGCATCCCGCTGGCCCTGCGCGCCGGCATCGCCGCCGGTATCGGCCTGTTCCTGGCAATCATCGCCCTGAAGAACGCCGGCATCGTGGTCGATCACCCGGCCACCCTGGTCGGCCTGGGCGACATGAGCAACGGCGGCGCGCTGCTGGCCTGCCTGGGCTTCTTCGTCATCGCCGCGCTGGCCTACCGCAAGGTCACCGGCGCCGTGATGATCGGCATTCTGCTGGTCACCGCACTGTCGATCATCCTCGGCCTGTCCGAGCTGCCGGGGGTGGTCTCGATGCCGCCGTCGCTGATGCCGACCCTGCTGCAACTGGATATCGCCGGCGCCCTGGACATCGGCCTGGTCAGCGTGATCTTCGCCTTCCTCTTCGTCGACCTGTTCGACACCTCCGGCACCCTGGTGGGCGTGGCGCAGAAAGCCGACCTGCTGGACAAGGACGGCAAGATGCCGCGCCTGGGCCGTGCCCTGCTGGCCGACAGCACCGCGACCATGGCCGGTGCCGCACTGGGTACCAGCACCACTACCAGCTACATCGAATCCGCCGCGGGCATCAGCGCCGGTGGGCGTACCGGCCTGACCGCCTGCGTGGTCGCTGCGCTGTTCCTCCTCAGCCTGTTCTTCGCCCCGCTGGCCGGCTCCGTACCGGCCTATGCCACCGCACCGGCGCTGCTGTTCGTCGCCGTGCTGATGATGAGCAGCCTGGCGCAGATCGACTGGGACGACCTGACCGTCGCCGCCCCGGTGGTGATCGCCGCCCTGGCCATGCCGCTGACCTTCTCCATCGCCAACGGCATCGCCTTCGGTTTCATCGCCTGGACCGGCATCAAGCTGCTGTCCGGCCGTGCCCGCGAGCTGAACGCCGCGATGTGGGTGCTCTCGGCGCTGTTCATCGTCAAGCTGGCCTACTTCGCCTGATCGGCCCTTGGCTGGGCATGCCATTGCAGCCCCCCATACCCGCTAGCCGAAGCAACGGTGGATGAAAAGAGCGTCATCCACCCTACGCCCCCGCCGGCCACCACCTAGAGTGGACATCGCTTTTCACGTCCACCAATCACTCACTTGTGCCCACCCACAGTGCAGCGCCGACGAGTAACCCAAGGCACGCGGCCACCGCCTCCGCTACAATGGCGCCCCGTTTTCCTGCCTGCACGAGTGACCGATGAGCCGCCCCGCATTCGACCCCGCCACCTACGACGCCCAACTCGCCGAGAAGAAGGCACGCCTGGTCGAACTGCTGGCGCCCTTCGCCGCCCCCGAACCGCAGGTATTCGACTCGCCACGCGAGCACTACCGCCTGCGCGCCGAATTTCGCCTGTGGCGTGAAGACGGCCAGCGCCACTATGCGATGTTCGCCCCGGGCGACAAGCACACGCCGATCCTGCTCGACGACTTCCCCATCGCCAGCCTGCGCGTGAACGAGCTGATGCCACGCCTGCGCGCGGCCTGGCAGGCCAGCGAGGTGCTGTCGTTCAAACTGTTCCAGGTGGAGTTCCTCACCACCCTGGCCGGCGACGCCCTGATCACCCTGGCCTATCACCGTCCGCTGGACGACGCCTGGCAGGCCGAGGCGGAAAAACTGGCCAGCGCGCTCAACGTCAGCCTGGTCGGTCGCTCGCGTGGCCAGCGCCTGGTGATCGGCCGCGACTACGTGGCCGAGGAGCTCGACGTGGCCGGGCGCAGCTTCCACTACCGCCAGCCGGAGGGTGCCTTCACCCAGCCCAATGGCCGGGTCTGCGAGAAGATGCTCGGCTGGGCCTACGATGCGCTCGGCGAGCGTCAGGATGACCTGCTCGAGCTGTACTGCGGCAACGGCAACTTCACCCTGCCGCTGGCCACCCGCGTGCGCAAGGTACTGGCCACCGAGATCAGCAAGGCCTCGGTGAATGCCGCCCTGGCCAACCTGGCCGACAACGGCGTGGACAACGTCGAGCTGGTGCGTCTGTCCGCCGAGGAACTGACCCAGGCCCTCAACGAGGTGCGCCCGTTCCGCCGCCTGGCGGGCATCGACCTGAAGAGCTACGACTTCGGCAGCGTCTTCGTCGACCCGCCACGCGCCGGCATGGACCCGGACACCTGCGAGCTGACCCGACGCTTCGAGCGCATCCTCTACATCTCCTGCAACCCGCAGACCCTGGCCGCCAACATCGCCCAGCTGCACGACACGCACAAAGTCACGCGTTGCGCGCTGTTCGACCAGTTCCCCTATACCCATCACATGGAAGCGGGCGTGCTGCTGGAGCGCCGCTGAGTCGCCTGAACGGCTCAGTTCCCGCGCTGAATCCCCCGCAGCGCCCACCAGGCCAGCCCGGCCGAGACCAGTTCGAGCAGCAGCGCGTAGAGATTGAAGGTCTGCTGCGCGCCACCGTCGAGCCACAGGCCGCCGATGCGCGCCACGGCCAGGGCGCTGTAGAGCAGCACCAGCAGGGTCAGCGCCGGACGCAGCAGGTCGAGGCGCAACAGCGCCATCGCCAGAAAGGCCGCCAGGCCAAGCTGCAGGCCACCGTAGAACGCCCGGACCTCGGTCACCGCCGCGGCGCTCATCAGCAGCGCACCGCTGAAGCTGGCCATTTCCTCGGGGCGGATGAAGTAGGCCAGCCCCAGCAGGACGAGGGCGGCAATCTGGATCAGCAGGACGATTCGCGCGAACAGCATCGGAAATTCCTCGTTCGAGTACCGGCGCGCAGGGCGACGCCGCACCAGATCATGGCACTTCCGTCAGGATGATCTACAACTATCACCTGTAGTAGTGCCCTCACCGTACTCGACATGGAGGTCGACATGCCTGCCCGCCGTCCTAGTCGTCCCGCCCGTCGGCGCCATGCCGAACTCGTGCCTGAGTACCTCTCCACGCCCCCGCTCAGGAGCCCCGCGACACCGTGAACCGACGCACCGGATGATGCGCCGCAGCCTAGATAACGGCCACCCTGCACTCACTGCGCGAACCGCTCGCCAGGCAGGCGTGGCCACATAAGGAGATGATCCATGCGCAACGCACAAGGAACCCTGATCTTCACCCTGGCACTGGCCACCCCACTGCTCGCCCCGGTAGCCCAGGCCGGCACCTTTCCCGACTTCGGCTACCAGCCACCGAGCAAGGAATACAGCGGGCCGCTGTTCCAGCTCAGCCAGTCCTATCCCGACGCCGCACCTCCCGCGTCGGCCCTGCCGGCCTTCTTCAAGCTGCTACCCGGCAAGCCGAGCAACGACTTCGAGACCTGGCGCGAGTACATGGACGCGGTCAAGGACTACTGCCTGGAAGGCAACGTGGAGAACGACTGGAACGTGCAGAAGAACACGCTGCGCCAGTGGTACCACATGCCCTGGCAGCACTACGGTCCGCTGGGTCGTGAGGGCATCCACGGCCTGACCAAGGAGGCGCAGATCCAGGCCAAGCAACTCGCCGCGAGCCAGACCAGCACCGGGCAGACCTACGCGGTGGGCATCTACAACGACATCGGCGCCTACACCATCGGCCAGGTGTGGAAAGACCCGCAGAACCCCAACCCGGACTTCACCTCCAAGCCCAACAGCTTCGCCAACGGCACCGTGGTGTGCAAGGCGCTGTTCGCCGATGTCGACCGCAGCCAGGTGCCCTTCCTGCAGAACCCGGTGCTGTGGAAGGGCTATATCACCACACGGTTCGACTCCGCCGACCGCGAGGTGAAGGACGTCGCCCTGATCCAGATGGACATCGCCGTGCGCGACACCCGCATCAACGAAACCGGCTGGATCTTCGGTACCTTCCAGTACAACGGCGCAGTCACCGGCAAGGCCGGCTGGGACAACCTGGTCCCGGTGGGCATCATGTGGGGCAACGACCCGCAGGACACGGGCAACGACTTCAGCAACCCGCAACCGAGCCAGACGCGCATCAACCCCAACCTCAAGCAGACCGCGATCAACGCCAACAAGGCGCAGTTGCCGCCGACGCACCTGGGCTGGAATGGCCGCCTCAACGGCCCGGTGGATAACCCGGTCAGTTCCTGCATGAGCTGCCACATGACCGGGGAGTACCCGCAACTGGCCATCATGAACCCCACCTTCCAGGCCAACCCTCCGGCGGTCGGTTCGCCGCAATGGATGCGCTGGTTCCAGAACATTCCCGCCGGCCAGCCGTTCAGCCCCGGCACCAAGAGCAGCGACTACAGCCTGCAACTGGCGGGAGGCCTGGCCAACTTCTATGACTGGAAGTGCAACCAGGGCGGTGTCTTCGTCGATGGGCACAACGCCTGCCAGAAGGCCAGCCAGTTGAAGCTGATGCTCAAGAAGGAGGTCAAGCCTGAGCAGATCAAGCCGGTACAGCGCGATCCCGGCCTGATGGAACTGGAGTGACCCGTGCAGCGGCGCCGGAGCAACTGCGGCGCCGCGTCACGCATCTTGGTCATCCTCGGGCGCGGCGGTATCCTCTACCCCACGCCCACAGGAGCTGCCAACATGCGCCTTTCCCTGCTTGCCCTCTTCCTCATCGGCAACCTGGCCCACGCCAGCGAGCCGCTGACCATCGATGTCCACCGCGACGCCAGCTGCGGCTGCTGCACCGCCTGGATCAGCCATTTGCAGGACAACGGTTTCACCGTCAACGACCACGTCGAGCAGGACATGAGCGCGGTCAAGCGACGCCTCGGCGTGCCAGCGCGCCTGGCCTCCTGTCATACCGGCGTGATCGACGGCAAGTTCGTCGAAGGCCACGTGCCGGCCGCCGACATTCTCAAACTGCGCGAACGCGCCGACCTTGTCGGCGCCGCCGTACCGGGCATGCCCGTGGGCTCGCCCGGCATGGAGTACGGCGACCGCGTCGACGCCTACCAGGTCATCGGCCTGGACCGTGACCGTCAGGACCAGGTGCTGAGCGACTACCCCGCTCCGCAGCGATAACCAACGAGGGAGCAGCGACATGCGCTGGCAGAAAGGCAGACGCAGTGACAACGTGGTGGATGCACGCGGCCGCTCCGGCAGGCGCGTCGGCGGCGGCTTGAGCCTTGGCGGCGTGGCGGTCATCGTTATCGTCGGGCTGCTGATGGGGCAGGACCCGCTGCAGATCCTCGGCCAGATAGCCGGCCAGGCCACGCAGCCACAGGCACCCCAGTCCCAGACGGCACCACCCGCCGGGGATGAACAGAGCGAGTTCGTTCGCGCCATTCTCGGTGATACCGAGGACACCTGGCGCGAGCTGTTCCAGCAGGCCGGGCAGCAGTACCGCGACCCGCAACTGGTGCTGTTCTCGGGCGGGGTGAACTCGGCCTGCGGCTTCGCCAGCTCGGCGGTCGGCCCCTTCTATTGCCCAGGCGACAAGCGCGTGTACCTGGACATGGCCTTCTTCCGCGAGATGGAGCAGCGCTTCTCCGCCGCCGGCGACTTCGCCCAGGCCTACGTGATCGCCCATGAGGTCGGCCACCACGTGCAAACCCTGCTGGGCGTATCGGCCAAGGTCAATGCCGCCCGCCAGCGCGGTGAGCGCGTCGAAGGCGATGGCGGCCTGCTGGTGCGCCAGGAGCTGCAGGCCGACTGCCTGGCCGGCGTCTGGGCGCACCATGCCCAGCGGCGTCATGACTGGCTAGAGGCGGGTGACCTGGAAGAGGCGCTGAACGCCGCCAGCGCCATCGGCGACGACCGCCTGCAGAAGCAGGCGCGCGGCCAGGTGGTGCCCGACGCCTTCACCCATGGCACCTCGCAGCAGCGTGTGCGCTGGTTCAGCACCGGTTTCGAGACCGGCCAGCCGAGCCGCTGCGACACCTTCAAGGCGACACGCCTGTAACAGCCAAGCGGCTCAGATCGCGAAGCGCCTACTCCACCAGGCGAAGGCAGTGGCCGCCCCGCCACACAGGGCGATCACCAGTGCCATCGGCACCGCCGAGCCATCATGCAGGAAGGCCACCAGCGCCGAGGCGCTGGCGGCCACGGTGAACTGCATGCTCCCCAGCAACCCCGAGGCACTGCCGGCATGCCGCCCCTGCCCGGCCATGGCGCAGGCCGTGGCGTTGGGCAGCAGACAGCCCAGGCTGGCGACGCAGATGAACAGCGGCACCAGCAGCGGCCAGAGCTGCTCCGGTCGCCACCACGCCAGCGCCAGCAGGCACAGGCCGCTGCTCAGGTACACCAGCACCACGCGCCGCAACCACACCGCCGGACCACCCGCCCGCACCAGCCGCGCATTGACCTGGGCCATGATCACGAAGCCGGCCGCATTGCTGCCGAACAGCCAGCCGTAGTGCTCGGCCGGCACGCCGTACAGCTCGATGAAGACGAAGGGGGAGCCGGCGATATAGGCGAACATTCCTGCCATCGCCACACCGCCAGCCAGGCTGTAACCCATGAACGGCGCATTGCCCAGCAGCGCCCGGTATTGCCCGAAGGCGCCACTCAGAGGCGCTGGCGGCAGCTCCTGCGGACGCGTCTCCGGCAACCAGCGCAGCACCGCCAGCAGGCACAGGGTCGCGAAGATCGCCAGGCTGTGAAAGATCCAGGGCCAGCCCAGGGTGTTGAGCAGCAAGCCACCTCCCAGCGGCGCCAGGATCGGCGCCAGCCCCATGACCAGCACCAGTTGCGAAAACACCTTGGCCGAAGCCAGCGGGTCGCACAGGTCACGCACCACGGCACGGGTGATCACCATGCCGGCGCAGCCGCCCAGGGCCTGCACGAAGCGCGCGGCGATCAGCCACTCCAGGCTCGGCGCGATCGCACAGGCCAGCGAGCCCAAGGCGAACAGCGCGACACCGACCAGCAACGGCACCCGGCGCCCGAATCGGTCGGCCAGTGGCCCGTAGAACAGCTGGCCGATGGCGATACCGACGAAGTAGGCCGCCAGCGACAGCTGGATGTGTTCGACATCGGTGGCGAACTGCTGAGCCAGAGTCGGGAAACTTGGCAGATAGAAATCGATGGCCAGAGGGCCGAAGGCACACAGGGCACCGAGAATCAGGAGTGTTCTCAGGTTCATGACTATTCCGGGCTTTATTGTTAGCCGGCTAATCATCTCACCGACCGCAGGCGCGGTGAAAGCCCCCTGGGGCCCCATCGTCGTGCACGACGCAGGACCTAAAACACTGGCGCTGATACCCGTCGATCACCCCTCAGCAGAGGTCATGGCAAAGCCGGTAAACTTCGCCCCCTCATAGCCCAGCACCAACCTGCCGGATCACCATGCGCAGAACAAAAGAAGACGCGGAGAAAACCCGCCATACCATCCTGGCCGCAGCCGAACACCTGTTCCTCGAGCGCGGAGTCGCCCACACCAGCCTGGAGCAGGTCGCCAGACACGCGGGTGTGACCCGAGGTGCCGTCTACTGGCACTTCCAGAACAAGGCCCACCTGTTCCACGAGATGCTCAACCAGGTGCGCCTGCCACTGGAGCCACTGGCCCAGCAGCTGGCCGAAGTGGACGGGCTGGTATCCCTGCAGCTGCTGCGCGACCTGTGCATCGAGGCCATGGCCAACCTGGTTCTCGACGACCAGCGCCGGCGCATCCTCACCGTGCTGCTGCGGCGCTGCGAGTTCACCGAGGAGCTGCGTGAAGCCGAGGAACGCCACGAAGCCTTCGTCAACCAGTTCATCGCCCTCTGCGAACAGCAGTTCGCCCTGCCGTCGGTACAACCACTGCTGCAACCCGGGATCACCTCCCGCCTGGCGTCACGGGCCCTGCATGCCATGCTGGTCGGGCTGTTCAGCGACTGGCTGCGCGACCCCAACCTGTTCGACGCGCAGACCGACACGCCGGCGATGATCGACAGCTGCTTCCGCGGCCTGCTGCGGCAGTGGCCGTAGCGCCACTCGCGGCCGGCTAAGGCGCGCTCACCTCGTAGCCCTCGCCGCGTATCGCCGCCTCCAGCTGCGCGGCCGGCACGTCACTGTCGACCTGCACCACTCCGGCGGCGAGATCGACATCCACCTGCGCCGCCGGGTCGAGCGCCTTGATCGCCTGGGTGACGGTCCTGACGCAGTGACCGCAGGACATTCCGCTAACCTTGAACTGCTGCATCTGCTGACTCCTTGAATCGATGGTCGATGGGTGTAGTCTCGACCTTGCCACGGTGGCAAGGTCAAGCACTTGCCGCCAGTCATTCCGCCGGCTTTCGACATGGGGATCATCGTCATGCGCCTGCCCTACCTGCTGCTTGCCGCCCTGCTTGCGCCAGCAGCCCTTGCCCAACCGCTGGCACCCCTGCCATCGGCCGCCCAGGGCGAGGGCTACGCGGTACTCATCGTTTCACGCGAACGGCTGGAGGTGGCCACCACCTGCGAGGTCGCGCTGTACCTGCATGACCAGATGGCCGCCCGCCTGCACCAGGGCCAGTCGGTGGCGTTCAACCTGCCGCCCGGCAAGGTGTCCCTGCGCCTCGGCCTGACCGGCACCGGGCCGTGCCAGGATGGCATCGCCCAGCTGGAGGGGCAGTCGCTGGAGCTCTATGCCGGCGAAGTACGCCGCTACCGCATCGCCATGGACAACGCCGGCCTGCGACTGCATGCCGCGCCCGCATTGAACTGAACGCTTGACCTTGCCATGGGGTCAAGGTTGATCCTGTGGTCATGACGTTACCGGGAGCCCGTCCATGACCACTTTCGACCTGCCGATCCAGGGCATGACCTGCGCCAGCTGCGCCGGTCGTGTCGAACGCGCACTGCGCAAGCTGCCAGAGGTCGCCAGCGCCACCGTCAACCTGGCCAGCGAGCAGGCACGCATCGAAGCGCCTGCCGACAGCCTCGGGCAACTGATCGAGGCGATCGAAGGGGCCGGCTACGCCGTTCCCGGCCACGCACTGGAACTGGCCATCGAGGGCATGACCTGCGCCAGCTGCGTCGGCCGCATCGAACGTGCACTCGGCAAGCTGCCGGGCGTGACCCAGGTCGCGGTCAACCTCGCGGACGAGAAGGCACGCCTGCAGGTCGTCGCCGGTTTCGACGCGCAGCAGGCACTGCAAGCCGTGGCGGCGGCTGGCTACCAGGCCAGCCTCGTGGACGAGCAAACCCCTGCGGACGATGGCAGCTCGCGCCTGCGCCGCGAGCGCCTCACCTTGTTCGCGGCCATCGCCCTGACCCTGCCATTGCTGGTGCCGATGCTCGTCGAACCCTTCGGCCTGCACTGGATGCTGCCAGCCTGGCTGCAGTTCCTGATCGCCACCCCCGTGCAGTTCATCTTCGGCGCCCGCTTCTACCGTGCGGCCTGGCAGGCGCTCAAGGCACGCGCCGGCAACATGGACCAACTGGTGGCCATCGGCACCAGCGCCGGCTACGGCCTGAGCCTCTACCAGTGGGCGGTGACACCCGCCGGGCAGATGCCACACCTGTACTTCGAAGCCTCGGCGGTGATCATCAGCCTGATCCTGCTCGGCAAGTACCTGGAAAGCCGCGCCAAGCGCCAGACCGCCAGCGCCATCCGCGCCCTGCAGGCGCTGCGCCCGGATCACGCCGTGCGCCTGATCGATGGCCGCGAGGAGCAGGTCAGCATCGAGGCGCTGGCCCTCGGTGACCAGGTGCTGGTCAGGCCTGGCGAACGCTTTCCCGTGGATGGCCAGGTGGTGGAAGGCCGCAGCCACGCCGACGAAGCGCTGATCAGCGGCGAGAGCCTGCCGGTGGCCAAGCAGCCGGGCGACAAGGTCACCGCCGGTGCCATCAACGGCGAAGGCCGCCTGCTGGTGGAGACCACCGCCCTCGGCGCGGAAACGGTGCTGGCGCGCATCATCCGCCTGGTCGAAGACGCCCAGGCGGCCAAGGCGCCGATCCAGAAGCTGGTGGACAAGGTCAGCCAGGTGTTCGTCCCTGCCGTGCTGCTGGTGGCACTGGCCACGCTGCTGGTCTGGCTGCTTTTGGGGGCCTCCGCCGAACAGGCCCTGCTCAACGCCGTGGCCGTGCTGGTGATCGCCTGCCCCTGCGCTCTCGGCCTGGCGACCCCGACCGCGATCATGGCCGGTACCGGCGTCGCCGCTCGCCACGGCATCCTGATCAAGGATGCCGAAGCGCTGGAGGTGGCCCATGACGTGCGCCACATCGCCTTCGACAAGACCGGCACGCTGACCGAGGGCAAACCACGTATCGCCCATGTCGGCCTGGCCGAGGCCAGCGAAGAGACGCTGCTGCGCCTGGCTGGCGGCCTCCAGCAAGGCAGCGAACACCCGCTGGCCAAGGCCGTGCTGGAACGCTGCAGCGAGCAGCGCATTGCCCTGCCCGCCGTGAGCGACAGCCGCGCGCTGGCGGGCCGGGGCATCGCCGGCACGGTCGAGGGCCGCCAGCTGCAGCTGGGCAGCAGCCGTCTGCTGGACGAACAGCAGCTGCAGGCCGGCGCCCTGAGCGAGTCCGCCCGCGCCTGGGAAGCCGAAGGTCGGACCCTGTCCTGGCTGATCGAAAGCGGCGACAACCCGCGCCTGCTCGGCTTGCTGGCGTTTGGCGACCAACTCAAGCACGGCGCCGCAGAAGCCATTGCCGAACTGCGCGAACAGGGCATCACCAGCCACCTGATCAGCGGCGACAACCAGGGCAGCGTCGCGGCGGTGGCAGCCGCCCTGGGCATCGACCAGCCGCATGCCCAGGTGCTCCCGGCGGACAAGGCGCGCCTGATCGACGAGCTGCGCCAGCAGGGCACGGTGGCCATGGTCGGCGACGGCATCAATGACGCCCCGGCGCTGGCCGCCGCCGACGTCGGCATTGCCATGGGCGGTGGCACCGACGCCGCCATGCACGCCGCGGGCATCACCCTGATGCGCGGTGACCCACGCCTGGTGCCGGCGGCCCTGGACATCAGCCGGCGCACCTATGCGAAGATCCGCCAGAACCTGTTCTGGGCCTTCATCTACAACCTGGTCGGCATCCCCCTCGCCGCTGCGGGCCTGCTCAACCCGATGTTCGCCGGCGCGGCAATGGCCCTGTCCAGTGTCAGCGTGGTGAGCAACGCCCTGCTGCTGAACCGCTGGAGACCCAAGGCATGAACATCGGCCAAGCCGCCAAGCACACCGGCCTCAGCGCCAAGATGATTCGCTACTACGAATCCATCGACCTGCTGCCCCATGCCGGGCGCTCGCAGAGCGGCTACCGGCAGTACGACGCCAACGACCTGCATCGCCTGACCTTCATCAAGCGCTCACGGGACCTGGGGTTCTCGCTGGACGAAGTGGGCAGGCTGCTGGCGCTGTGGCAGGACAAGCAGCGCGCCAGCGCCGACGTCAAGGCACTGGCCGAGGAACACATCGCCACACTGTCGCGCAAGATCGCCGAGATGAGCGCACTGCGCGACACCCTGGTGGACCTGGCGGCCAGTTGCCAGGGCAACGAGCGGCCGGACTGCCCGATCCTGCAGGGCATCGAACAGGGTGTCAGTTGCTGCGCCAAGGGACACGCGAAAACGCCGTAGCCCGGATGAAATCCGGGGCCCAGGCTCCGCCTGACGTCAAGGCCGTAGGAGCCCGCTTGCGGGCGATCACACAAGCGTCATGATCAACAGCCGGATGTTATGCCAGCGGATCAGCACCGGGCATTGCCTCAGCGCATCCAGGGTGGCGTCGGCTCGGTATCCTTGGGTTCATCCTCGGCGTTGCGCAGAGCCTGTTTCTTCGCCTCTTCGGCCAGCGCGGCCTTGATCTCGCGCATGACCGCATCGATGTCGGCGGCGTCCTGCGGTTCGGCGAACTCGCCGGTCAGTTGCGTATGCGGCTGCAACTTGCCGGCCTCGTAGAGCGCCCACATTTCCTTGGCGTATTTGGTGTACCTGAGTTCCGGGGCGAACTGGCCGAAGTACTCGGCCATGTTGCGCACATCGCGCTCGAGCATGCTGAAGGCATGGTTGTTGGCCGCCGCATCCACCGCCTGCGGCAGGTCGATGATCACCGGCCCCTCGGGGCCAAGCAGCACGTTGAATTCCGAGAGATCACCGTGCACCAGGCCGGCGCAGAGCATCTTGACGATCTCCTGGATCATGAAGGCGTGAAACTCACGCGCATCATCCGGGTGCAGGTCGACGTCATTGAGCCGCGGCGCGACGTCGCCTTCGCCATCGTCCACCAGCTCCATCAACAGCACGCCATCGAGAAAGTCATAGGGCTTGGGCACCCGCACGCCGGCACTGGCCAGGCGGAACAGTGCCGAGACCTCGGCATTCTGCCAGGCCTGCTCCTGCTCCTTGCGCCCGTACTTGCTGCCCTTGGCCATGGCGCGCGCCTGACGGCTGCCACGCACCTTGCGCCCCTCCTGATATTCGGAGGCCTGGCGGAAACTGCGCTTGTTGGCCTCCTTGTAGACCTTGGCGCAGCGTAGCTCGTCGCCGCAACGCACCACATAGACCGCTGCCTCCTTGCCGCTCATCAGCGGTCGCAACACTTCGTCCACCAGGCCATCCTCGACCAAGGGTTCAATACGTTTGGGCGTCTTCATCGGTGTGGGTCACGGGTCCTTTCTAGCCGGGGATCTGAGTATTGGCCATCCTCGCACAGCCTGAGTCGATCATAACGCATTGATCAGGTGCCGTCTGAGTGCCTCGATGGCATAGCGCACCTTGGCGGGCTGAGCATCGCGGCGCGGCGTGACGATGTACAGGCCCACCGGTTCCAGCTGCCAGTCGGGCAGCAGGGGCAGCAGCTCGCCACTGGCCAGCAGCCCGCGGATTTCCGCCTCGGGCTGCAACGACACGCCCATGCCGGCCAGGGTGAACTGGCGCGCCGCCAGGATGTTGTTGCAGGTGACGCGGCTCTCCAGGCGCAGCCGCTGCTGCACGCCAGCGGGGCCCTGCAATACCAGGTGCTGGATGCGCTCGAGGTGCAGGCCGATCCAGTCCAGCTTGAGCAGGTGCTGCGGCTCGCTCGGCAAACCGGCACGCGCCAGGTAGGCCGGCGCGGCGCACAACAGCATGCGCCAGTCGACGATGTAGCGGGCGACCAGACTGGAGTCCTCCTGGCGCCCGACGCGGATGGCCAGATCGATGCGCGACTCGACCAGATCGATCTGCTCGTCCTGAAAGAACAGCGTCAGGCTGAGGCCGGGGTGGGCGCTCAGCAGTGGGGCCAGCGCCTCGCACAGCAGCGGCCCGGAAAAGCCGACCGGGGCCGCGACGCGCAGCTCCCCGACCGGCGCATCCCGCTGCTCGGCCAGGCGCTGCTCGGCGCGCTGCGCCAGCTCGACGATCTGTCGACAACTGTCATAGAAGGTTGCGCCGGCCTCGGTCAGGGTCAGCTTGCGGGTGGTGCGGTGCAACAGCGTGACCCCCGTGGCTTCCTCCAGTCGCCGCACCTGCTGACTGACCGCAGAAGCCGACATGCCCATGGCTTCCCCTGCACCGACCATCGAGCCCTTTTCCACCACGGTGGCGAACAGCGCCATGCGCTTGAGCTGCTCCATTATGAAGCTCCGCTTAACTATTCCAGTTCATGAAGCCACTTTTTCCCGGGTTTATCCAGCAGCGATCATGTGTTCACCCCAACTACTCGAGGTCCACCCCATGAAGATCGCTCTGATCGGCGCCACTGGTTATGTCGGCGCCCCCCTGTTGCAGGAAGCGCTGCAGCGCGGACATCAGGTCACCGCGCTGGTGCGCCACCCGGAGAAACTCGCCGCCCACCCTCGCCTGAGCGCCGTACAGGCGAACGTGCAAGACACCGCCAAACTGGCCGAACAGCTGCGAGGCCATGACGTGGTGATCAGCGCCTTCAACCCGGGCTGGGGTGTGGCGGACATCCGCGAGCAGTTCATCAGCGGCAGCCGCTCGATCATCGCGGCGAGCAAGCAGGCGGGCACCCAGCGCCTGCTGGTGGTCGGCGGGGCGGGCAGCCTGTACGTGGCCCCCGGCCTCCAGCTGATCGACACAGCGGACTTTCCCGCCGAATACAAGGAAGGTGCAGAAGGTGCCCGCCAGGTCCTCGACCTGCTGCGTGACGAACAGGCGCTGGAATGGACGTTCCTCTCGCCGGCCGCCCTGCTCGTGCCCGGCCCGCGTACCGGCAAGTTCCGCCTCGGCAACGACGAGCTGCTGATGAACGGCGATGAGCCCGGCAGCGTCTCCGTGGCCGACCTGGCCGTCGCGCTGATCGACGAAGCGGAACAGCCACAGCACGTCCGCCAGCGTTTCACCCTGGCGTACTGACCTCAGCCCACAGACAGGGTGCGCAGCGCGCACCCGATCAGGAGTCACCATGAATCCATTGAGCAGCAGTGCCTTCGTCGCGACCGACACACCGGCACGTTACATCAGCCGTCTGTGCAAACACTTCGCACACAAGATTCCAGTCAGCTTCGACGAGCAGCAGGGCCGCATCGAGTTCGACTCGGGCCTGGCCACCTTGCAGGCCGAAGAACAGGGTTTGCGCCTGCAGGTCGAGAGTGGCAACGCGGATGACCTGCAACGCCTGCAAGCTGTCGTCGCCAGCCACTTCGAGCGGTTCGCCTGGCAGGAAGCGCTGACCCTGGACTGGCAACCTCAGAGCGCATCCAGCTGAGCGCGCAGGCGCCGCAGCACGGCCAGCGACTCGGGGTTGTCGCCGTGCACGCAGAGGCTGTCCGCACGCAGGCGTAGCGGCTTGCCATCGATGTCGGCAAAGGCCTCGCCACGGGCGATGGTCAGGGCCTGCTCCAGTATGCGTTCAGGGTCCTGGTGCACCGCGTCCGCGAGACGTCGCGGTGCCAGCCGACCATCGGAGAGATAGGCGCGGTCGGCGAACGCCTCGAACATCAGCGGTACGTCCGCCTCGTCCGCCAGGCGCAGTTCGCGGCTGTTGTCGGCCAGGGCCAGCACCATCAGGGGCAAGCCTCTGCGATAGCTGGCGCAGGCATCGAGCACCGCCATCAGCAACGCATCGTCGAGCACCAGGTCGTTGTACAGCGCGCCATGGGGTTTGACATAGGCCAGCTGGCCGCCCGCAGCACGGCAGAAGGCATCCAGCGCGCCGATCTGATACAGCATCAGGGCACGCACTTCCTCCGGCGAACACTGCAGGTGGCGCCTCCCGAACCCCTGCAGGTCGGGGTAGGAAGGATGTGCACCGACGCTCACGCCATGCTCGATGGCCAGCGCGACGCTACGCGCCATGATCAGTGGATCGCCCGCGTGGAAGCCACAGGCCAGGTTGGCCTGATCGATCAGCGGCATGGCCAGCGCGTCGTCACCCATGCGCCAGGCGCCAAAGCCCTCGCCCATGTCACAGTTGAGCAGTATTCGCTTCATCCACGCAGCATAAGACGGACGCCGGCAAAGTCCAGCGCGCGCCCCGCTTCCGCGTGGTGACGTCGAGCACTGGCACACTTGATTCCAACCGGCATGAACGCCAACGCCCCGGACCAGCCGGGGCGTTGGACAACCGGGCGTACCTGTCGGCACGCCGGAGGCGGACTCAGAAGCTGTAGGTCGCCGAGAGGATCGCCGAACGGCCGTCGCCGTACTCGATGGCCGAGGAACGGGCACCCGTGCCCGGCGTCTGGCGGACGCGCTCCACGTAGTCTTCGTCGAACAGGTTGTTGAGGTTCAGCTGCAGGTCGACGTTGTCGTTGACCTTGTAGCCGACCATCGCGTTGTGCAACCAGTAGGAGTCCAGCTTGGCGTTGCTGCTGGAGCTGACGTTGCGCTCGCTGACATAGCGGGCGCCGTAACCCAGCGACCAGCCGGCCGGCAGCTGGTAGGAGGTCCACAGGTTGAACGAACGCGGCGGCGTGTTGGCCAGGGCCTGCCCCTCGCGGGCGATGCCGGCGGTAGTGTCGGCCGCTTCGAGGGTCTCGCTGCTGAGTACGGTGTAGTTGGCGAACACGTCCCAGCGCTCGGTGACATGGCCGGTCAGCCCCACCTCGATCCCTTCGACGCGCTGCTTGCCTGCCAGCTGGGTGCTGCCGTCAGCCATGGTTTCGCGGGCATTGGTCTTTTCTACCCGGAAGATCGCCGCGTCCAGCTCCAGGCGACGGTCGAGCAGTTCCCACTTGGTACCCAGCTCCCAGGTCTTGTTCTTCTCCGGATCGAGGCCTGAGGTCGCGTCCGAAACGCCGCTGCCGGTGGTCGCCAGGTATTCGGCCGACGGGTTGAAGGAGGTGCCGTAGGCCACGTAGATGCGGCCATTGTCGACCGGCTTGTAGACCAGACCGATGCGCCCGCTGAGTTCTTCGTCGCGGGTGTCGAGCTTGGTCAGGGTGCCGGCCGGCAGCGCGGTGTTCTTGTAGTCGCCTTCGATCCAGTCGTAGCGCAGCCCCAGGCTCAGGTCCCAGTCGGAGTTCAGGGCGATGGTGTCGAACACGTACACCGCCTGGTTGTCGAGGCGGGTCGACAAATCCGCGCTCATGGTCTTGTTGACCGCACCGTTCCAGTAGCCCGGCGGGTTGCCCAGCGAATAGCCATCGGTCGGGTAGAGCGCGGTGCCCAGGCCGTGGTTGTAGGTCAGGCGGTCGTAGTCCTCGCGGGAGATTTCCACCCCGGTGGAGAGGCTGTGCTGCAGACCGAAGGTGTCGAAGTCGGCACGCAGGTTGGTCTGGTTGATCAGCATCTTGCTGTTCACGTCACGCCCATAGGCCTGCGGGCCGGCCGGCAGGTAGTTGCCGGCCGGTACGCCGGTGGTGTTGACATGCGAGGCGGAGATCACCGTGTTGCGGTCGATCTGGCTGTAGCGGGTGAGGTTCTGCAGGCTCAGGCTGTCGTTGAAGGCGTGCTCGAGCTTGATGGTGAAGGAGTCGGTCTTGATGTCGTCCTTGTCCAGGTTCTTCCAGCCGAAGTAACTCTCGCGGTCCACCCCGGCGACCTTCTTGCCATCGATGGCCGGCACACCGTAGTCCGGCAGGATGTCGTCGGTCTGGTGGAAGTAGCTGAGGGTCAGGCGGGTGTCCTCGCTCAGGCCCAGGGCCAGCGACGGCGCGATGCCCCAACGCTTGCGGTCGATCTCGTCGCGGCCGGCCACGTCGTTTTCGTGCGTCATCAGGTTGAGCCGGAAGGCACTGTCGGTACCCAGGCCGTCGAGGGTCTGGTTGCTGTCCAGGGTCAAGCGACGGTAGCTGTCGGTACCGATGCTGGCGCCGATCTGGGTGAAGTCACGCAGGCGAGGCGCCTTGGTCACCTGGTTGATGCTGCCGCCGGTGGTACCGCTGCCGCCGAATACCGAGTTGGGGCCCTTGATGACCTCGACCGACTCGATGTTGAAGGTGTCGGTGCGGTTGGTCTGCGCGCTGTCGCGCAGGCCGTCGATCTGCATGTTGGCGTTGGCGCTGAAGCCACGGATGTTGATGCTGTCACCGGAACCACCACCACCCTCACCGGCGGTGAAGGTGATGCCGGAAACGTTGGACAGCACCTGGCGCAGGCTCAGCGCCTGCTGCTCGGCGATTATCTTCTGCGGTACCACGGTGACGGTCTGCGGGGTGTCCAGCAGCGGCGCGGTGTACTTGGGCGACGAGACCGACTCGGTCTTGTAGTCACCTTCCTGCTCACCCTTGACCGTGACGCTGTCCAGCTTGAGCGACTCGTCTGCCAGCGCCGGCAGCGTCAGCGAGGCAATGGCCAGGCCGATGGCAGTGGCCAGCACGCGTTTGACGGGCAAAACCTGATCGTAATTCGTGGCACGCATTTGAGACAACCTGTCAATATCTAATGATAATTATTTACAAACATGTACAGAGGAATCCGCAGAAATCCCCCGCACAACGCCCTGGCGCAGGGCCTGAAACGGCCCTGCCCTCTAAAAGAGAACGTATATTATTTGTAAATAAATTTATGTCAAATAAGAAACACTATTAAATGCATTCTTATTTGATACCTGCCGTACGGACGGCTCAACAGGGCGGAGCAGTTCCTTTGCGCAGCGCGTGAAAGACCTCAGCAGCTGTGTGGAGTCCAGATCGTCTGCGGGCCAATACTGGCCAAATCGGCGCAGCCGGTCAGTGCCATCGCCACCTCCAGTTCGGCGCGCAACAGCTGCAGCACATGCGCCACCCCCACCGCACCGGCTGCGGCCAGGGCGAAGATGCACGGCCTGCCCACCAGCACCGCGTCGGCGCCCAGGGCCAACGCCTTGAGGATGTCGGTGCCACGGCGGATCCCGCCATCGAGCAGCACCGGCACACGTCCCTGCACCGCGGCCGCCACCTCCGGCAGCGCCTCGATGGTCGCCGGCAGGCCATCGAGCGTGCGGCCGCCGTGGTTGGACACGATCAGCCCATCGACCCCAGCCGCCAGCGCCTGCTCGGCATCGGCGGCGCTGAGGATGCCCTTGAGCAGGATCGGCAGGCGCGTCTGCGCGCGCAGCCAGGCCAGGTCGGCCCAGGTCGGCGCAGCGTTGAGCAGCGGTCCGCCGAGCAACAGGCTGCTGGCGGACGGATCGGCGCTGACCGCCAGCGGGCGCATGCCGCGCAGATTCACCGCCTCGATACCGGCGGGCAAGGCGAAGCCCGCGCGCTGCTCACGGTTGCGGATGCCGCTGACCGGCGCGTCCACCGTCAGTACCAGGGCACGATAACCGGCGGCTTCGGTGCGCCGCACCAGGGCGGCGGTGAAGTCACGATCGGGCTGGATGTACAGCTGGAACCACAGCGGCGTCTGCGCCTGCGCCGCGATGGTTTCCAGCTCGATGCTGGCCTGGGTGCTGACCACCATGCCGGCACGCAGCGCGCTGGCGCCCAGCACGCAGGCCAGTTCGCCGTCGGCATGGGCCAGCTTCTGATAGGCCACCGGCGCGACGAAGATCGGATGCTCGTAGTCCTGACCGAACAGGCGCAGGCGCGTGTTGCCACCGCGCAGGTCCTGCAGCACGCGACTGCGCAGACGCAGGCGATCGAACGCCTGGCGATTGTCCTGCAGGGTCAGCTCATCCGCCGCCCCTCCGGCCAGGTAGGCCCAGGCCTGCTCGCTCATGCGTTCGCGGGCATAGGCCTGGTAGTCGCCGACGGCGGCGATGTCAGCGGGAATCTGTTGCAGCGGGGCAAGGGGCATGGCGACTCTCGATGGCGACTCAGGTCTGCGACCACTGCCGCAGCAGGTTGTGATACAGCCCGGTCAGGCGCAGCAGCTCGGGGCAGTCCGGCACCTGCAGGCGCAGCGCCTGGATGCTGTCGTCGAGTTCCAGCAGCAGCTCGCGCTGGTCATCCTGACGCACCAGGCTCTGCAGCCAGAAGAACGAGGCCAGACGCGCACCGCGAGTCACCGGCTCGACGCGATGCAGGCTGCCACTGGAATACAGCACCAGGTGCCCGGCCGGCAGTTTGATCCGCCGCTCGCGCGTCACCAGTTCGCCGCCGTCGTACTCGTCGGGTTCGTTGAAGAACAACGTCGCCGACAGGTCGGCGCGGATACGCTGCGAGGTCCCCGGCACGCTGAAGATCGCATTGTCGATGTGGTCGCCGTACTGGCCTCCGCCGGCATAGCGGTTGAAGCGCGGCGGCACCACCTTGAGCGGCAGGGCAGCGGCCATGAAGCGCGGGTTGCGACTCAGGCATTCGAGCAGGAAGTCGCCGAGCTGCTGCGTCAGCGGATCGTTCTGCGCCAGTTGCTGATTGGTCTTGGCGTGCACCGCCTGGTGCCCGGCGCTCAGGCGCCCGTCCTGCCAGCTCGCGGTCTCGAGCGCCGCACGGCAATCGCGCAACTGCTCGGCATCGAGCACATCGGGGATGATCAGCATCATGGTGCCGCTCCAGGGCAAAGACCAAAAGTGATAATGATTCTAAATAACTGGCGTACCAAACAACAGCCATGCGCGACCGAAATGAAAACGCCCACACGAGGTGGGCGCTTGCAGACAGCGTAGGGCCTTACAGGTAGTAGGACTTCAGCGGCGGAAAGCCGTTGAACTCCACGGCGCTGTAGCTGGTGGTGTAGGCGCCGGTGGAGAGCCAGTACAGGCGATCACCGCTGGCCAGGTTCAGCGGCAGGCCGTACTTGTAGTTCTCGTACATGATGTCGGCGCTGTCGCAGGTCGGGCCGGCGATCACCACTTCCTCCATCTCGCCCTTCTTCTCGGTCCAGATGGGGAACTTGATGGCCTCGTCCATGGTTTCGATCAGGCCGCTGAACTTGCCGACGTCGGCGTATACCCAGCGCTCCACGGCGGTACGCGACTTGCGCGCCACCAGCACCACTTCGGAGACCAGCACGCCGGCGTTGGCGATCAGCGAACGGCCCGGCTCGAGGATGATCTCCGGCAGTTCGTCACCGAAGTCTTCCTTGAGGAAGCGGGTGATCTCCTCGGCGTAGGTTTCCAGGTCGTTGGTGCGCTGGATGTAGTTGGCCGGGAAGCCGCCGCCCATGTTGATCATCTGCAGGGTGATGCCGTCTTCTTCCTTGAGACGCTCGAAGATCACCTTGACCTTGGCGATGGCGGCATCCCACACGTCGATGTCGCGCTGCTGCGAACCGACATGGAAGGAAATGCCGTACGGCACCAGGCCCAGCTGCTTGGCCAGGATCAGCAGGTCCAGCGCCATGTCCGGCTGGCAGCCGAACTTGCGGCTCAGCGGCCAGTCGGCGCTGGTCGAACCTTCGGTGAGGATGCGCACGTAGATCTTCGAACCCGGCGCCGCCTTGGCGATGTTGCGCAGGTCGGCTTCGGAGTCGGTGGCGAACAGGCGCACGCCCTTGTCGTAGAAGTAGCGAATGTCGCGGGACTTCTTGATGGTGTTGCCGTAGCTGATGCGCTCCGGGCCGACACCTGCGCTCATGACCTTGTCCAGCTCGTAGATCGAGGCGATGTCGAAGCTCGAGCCCTTGTCGCGCAGCAGCTCGATGATCTCGATGGCCGGGTTGGCCTTGACCGCGTAATAGATCTTGGCGAACGGGAAGCAGTTGCCCAGCTGGTCATAGGCATCGGCGATGATCTGCCGGTCGATCACCACGAAGGGGGTCTCGTGCTGATCGGCGAATGCCTTCATGCGCTGGAAAGTGGCGGGTGCGTAGTAGTCTTCGACCTTGATCGACATGCTGGGGACTCCAATGGCAAAACCAGGAACACATGAATTCGGGCAGCGAAACGCCTGACAGGTTCCGCTACGTGTCGGGGCTGGCCGCGCAACGCGCGAGCCTGAACGTCTGACAGTTTCCCCACTTTGGTTCGCCTACTTCCCAAGGCATGTCGCCGAGCATCACTGATCGCGGTGGGCCACCAGCGATCTCTCGTCGTCAGTACTTGAGCCGGATGGATCGTTTCCAGCATGACGTTCGGGCGCGGACTTTAAGACCATGCGCCCGTCAGATCAACCGGAAATTCCCCCTATCTGAAGCGGCCCTGGCAAACGTTCCGGATATCACACAGAACAGGCGGAAATGCTGAACGGACGCGGCTTTCAGCCTCTGCCAAGTCTAGACGAGCGAGATGTCAGCGGCATGGCAACCGGGTGCACGCCGACCTCCCGATTGCCCCGTCGGAACGACCTCGATTCAGTACACGTCGCGCCGGTAACGTCCGTCCTCGACCAGTTGCTGCACGCACTCGTCGCCGAGCACCTCACGCAGTGCCACATCGACACCGCCGGCCATGCCGTCGAGGCTGCCGCACACATAGATCGCCGCGCCCTCGTCCAGCCAGGCCTGCAGACGTGCGCTGTGCTCGCGCAGCAGGTCCTGCACATAGTGCTTGCGGGCCTGATCGCGGGAGAAGGCCAGGTCCAGATGCTGCAGATCGCCGGCCTCCAGCGCCGCCTGCAGCTCGTCGCCGCAGAAGAAGTCGCAGGCACGACTGCGCTCGCCGAACAGCAGCCAGTTGCGCCCCTGGCCTGCCAGTGCACGCGCCCGCAGCAACGAACGCAGCCCGGCCAGGCCGGTGCCATTGCCGATCAGGATCAGCGGACGATCGTCCTCCGGCAGATGGAAACCGGTGTTGCGCCGCACCCGCGCCAGCAGTTGCCCGCCCACAGGCAGGTATTCGCTCAGCCAGCCGGACCCCAGGCCCAGGCGGCCACCCGCCTGTACGGCCTGGCGCACGATCAGCTGCAGCACAGCGTCGGCTGCCACCGAGGCAATGGAGTAGTCGCGCGCCCCCAGGGGTACCAGGGCATCGACCAGCGCCTGGGCATGCAGCCCGACCAGGTGGGCGAAGCTGCCCGGCAACTGGCGCTCGGCCAAGGCTTCACGCAGGCTGGTCGCCTGGCCATCCAGCGTCACCGGCTCGCTGCCGTCGAAGCCGGAGTGTTGCAGCCAGGCCTGCACGGCGGCGGCCCCGTGGCGCGGACGGATTTCCAGGATGTCGCCGGCCTGCCAGTCGCTCTGCGCAGGCGGCGTCAGGCCGATGAAGTACACCGGCGCGCCCTGACTGCCGTGGTTGAGCAGGCGGCGCTCGGCGAGCGTCCAGTTCTGCCAGGGCGTCTCTTCGAAGCGCATCGGCGCCGCACCGGTCAGGTCGCTCAACTGCTGCTGCCAGCGCTGCAGTGCCGTCTGATCGGCGCCATCCACCTCGATGCTGTCGAACAGCGGCCGAGCGCCCTGCAGCCCCAGCCAGGCGTTGATGCGCCGAGCGAAGCCACAGAAGTGCTGATACTGCCGGTCACCCAGCGCCAGCACCGCATAGCTCAGTTGCTCGAGAGGCACCGAACCCGCCAGCACCTTGCGCTCGAAGCCCTGCGCCGCATCCGGCGCCTCGCCATCACCGAAGGTGCTGACCACGAACAGCGCCTTCTGCGTCTGGCGCAGGCTGTCGGCATCCAGGCGTGACAGCGGCTCGACCCGTACCGGGATACCGGCGGCCTGCAACTGGCCGGCACTCTGCCAGGCCAGCTGCTCGGCAAAGCCGCTCTGGCTGGCGAACCCCACCAGCCAGCCACCCGCCGAATCCGCGTCCTTGAGAGAGCTGCGCGCCGCCAGCGCAGCCCGCTTCTTGCGCCGGCGATCCAGGTACAGCAGCCAGCCGGTGATGAAGAACAGCGGCATGGCCGCCGTGGCCAGCATCATCAGGATGCGCCCCGGCATGCCGAAGTACTCGCCGACATGCAGCGCATAGACGCTGGCCAGCAGCTGCGCCTTGAAACTCTTGTCGGCATAGCGCTCATGGCGGCTGACCGCGCCGCTTTTCGGGTCGATCTGAAACTGGTTGAAGGCGCGCACATGATCGGCGCCGTCGAGTATGTAGAAGACGGTCCCCGGCTGCCCGGCCACGGCTGGCAAGCGCAGGTTCCAGGCGACCAGGCCGGGGCCGGCGGCCTGCTGGATGCTCTGCCAGACGGCGTCGTAGTCGACTTCGGGGGCCGGGCCGTTGCCCGCGTCACGGCCACCCCGGCCACGGCCTTCCCCGCGCTTCTCCGGCGCCGTGTCGGAGAGCATGCGCGTCAGCCCTTCGCGGTACCACTCATAGGACCAGTACAGGCCGGTGAGCCCCGCGCAGAGGTAGAACAGCAGCACCCAGGTGCCGGCCACCGCGTGCAGGTCCCAGTTGAAGCCACGGCCTTTCTTCTTCCAGTCCAGGGTCAGCCAGGTGCGCCAGTTCAGAGCCTTGCGCGGCCAGCGCAGGTAGAGACCGGACAGGCAGAAGAAAATCAGCGCCAGGGTGCTGGCGGCGGTGATCTGCTTGCCCACCTCCCCCATCGACAGGAAGCGGTGCAGCATCAGCATCAGGTGGAAGAAGTCCTGGCCGATCGGCTCGGCCAGCACCTCGCCGGTGTAGGGATCGAACGCGATGCGTGGCCCGCGTCGCTCGCCTGGCGGCGGCGCGAGAAAGGCCATGCCCGGCCCGTCATGCCGGGCATCGACCCACAAGCCGGTGACGCGATCAGCGGTCGCGGCCTCGATCCGTGACACCAGTTCGCGCGGCGCAAGGTGGCCCTGCGCGCTCGGCTCGATCTGCCAGCGCTCGGCATTGAGCGCCCGGGTGATCTCGCCCTCGAAACTGTAGAGCGCGCCGGTGATGCCCATGACGGCCAGCACCAGGCCGGCGCTGATGCCAAAGAACCAATGCAACTGGAAGATGATTTTCTTGAACACGACGGCGCCACCCTTACCCTGACCCTTTGCGACGGGCGGCTACTCTATATGGGAATAATTTTCATAACCATTTATTTACGCGATTTTTACGCATCCGCAGCCTGCGCGACTCACCTGCCCGGCCAGGGCACCTGAAACCCGATGGCCGCCCCTCGGCCAGAGCCTGCAGTTATCGGTATAATCGCCAGTTTTCCGGGCGCCAAGGCGCCCTCAACGATTCCATCCAGGCACGCATTCATGACCACCCAGGCCGCCGAAGTCGCCAAGCGCCGCACGTTCGCCATCATTTCCCACCCGGACGCCGGTAAGACCACCATCACCGAGAAACTGCTGCTGATGGGCAAGGCCATCGAAGTCGCAGGGACCGTGAAGTCGCGCAAGTCCGACCGCCATGCCACGTCCGACTGGATGGAGATGGAGAAGCAGCGCGGTATCTCCATCACCACCTCGGTGATGCAGTTCCCCTACCGCGAGCACATGATCAACCTGCTCGACACCCCCGGCCACGAAGACTTCTCCGAAGACACCTACCGCACCCTGACCGCGGTGGACTCGGCGCTGATGGTGCTCGACGGCGGCAAGGGCGTCGAGCCGCGGACCATCGCCCTGATGGATGTCTGCCGCCTGCGCGACACGCCCATCGTCAGCTTCATCAACAAACTCGACCGTGACATCCGCGACCCCATCGAGCTGCTCGACGAGATCGAGGCGGTGCTCAACATCAAGGCCGCGCCGATCACCTGGCCGATCGGCTGCTACAAGGACTTCAAGGGCGTCTACCACCTGACCGGCGACTACATCATCGTCTACACCCCCGGTCACGGCCATGAGCGCACCGAAGCCAAGATCATCCAGAGCCTCGACTCCGACGAGGCGCGCGCGCACCTCGGCGACATGTACGAGCGCTTCGTCGAAGAGCTGGAACTGGTCCAGGGGGCCTGCCACGAGTTCGACCCCGAGGCCTTCCTCAAGGGCGCGATGACCCCGGTATTCTTCGGCACCGCACTGGGCAACTTCGGTGTCGACCATGTGCTCGACGCCGTGGTCGACTGGGCCCCGCGCCCGCTGGCGCGCGTGGCCAACGAGCGCAGCGTGGAGCCGACCGAGGAGAAGTTCTCCGGCTTCGTGTTCAAGATCCAGGCGAACATGGACCCGAAACACCGCGACCGCATCGCCTTCATGCGCATCTGCTCGGGCAAGTACACCCAGGGCATGAAGATGCGCCACGCCCGCCTGGGCAAGGACGTGCGCGTCGGCGACGCGCTGACCTTCTTCTCCAGCGAGCGTGAGCACCTGGAAGAGGCCTATGCCGGCGACATCATCGGCCTGCACAACCACGGCACCATCCAGATCGGCGACACCTTCACCGAAGGCGAGAACCTCGGTTTCACCGGTATCCCGCACTTCGCCCCGGAACTGTTCCGCCGCGTACGCCTGAAGGACCCGCTGAAATCCAAGCAGCTGCGCCAGGGCCTGCAGGAACTGGCCGAGGAAGGCGCGACCCAGGTGTTCTTCCCCGAGCGCAACAACGACATCATCCTCGGTGCGGTCGGTGTGCTGCAGTTCGACGTGGTCGCCAGCCGCCTGAAAGAGGAATACAAGGTGGAATGCGCGTACGAGGCGATCAACGTCTGGTCCGCCCGCTGGATCGAATGCAGCGACGAGAAGAAGCTCAAGGAGTTCAAGGACAAGGCCTACGAGAACCTCGCCGTCGACGGCGGCGGCCACCTCACCTACCTGGCCCCGACCCGCGTCAACCTCAGCCTGATGGAAGAGCGTTGGCCGGAGGTCAAATTCCGCGCCACCCGCGAGCACCACTGATCGTCGCACCGCATAAGGCCAAAAACGCCGACCTGTAGGGTGGATGACGCTCTTTTCATCCACCGAAGCGGTTGCAGGGTGGTGGATGAATGAAGCGTCATCCACCCTACGCAACTGCAGAGGCTGGCTTGCCGGCGATCATGGCGACGAAAGCGCATCGCCCGCAAGCGGGCTCCTACCAGGAGTGCGGCGTTACCTGCAAGCGATCGTGGTCGCAGGTACAGAGCAATCGCGCCGTGCTCGGCTCTGCCAGCAGGCAATCGGCGATCGCCGGTTCCAGTTCGGTACGTATTCGACGCGCCAGGGCGCGGGCGCCGAAACGTACATCGTGCTCACGGCACAACCAGGCGCGGGCGCTCGGCTCCAGATGCAGCGAACGGCCCTGGCGCGCGAGGCGCTGGTCCAGCTTGTCCAGTTCGATCTCCAGCAAGGCGTCCAGCCAGCGTTCGTCGACCCGCTCGAACACCAGGATGCGGTCGATACGGTTGAGCCATTCCGGCTCGAAACGCTGGTGCAGCACCTGCTCCAGCAGCGCCGCCTCCCCCTTCGGTGCCAGGCCCAGCCAGCGCCGCCAGCCACGACTGAAGCGCTCACGGTAGCGCTGCGCCTGCTGCGCCCCGACATTGCTGGTCATGAAGATCAGGCTGTTGCGGAAATCCAGGGTGCGGCTCCCGGCCGTCAGAGTCAGCCGGCCATGTTCGAGAATGCCGAGCAGGCTGCGCAGCACTTCCGCGCTGGCCTTCTCCAGCTCGTCGAACAGCACGATACCGGGTCGCCCGAAACTGCCGGCGATGGCTTCGCCATCGAACAACGTGGTGCCCTCCTTGCTGCCGACGTAACCCGGTGGCGCGCCGGTCAGCGCCGCAGCGTAATGCTCCTGGGCCAGGGTGTGCATGTCGATGCGGCACATCGCGTCGGCGCGGCCGTGAATGGCCTGGGCCAGCAGGCGCACGATCTCGGTCTTGCCGACACCGGTCGGGCCCATGAACAGGTTGACCGCCAGCGGCCGCTCGCGCTCACCGATATCGACCTTGACCACCTTGAGCATGGCCTCGACCTGCGCCAGCACGGCGTCCTGGCCGACGATGCGCGAGCGCAGCAACGCCATGACCGCTGCCGGCTCGAAGAGGAAACGCGACTGCAGGCGAGCAACGCCCTGTTCATCCAGACGCTCGCGGTTGCTGTCGATCAGGTCGTTGGCGAAGGGCATCTCGTTTATTCCATAGAGACAAAGGCATCGCCGGCAAGCCGGCTCCTACGGGCGATCAGCCAGCCGTGCGTTCCTTGCCCGGATGCGGCAGTTCTGCCACCGGGCAGTCGGCCACGCCGATGCTCGAGCGGGTCATTTTCTCCACATCCTCCTGGGCCTTCTGCGCGTCCAACACCCAGGTGCGGTAGAACTCGAACGGGCAGTCGGCCACGCCCTTGTCGCCATCCCCGGAGTTGTAGACGCCGGTGTAGCCACGGTGCAGCAGCTTGAACAGGTGGTTCTGCGACTGGTCATTGGCCCGCGCATCGCGGATCTGCGACACCGACAGCTGGGCGTACTGGATGCCCATTTCCTCTTCGCCGCACTCGCCCAGGGTGCGACCGTCGAAACCGATCAACGCGGAGTGGCCGAAGTAGCTGTACACACCGTCGAAGCCGCTGGCGTTGGCCACCGCCACATAGCAGTTGTTGGCCCAGGCCATGGTCTTGGCCATCAGCACCTGCTGCTCCTTGGCCGGGTACATGTAGCCCTGGCAGCGCACGATCAGCTCGGCGCCCTTCATCGCGCAATCGCGCCAGATTTCCGGGTAGTTGCCGTCATCGCAGATGATCAGGCTGATCTTCATGCCCTTGGGGCCAGTGGAGACATAGGTGCGGTCGCCCGGATACCAGCCCTCGATGGGGCACCAGGGAATGCACTTGCGGTACTTCTGCACGATCTCGCCCTGGTCATCGATCAGGACGAGGGTGTTGTAGGGCGCCTTGTGCGGATGCTCTTCGTGGCGCTCGCCAGTGAGCGAGAAGATGCCCCAGGTTTTCGCCTCGCGGCAGGCGGCGGAGAAGATCGCGGTCTCCTCGCCGGGGATGGCGGCGGCGGTGGCCATCATCTCGTCCCTGTCGTACATGATGCCCATGGTGCTGTACTCGGGGAACACCACCAGGTCCATGCCGGGCAGGCCGAGCTTCATGCCCTTGATCATCTCGGCGATCTTGCGCGCGTTGTCGAGCACCTCGGCCTTGCTGTGCAGACGCGGCATCTTGTAGTTGACGACAGCAACGCCGACGGTATCGGGGCTGCTGGAAATGTCGCCGTGGCGCATGGAAAACCTCCGTTTGCGATGTACTTCGCAGGAGCGGCTTCAGCCGCGAATTTTCTTCGAGTGGTCGTTCTTCGCGGCTGAAGCCGCTCCTACGGGAACGTCCGGCCGTCAGTGGCTGATCATCCACGGCCGTGCCGATGGGCTGGCCTTGAGGCCGTGCGGGTTGGCCTTGGTGCGCTGCACCGGCTTGCTCGGGCCGCAGCAGCTGCAACCGGCCGGATGCTTGCGGCTGGCCTTGTACTCGTCGAGATTCATCGGCGCGTTGGCGCTGCGCTCGTTGCTTTCATGGGCGCGGCGCTGGCTGCCCGGCAGGGTCGACAGGCCCGGCGCGCTGAGGATCACCCGCTCGCTGGCGGTGTCGCAGTACGGGCAGGCGCAGGCCTGGTCGCGCTCGGCCATTGGCCGCAGCACGGTGAAGTCGCCGCAGTGCGGGCAGTCGTATTCGTAGATGGGCATGACGGCATTCCTCGAAAGACCAGGGCCCCTCCCCCGCATGCAGGAGAGGGGGAGTGGCATCACTTGTCGTAGGCGATGGGCATGTCGATGCTGCCGTCGAGGAACCGGGTCGGGCCGCTGGCGCTGGGGTTGATGTCGAACTCGAAGATATCGGTCGGCAACCACAGCGTGGCGCAGGCGTTGGGGATGTCGACCACCCCGCTGATATGCCCCTGCACCGGTGCCGAACCCAGCAGCGAGTAACCCTGCGCGCCGCTGTAGCCGAACTTCTTCAGGTAGTTGATGGCGTTCAGGCAGGCCTGCTTGTAGGCCAGGTTGACGTCGAGGTAGTGCTGCTTGCCGTCGTCGTCCACCGAGATGCCTTCGAAGATCAGGAAGTTGTTGTAGGTGGGCACGATCGGGCTGGGTTTGAAGATCGGGTTCTTGATGCCGTACTTGGCCATGCCGCCCTTGATCAGCTCGACCTTCATGTGCACCCAGCCGGCCATCTCGATGGCGCCGCAGAAGGTGATCTCGCCATCGCCCTGGCTGAAGTGCAGGTCACCGACCGACAGGCCGGCGCCGTCGACATAGACCGGGAAGAAGATCTTCGAACCACGCGACAGGTCCTTGATGTCGCAGTTGCCGCCATGCTCGCGTGGCGGCACGGTGCGCGCGCCGGTGGCGGCGGCCATGTCGCGGGCATCGCCCTTGAGCTTGCCCATGTGCGCGGTGGCGGCAAACGGCGGGTTGGCCAGCGGCGGTACGCGGGTCGGGTTGGTGTCGATCAGCGCCTGCTCGCGCTTGTTCCAGTCGGCGAGCATCTTGTGATCCGGCAGGCAACCGATCAGGCCGGGATGGATCAGGCCGGCGAAGCGCACGCCGGGGATGTGCCGGCTCTTGGTGAACATGCCCTCGAAGTCCCAGATCGACTTCTGCGCCGCCGGGAAGTGATCGGTGAGGAAGCCGCCGCCATTGCTCTGCGAGAAGAAACCGTTGAAGCCCCAGAGCATGTCCTGCTTGGCGCCGATGTCGAGCAGCTCGACGATCAGCAGATCGCCCGGCTCGGCCCCTTTCACGCCCACCGGACCGGACAGGTAGTGCACGGTGGAGAGGTCGACGTCGCGCACGTCCGAGGCATCGTCATCGTTCTTGATCGCGCCGCCGGTCCAGTCGTAGGTCTCGAGGATGAAGTCATCGCCCGGATTTACCCAGCAGGCCATCGGGATGTCCGGGTGCCAGCGGTTGTGGACTTGCTCGTTCTCGGTGGCGGCCTGGTTGAGGTCGACCTTGATCAGGGTATCGGTCATGACATAGCTCCATGGGACCTGTGAGGAATGCCGGCCGCTGTGTGCCGGGTACGCAGCCAGTCTCAAGCGCGCGGGGAAATCGGCAAATACGTTGGATGACGTATGCCCGGAACGCCGACCTCACGGGGCCTGCAGGCATTTTTCGCGGACGCGAAAAAGCGGCCACTGCATGGAGAACACAGTGACCGTAAAGCGGGAGCCACTACCCTCTCCCCCAACCCCTCTCCCATGAATGGGAGAGGGGAGCAGCACGCGGTGCGAAATGGCACACCACCGAACAGTCCCCTCTCCCGCTTGCGGGAGAGGGTTAGGGAGAGGGCAAGAAAGTCACACCGACAGATAACGACTGATGCTCGCCTCGTCGACCTGGTCGCGGCTCTCCTCGACCACGAACTTGCCCTTCTCGATGACCAGGAAGCGGTCGGCGATTTCCATGGTGAACGACAGCACCTGCTCGGAGACGACGATGGTCAGATCACGCATGTTGCGGATCTCCTTCAGGCTGCGGGCGATGTCCTTGATGATCGACGGCTGGATGCCCTCGGTCGGCTCGTCGAGCAACAGCACCTTGGGATTGGTCGCCAGCGCCCGGGCGATGGCCAGCTGTTGCTGCTGGCCACCGGACAGGTTGCCGCCCTTGCGGTGGCGCATGTCATGCAGCACCGGGAACAGCGCATAGAGGTCATCCGGTACCTTGCCGCCGGCGGAGGCCGGCAGGCCGGTCTGGATGTTCTCCAGCACGGTCATGTGCGAGAAGATCATCCGCCCCTGTGGCACGTAGGCGATGCCGCTCTCCACCCGCTGGTGGGTTTCCAGCTGCGACACGTCCTTGCCATCGACGCGGATCTGCCCGCCCCATTGCGGCAGGATGCCCATCAGGCTCTTGAACAGGGTGGTCTTGCCCATGCCGTTGCGGCCCATCACCGCGACGATTTCCTTCTTCGCCACATCGAGGTTGAGTTCATGGAGGATCTGGCTCTGGCCATAGCCCGAGGCGAGGTTGCTGATCTGGAACATAAATGACTCCTTGCTGGACATGCCCCCGGATTGCCTCCGGGCTACAGATACGCGCGACCGGGATCAATGCCCCAGGTACACCTCGATGACCTTGGGATTGCTCTGCACCGCCTCCATGCTGCCCTCGGCCAGCACCTTGCCCTGGTGCAGCACGGTGACGCGGTGGGCGATGCTCTTGACGAACTCCATGTCGTGCTCGATGACCAGCACCGAGCGCCCCTGGCTGATACGGTTGAGCAACTCGGCCGTCGCCACCCGCTCGCTCACGCTCATGCCGGCCACCGGCTCGTCGAGCATCAGCAGCTGCGGGTCCTGCATCAGCAGCATGCCGATCTCCAGCCACTGCTTCTGCCCGTGGGAAAGCAGGTCGGCCTGGCGGTGCAGGTGTTCGCCGAGCATGATCTCCTGCGCCACCTGCTCGACCCGTTCGATCACCTCCCGCGAGCGCTTGAAGAACAGCGCGCCGAACACCTTGCGCCCGGCCGGATAGGACATCTCCAGGTTCTCGAATACCGTCAGGTTCTCGTAGATCGACGGGTTCTGGAACTTGCGCCCGACGCCGGCACGCACGATGTCGTACTCGCGCATGCGGGTCAGCTCGCGCCCGTCGAAGGCGATGCTGCCGGCGGTGGCGCGGGTCTTGCCGCAGATCAGGTCGAGCACCGTGGTCTTGCCAGCGCCGTTGGGGCCGATCACCACATGCACCTCGTTGCGGTCGACATACAGGTTGAGGTCGTTGACCGCCTTGAAGCCGTCGAAGGACACGGTCAGTCCCTCGATGGCCAGTACCGGCTTGGCGGCCTGGAAGCCTGCTGGGCTGTTCATGGCGTGGTCTCCAGTTCAGGGGCGGGACGTTTGCTTGCAGCGACGCTCCTAGCCGCAGGTTGCGCGGCGACCCGGGCCTGGGGTTTGCGCCTGAGGCGTGCCAGCCAGCGCTTGCCGTGGCTGTCCCACAGGCCGGCGAGACCGTTGGGGAAGTACATGACCACGACGATGAACAACCCGCCCATCAGGTACAGCCACAGTTCGGGAAAGCTCTCGGAGAAGTAGGTCTTGCCGAAGTTGACCAGCAGCGCGCCATACACTGCGCCGAGCAGCGACAGGCGCCCGCCGACCGCGGCGAAGATGACCATCTCGATCGACGGCACGATGCCGACGAAGCTGGGCGACATGAAGCCCACCTGCAAGGTGAACATGGCCCCGCCGATACCGGCGAAGGCGGCGCCGACGCAGAACACGAAGATCTTGAAGCTGGCCACGTCGTAACCGGAGAAGCGCACCCGCTCTTCCTTGTCGCGCATCGCCAGCAGCAGGCGCCCCAGCTTGGAAGCGACGATGAAACGGGCGATGAGGATGCAGCCGATCAGCAGCGCTGCGCTGACGAAGTAGAGGATCAGCCTGGCTTCGTCGGTGCGGATGTCCCAGCCCTTGAGCGTGCGCAGGTCGGTGATGCCGTTGACCCCGCCGGTGAGGCCCTGCTGGCCGATGATCAGCACGGTGAGGATCAGCGCGATGGCCTGGGTGACGATGGAGAAATACACGTCACCGACGCGGCGCTTGAACATCGCCAGGCCGATCACCAGCGCCAGCAGCACCGGCACCGCGACCACGGCGACCAGGGTGAAGCCCAGGCTGTGGAACGGCTCCCAGAGCAGCGGCAGTTCGGTGATCTGGTTCCAGTCCATGAAGTCCGGGATGCCCGGTGTGGACTGGATCTTGGTGCTCTCCGGGTCGGACGCCTCGAGCTTGAGGAACATCGCCATGCAGTAGCCGCCGAGGCCGAAGAAGATGCCCTGGCCGAGGCTGAGGATGCCGCCATAGCCCCAGCACAGCACCAGGCCGACGGCGACGAAGGCGTAGGTCAGGTACTTGCCCACCATGTTCAGGCGGAAGGCATCGAGCGCCAGCGGGAACACCACCAGGATCAGCGCCGCGAGCAGCGCCAGGCCGATGGCCCCCTGCTTGCCGCCGAGCAGTTTGTCGAGTGTCTTGTTCATGTCCGCGTCCTCAAATCACTGTAGGAGCCAGCTTGCTGGCGATCCTGCGGTCCCTGATCGCCCGCGAGCGGGCTCCTGCGAAAGCACCAGGGTTCATTTGCGCACCTTGCTCGAGAACAACCCCTGCGGGCGCAGCATCAGGATCAGCACCACGGCGGACAGGGTCAGCACCTTGGCCATCGATCCGCTGGTGAAGAACTCCAGCAGCGACTGCGCCTGGGCAATGCTGAATGCCGAGGCGATGGTGCCGAGCAGGCTGGAAGCGCCGCCGAATACCACCACCAGGAAGGTGTCGACGATGTACAGCGAACCGGCCGTTGGCCCGGTCGAGCCGATGGTGGTGAACGCCGCGCCCGCCACGCCGGCGACGCCACAGCCGAGGGCGAAGGTCATGCGGTCGACGCGCTTGGTGTTGATGCCCACGGCCCGTGCCATCACCCGGTTCTGCACCGTGGCGCGCACCTGCAGGCCCCAGCGCGAGCGGTACAGCATCACAAACAGCAGCGCGGTGAGCAGCAGGGTCAGGCCCATGACGAACAGGCCATTGCGCGGAATGTCGATGGCTTCGGTGGGGTTCCACGAGCCCATCAGCCATTCCGGCAGCGTGGCGCCGACCTCGCGGGCGCCGAAGATCGAGCGAAAGCCCTGCTGCATCACCAGCGACAGGCCCCAGGTGGCCAGCAGGGTGTCCAGCGGGCGCTGGTAGAGCTTGCTGATCATCGCCCACTCCACCAGCCAGCCAATGGCCCCGGCGATGAAGAACGAGAGGATGATCGCGAGGAAGAAGTAGTAAGGCCCGAAGGCCGGAGCGTATTGCTCGGTGAGTGTCGATACCACGAACGTGGTGTAGGCGCCGATGGTGAGGAACTCGCCATGCGCCATGTTGATCACGCCCATCTGGCCGAAGATGATCGCCAGCCCCAGCGCCATCAGCAGCAGCACGCAGAACACGGACAAGCCGTTGAAACCCTGCATGGCTGCGATGGCGCCGAATTCAGATAGCCATTCCATAGAAGCGCCCTCAAAAGAAGTTGCAAGCCTCAAGCTTCAAACGGCAAGCAGAGCACCCTCCACTTGCCGCCTGCGGCTTGCAGCTCGTCGCTGCTGTTACTGGTAGCCTTCCGGGAAGGGGTTCGGCTCGATCAGGTCGGACTCGTAGACCACCTTGAACTGGCCGTCCTTCTGCACTTCACCGATGCGCGTCTTGCTCCACAGGTGATGGTTGTCGTGCACCTTGACGTAGCCTTCCGGCGCGGTGCCCAGCTCGATGCCCGGAGAGGCGGCGACCACCTTGTCGATGTCGAAGCTGCCGGCCTTCTCCACCGCAGCCTTCCACAGCCACGGGCCGAGGTAGGCGGCCTGGGTCACGTCGCCGATCACCGCATCCTTGCCGTACTTGGCCTTGAAGGCTTCGACGAAGGCGGCGTTGTTCGGGTTGTCCAGGCTCTGGAAGTACTTCATCGAGGCGTAGAAGCCCTCCATGTTCTCGCCGCCGATGCCCAGCAGCTCGTCCTCGGTGACCGACAGGGTCAGCAGGGTCTGCTTGGCGGAGGTCACGCCGGCGGCCTTCATCTGCTTGTAGAACGCCACGTTGGAACCACCGACCACGGCGGAGAAGACCACGTCAGGCTTCTTCAGCTTGACCTTGTTGATCAGCGAGCCGAACTGGGTGTTGCCCAGCGGGTAGTACTCCTCGCCGACCACCTTGCCGCCGAGCACATTCTCGATGTGCTTGCGCGCGATCTTCATCGAGGTACGAGGCCAGATGTAGTCCGAACCGATCAGGTAGAAGGTCTTGGCGCCCTTCTCCTTGGCCACCCAGTCGAGGCCGGCGAGGATCTGCTGGGTCGCTTCCTGGCCGGTGTAGATGACGTTCTTCGACTGCTCCAGGCCCTCGTAGAAGGTCGGGTAGTAGAGCAGGCCGTTTTCCTTCTCGAACACCGGCAGCACGGCCTTGCGCGATGCCGAGGTCCAGCAGCCGAACACGGTCGCGACCTTGTCGCCGACCAGCAGCTTGCGCGCCTTCTCGGCGAAGGTCGGCCAGTCGGAAGCCCCATCTTCCTGGATGACCTTGATCTGCCGGCCGAGGATCCCGCCGCTGGCGTTGATCTGCTCGATGGCCAGGCGCTCGGCCTGGATCGAACCGGTTTCGGAAATGGCCATGGTGCCGGTCGCCGAGTGCAGGATGCCGACCGTGACCTCGCTGTCGGTGACGGCCAGGCCGGTGGTGTTGACCTCGGCGCTGGCGACATGGCTGAACAGGCTGGCAGCCAGCAGCGAGAGCGCCGCAGCCCCTAGCGCCAGCCGGCGGGGAAGAAGTCGAATCGGTTGAGAATCCATGGTCGTGCTCCTGTGCTGGTTATTCGTGCCGAACCACGCCGGCTTCGCAGCAAGGATGCGTTTGCCCCGGCACGCGGGGTATACGCAGCATGACGTAACGGCATACGTCATCTGACGTACAGCCTCGCGCGCCAGCCTGGTGCAAGCTGGGCGCAGAAAAACCAGGCAGACAGAAGCTCGCGCGCGCGGCAGAGGGCTCGCCGAACCGGGGCATGGAAGTTGCTGGGATCTGCCTGTAGGAGCCCGCTTGCGGGCGATGCGTCCTTCCTGGTCATGCAGATCGCCGGCAAGCCGGCTCCTGCAGGAACGCTCGACAGGGACGATCTATCAGACAACGCCAGCAGGACGACGCCCGTGCAGCAGACCGGCACCCAGCGCATCATCAAGATTCGCCGCGACTACAACTCCTGGGTCGCCGACGAGACCATGGAGGACTACGCCCTGCGCTTCACGCCCAGGTCGTTCCGCAAGTGGTCGGAGCTGCGCATCGCCAACACCGCACTGGGCGCCGTGTCGTTCCTCGCGCTGGAGGCCATCGGTGGCGCCCTGGCCCTTTCCTACGGCTTCACCAACACCCTGTGGGCCGTGCTCGCGGTCGCGCTGGTGATCTTCCTCACCGGCTTGCCGATCAGCTACTACGCGGCCCGCTACGGCCTGGACATGGACCTGCTGACCCGTGGTGCCGGCTTCGGCTACATCGGCTCGACCATCACCTCGCTGATCTACGCCAGCTTCACCTTCCTGTTCTTCGCCCTGGAAGCGGCGATCATGGCGCTGGCCCTGGAGCTGTACTTCAACATTCCCCTGGCGCTGGCCTACGTCATCTGCTCGGTCATCGTCATCCCGCTGGTGGCCTATGGCGTAACGCTGATCAGCCGCCTGCAGATGTGGAGCCAGCCGGTATGGCTGCTGCTGCTCCTGCTGCCCTACGCCTTCGTCGCCGCCAAGAACCCCGATGCCCTGTCGGACTGGACCAGTTTCGCCGGGCGCGAAGGCGAACCCGGCAGCTTCAACCTGCTGCACTTCGGCGCCGCCTGCACCGTGGCCCTGGCGCTGGTGACGCAGATCGGCGAACAGGTCGACTACCTGCGTTTTCTCCCGGAAAAGACCCGCGCCAATCGTACTCGCTGGTGGACCGCCCTGCTGCTCGCCGGCCCCGGCTGGATCATTCCCGGTGCACTGAAGATGCTCGCCGGGGCCTTCCTCGCGTTTCTCGCCCTGCAGCATGAAATCCCCATGGAGCGCGCCGCCGAACCCACGCAGATGTACCTGGTGGCCTTCAACTACGTGTTCGCCTCGCCGCAGTGGGCGCTGGCCGCCATGGTCCTGTTCGTCATCGTCAGCCAGATCAAGATCAACCTGACCAATGCCTATGCCGGCTCGCTGGCCTGGTCGAACTTCTTCGCACGGATCACCCACAGCCATCCGGGGCGCGTGGTCTGGCTGGTGTTCAACGTGGCCATCGCCCTGATGCTGATGGAGCTGGGCGTGTTCGAGGCGATCGAGGAAGTGCTCGGCCTCTACGCCAACATCGCCATCGCCTGGATCGGCGCGCTGGTCGCCGACCTAGTGGTGAACAAACCGCTCGGCCTGTCGCCGAAGTACATCGAGTTCAAGCGCGCGCACCTCTACGACATCAATCCGGTGGGCGTCGGCGCCATGCTGATCGCCTCGCTGCTCTCGGTGCTGGCCCACGGCGGCCTGTTCGGCGCCCTGGCGCAGGCCGCCTCGCCAATCGTGGCACTGGGCTCGGCCTTCCTCCTCGCCCCGCTGCTGGCCTGGCTCACCGCTGGCCGCTACTACATCGCCCGCGAGCGTCAGCCACAGTTGCTCTACCCCTACGCCGAGTCCGGCCAGGTGCAGTGCTGCCTGTGCAACAACCGCTTCGAAGAGCCGGACACCGCGCTGTGCCCGGCCTACGGCGCACCGATCTGCTCGCTGTGCTGCTCGCTCGATGCGCGCTGCGATGATCGCTGCAAACCCCGTGCGCGCCTGGCCGACCAGCTCGACGACTTCGTCAGCTGGGTCTTCCCGCGTGCATCGATCCCGCGCCTGCACAGCCGCCTGGCCCAGTACCTCGGCCTGCTCGGTCTGCTGGTGCTGATGCTGTTCGGCGCCCTGGCGCTGATCTACAGCCAGGTCTCGCTGAGCCTGCTGACGCAGGAACCGGAGGTACGCCAGACGCTGTTCCAGGCCTTCCTCAAGGCCTTCCTCACTCTTTCGCTATTCGCCGCCATGCTCGCCTGGTGGCTGGTGCTGACCCGCGAGAGCCGCCGCGTGGCGCAAGAAGAGTCGGACCGCCAGACCCTGCTGCTGATGCAGGAGATCGAAGCGCACCGCAAGACCGACGAAGCCCTGCAACAGGCCAAGGAGGCAGCCGAATCCGCCAACGCGGCGAAGAGCCGCTACGTCACCGGCCTGTCCCATGAACTGCGCACGCCACTCAACAGCATCCTCGGCTACACCCAGATCCTGCAGCGCGACACGGCCATGCCCAGCCAGCACCAGGACGCCCTGGCGACCATCCTGCGCAGCGGCTCGCACCTGCTGTCGCTGATCGACGGCCTGCTCGACGTAGCCAAGATCGAGGCCGGCAAACTGCACCTGGAGCTGGCGGAGATTCCCTTCCCCGAATTCATCGATCAGCTCGAACGCATGTTCACCCCGCAAGCCGCCGAGAAAGGCCTGCGCTTTCGCCTCGAATGCATCGGCCGCATGCCGGCGGTGGTACGCGGCGACGAAAAACGTGTGCGGCAGATCCTCATCAACCTGCTGGGCAACGCCGTGCGCTTCACCGAGCGCGGCGAGGTGCGCCTGCGCGTCGGCTACATGCGCGAGACCGCCACCTTCGAGATCATCGACACCGGCGTCGGCATCGCCCCGGAGCAGATCGAGCGCATCTTCCAGCCCTTCGAGCGCGGCGACCTGATGCGCCAGGACAATGGCGTCGGCCTGGGTCTGACCATCACCCGCATGCTCACCGCGCTGATGGGCGGCGAGCTGTCGGTGGACAGCGAACCGGGCCAGGGCACCCGCTTCCAGGTGCGCCTGTTCCTCTCCGAGGTGCGCGTGCCGCAGGCGGTGGTGCACGTGGAGCACGACATCATCGGCTACCAGGGCGAGCGCCGGCTGATCCTGGTGGTGGACGATCACCTCGAACACCGCCGCGTGCTCGCCGGCATGCTCGAGCCACTGGGCTTCGAGGTGATCCAGGCGGCCAGCGGCCAGGAAGCCATTCGCCAGGTGGCCCTGCAGCATCCGGCGCTGATCCTCATGGACCTGTCCATGCCGCAGCTGGACGGCTGGGAAACCAGCCGCCTGATCCGGCGCAACACCCAGTGCCAGGCGCCGATCATCGTGATCTCCGCGAATGCCTTCACCGACGATCGCGAACGCAGCGTGGCAGCCGCCTGCAACGACTACCTGGCCAAGCCGGTGTACACCCCGCAACTGCTCGAACGCATTCAGCAGCAGCTGGGCCTGACCTGGCTGCATCGCACCCAGGAGCGGCCCGCCAGCGTGCAGCGCGTGACCCTGCCCGACAGCGACGACCTGCAGGCACTGCGCGAGCTGGGGGCGCTGGGCTACATCCGTGGCATCCAGCAGCGCCTGGACGACATCGACCAGCGCAACCCGGCCTGCGCCAGCTTCACCGCCTCGCTGCGCAGCCTGGTGAAGCACTTCCAGCTCGACGAATTCAACCGCCAACTGAAGGAGGCCGAACATGAATGCGCCGCTCCACCAGCCTGAGTCGCGTCTGCCTGCCAGCCTGTCGGCCGAACGCGGCATCATCCTCATCGTCGACGACACGCCGGACAACCTGGCGCTGATCTCCGACGCCCTCGACGACGCGGGCTACATGGTGCTGGTGGCACTGGATGGCAGCAGTGCGCTGGGGCGCATCCAGCGGCGGCGCCCCGACCTGATCCTGCTCGATGCGATGATGCCGGGGCTGGATGGCTTCGAGACCTGTCGGCGGATCAAGGCCGATCCCGCCAGCGCCGACATCCCGGTGCTGTTCATGACCGCCCTGACCGACAGCGAACACGTGGTGCAGGGCTTCGAGGCCGGCGGCATCGACTACGTGACCAAGCCGATCAACCCCGACGAGGTGCTCGCCCGGGTCGCCTCGCACCTGCGCACCGCGCGCATCCTGCAGGCTGCCAGGGCCGCGTCCAGACCGGTCGACCTCAGCCTGGACAATGCGCCGGCGCACGCTCACCTGTCGGCACGCTTCCAGCTCACCGAGCGCGAGGTGGAGGTGCTGCGCTGGGTGGCGTGCGGCAAGACCAACCGCGATATCGGCGACATCCTCGGCCTCAGCCCGCGGACGGTGAACAAGCACCTGGAACACGTCTACGTGAAACTCGGCGTGGAGACCCGCACCGCCGCTGCCTCGGTGGCCCTGGCGGCGATGAGCGAACGCGCATGACGCACGCTCGGCTGATCCTTGAGTAGGGCGGGTGCAACCCGCCACTACAGAACAGCCGGGTTTCACCCGCCCTACGGAACGAGCGAAAGTCCGTAGGCTGCGGCATCCCGAATTGGCTTAGAGTGATGGCAACGCACCTGTTTCGGAGCCTGCCATGCCCCACCCCAACCTCGTCATCCTCACCGGTGCCGGTATCTCCGCCGAAAGCGGCATCCGCACCTTCCGCGCCAGCGACGGCCTGTGGGAAGACCATCGCATCGAAGAGGTGGCGACTCCCGAAGGCTTCGCGCGCGACCCGGCGCTGGTGCAGCGCTTCTACGACCTGCGCCGAGCCCAGTTGCGCGACCCGGCCATCGCGCCGAACGCCGGGCACCTGGCGCTGGCCGAACTGGAGGCAGCCTGGCAGGGTGATTTTCTGCTGGTCACGCAGAACGTCGACAACCTGCACGAACGCGCGGGCTCCCGGCGCCTGCTGCACATGCACGGCGAACTGCAGTCGATGCTGTGCAGCAACAGCCAGCGACGCTTCCCGCTGGACGGCGACATGCCGGTCAGCCAGGCCTGTGCCTGCTGCGGCCTGAGGGGCACGCTGCGCCCGGATATCGTCTGGTTCGGCGAGATGCCCTATCAGATGGAGCGCATCCAGGATGCGCTGGAGCGCTGCGAGCTGTTCGTCAGCATCGGCACCTCCGGTCATGTCTACCCGGCAGCCGGCTTCGTCGAACAGGCGCGGCGGGCAGGCGCCCACACGCTGGAGATCAACCTGGAGCCCAGCCAGGGCCATTCGCTGTTCGCCGAAAAGCGCTATGGCCTGGCGACCGAGCAGTTGCCCCGCTGGGTCGCGGAGCAGCTGGCCGGCTGAGCGTCGACATGCAGGAGCCAGCTTGCTGGCGATCAGCCTCGCGCAGGATCGCCGGCTCCTACAAACGCACGCGCATTACCAGACAGCGACGTAGGGCGGGTGCAACCCGCCACGCCGAAACCGGCGGGTTGCACCCGCCCTACGGTTACTGCTGTGCTGGTGCGACCACTTCGGCCGGAGCTTCGGCGGCCGTGGGGCTGAACATGCCGCTGTTCCAGGCATGGTAGCCGCCAGCCAACAGCACCAGCAGCAGGACCACCCAGGGCCAGACCACCGGTTTGTCGGCGTAGGGGTCACGCAGGGCACGGTCGCTGCCCTTGGGCAACTCGGCCATTTGCGTCAGCGCAGTACCGAAGGGAATGCTGATGCGCGCCTTGGCGTTCACCGCCCAGCCATTGGCATCGAGAATCGGCCCGAGGCTGCGCCGACGCAGCTTGAACCAGGCCAGCAACATGGCCGGGCCGGAAATGGCCAGCAGCACGCCCAGCAACAGCAACGGCACCTGCCACCAGGCCAGCGACAGGATGCCGGTCACCACTGCGGCCAGGGCCGTACCCAGGGCACCGACCGCCAGGCCGATGGCAGCGAAGATCCCGGCGAACTTGGCGATGTCGAATGCCGGTGCCGGCGTTGCAGCAGCCGGCGCCCCCGTTTCACCGACCTTGGCAGCGGTCTTGCTGACCATGTCGGCGTCGCGGCTGGCCGCCAGTTTCTGCACCTGGTCGGAGACCAGCTTGGAGATGCGCCGATAGGGCGACCAGAAGGCCTCGCGGATGCTGATGGCGCTCTGCACCACCTTGACCACCTTGGCGTCCCAGTCATTGCCGTCGCGGTCATAGAACAGGCCATGGCGCCCGGCCTGCAGGTCGCCCTCGCTACCGGCGGTGACCGCCACCACGATATTCATCGCCTCCTTGCCTCGCACCGGCTCGCCACGACGGGTACAGGCGCAGTAGAGCAGGAAGCAGTCGCTGGCCGCCGCCACCTTGGCATGCGCCTCGATGTTGTCGACCTCCACCGCCAGGTCGCAGCTCTTGCCGTCGATGTACAGCGTGCCGGCCTGGAACACGGCCTTGTCCTGACGGGCATAGAAACTCTGCAACGACACGAAGTTGCGCAGCAGCGTGATCAGGCCGTGGCGCAGGCGAATCAGCTTGTCCAGCTCGACCAGCCCGTCGGCCGCCTCGGCCACGGTCTTGTCTTTCTCGACCAGCGCCAGCAGGCGGGCTTCGGCGTCCTGCTCCACCAGTTCGAGGATGCGCCCGCGCTTGAGCACTTCGACAATCGCCACCTTGGGCGTCTCGGCCTGCCAGGCCAGGTAGTTGCCGCAGAGCGCGACCAGGTGCTGCCACTGCTCGCGCGACAGGCGCTCCAGCTCGCCGTAGACCGGCACCACCACGCGCTGGCGGAACTCGCCGATCGCGCCTTGCCATGCCGGGTTGAGGCCCTTGTCCAGTGGCAACTCGTCACCGTGCTGCACCGCCGCCAGGGGTAGGCCGGCGACTTCGCCGGCATCCGCCAGGGACAGCGACGACAGACGCACCAGCTCGGCTTCCTGGGCATTCATCAGCGCCGCGGCACGCGGGTCGAACTCGGCCATGGCAACGCGGGTGAAGTAGTCGTCGATCTTGGCGCGCACGGCACTCAGCGCCTCGACCGCCGCGACCGTGCCCTCGCCGAAGGCGTCCAGTCCCTGCTCCGCCGCACGCGCATGCCAGGCGTGCAGCTGGCGCGCCTGCGCGAAGAACTCGCCGATCTGCTCGGCGCCGATCGCGGCCTCGCCACTGCGGTCGGTCTGCGCCCCCAGGCTGGCGATGATGTCGGCGATGGCCGCCTTCAGCTCGGCGTCATCGGTCAGCGTCGCCGGCACCAGGCCGTCGCCGTTGGGTTCGTGCGGCGGGAACAGTTGCGCCAGGTTGGCTGTGTCAGCCGGCACCAGGCTGTCGCCATCGGCGCGCCCCAGCACCGCCAGCAGGCGTTGCGCCGCCAGGCGCAGGCGCGCCCCCACGGCGTCATCGGTGAGCGATGCAAGTTGCAGCGGGCCGTTCTCGAACAGCACGGCCGGATCGCGCAGACGCGCCAGCGTCCAGTCCACCACGTCGAGGATTTCCGGGGCGCGGATACGACCGTCCTTGTTCAGGTCGATGTAGTCCAGCATGCGCCGATCCAGCTCCAGGTTGTTCACCGGGCAGGCCAGGCTGGCCCAGAGCTTCTGGTCCAGGCCACGCAGTGCGGCGAGATCCGCCGGGGTTTCCAGTTGCACCTGATCGAAGCCGCCGGCCCGGAAGAAGCGCCAGCGATGCGCGAGAGCTTGAGTCATCTACAAAAGATCCTTTCTTGGTGAGGGCGACTGCGCCAAGCAGTCCGGCATGCTCCCGTCGCCACGCACGGGCGCACGGTCATGCCCTGGACTCCTACATCCCAGGCGCTGTTCGGCCCAGTGTACCCGAGCTTCAGCGGCACGCACTCATTGCGCCTCGACCGCCAGCGGCTGCGCGTCGGGCTGCTTGATCAGCGCATAGAGCACGCCGGTGAGCAGGCTGCCGGCGACGATGGCCAGCAGGTACAAGGCGGCGTGGTTGATGGCGTTGGGGATCAGCAGCACGAACAGGCCGCCGTGCGGCGCCATCAGCTTGCAGCCGAAGTACATCGACAGGGCGCCAGTCAGCGCCCCGCCGGCGATGCTGGCAGGGATCACCCGCAGCGGGTCCCTGGCGGCGAAGGGAATCGCCCCCTCGGAGATGAAGCACAGCCCCAGCACGCCCGCCGCCTTGCCAGCCTGACGCTCGCTCTGGGCGAACTTGCGCCGCGCCAGCACGGTGGCGATGGCCATGGCGATCGGCGGCACCATGCCCCCGGCCATGGTCGCGGCCATCGGCGCGTAGCTGCTCGACGCCAGCAAGCCGACGGAGAAGGCGTAGGCCGCCTTGTTGATCGGCCCGCCAAGGTCCACGCACATCATCCCGCCGAGCAGCGCACCGAGCAGAATGGCGTTGGTGCTGCCCATGCTGTCGAGAAAACGGGTCAACGACTGCAGCACACCCGCCACCGGCGTGCCGACGACATAGATCATCAGCAGGCCGGTCACCAGGCTGGCCAGCAACGGGATGATCAGGATCGGCTTGAGCGCTTCCAGGCTCTCCGGCAGACGCACCCAGCGGGCGATGGCCCTGGCGCTGTAGCCGGCGATGAACCCGGCGACGATGCCGCCAATGAAACCGGCGCCCAGCGAGCCGGCCAGCAGCCCGCCGATCATGCCCGGCGCCAGCCCCGGACGATCGGCGATGGAATAGGCGATGTAGCCGGCCAGTACCGGCACCATCAGCTTGAAGGCGGCGTCGCCACCGATCTGCATCAGCGCTGCCGCGAACGTGCCCTCCTCCTTGAAGGCCTCGATACCGAAGACGAACGACAGGGCGATCAGCAGACCACCCGCCACCACCATCGGCAGCATGTAGGAGACACCGGTGAGCAGGTGCTTGTAGGGCCCGCTCTTCTCGCCCTGGCTGGCTGCGGCCTGGCCTTCGCCGGACGCCACCTCGCTCAGTGGCCGGGCCTCGTTCAGCGCCCGTTCCAGCGTCTGTTGCGGCTGCTTCAGCGCCACGCCGGTGCCACAGCGATAGACCTTCTTGCCGGCGAAGCGGCTGGTGTCTACCTCGATGTCGGTGGCCAGCAGCACCGCGTCGGCAGCGGCGATGGCGGCCTCGTCGAGCAGGTTGCGCGCACCGACCGAGCCACGGGTCTCCACCTGCAGCTCGATACCCGCACGCGTCGCCGCCTGCTGCAGCGCCTCGGCGGCCATGAAGGTGTGCGCCACCCCGGTCGGGCAGGCGGTGATGGCGACCAACCGGCGCGTGCCAGCGGTCGACGGCTCGGCCGTAGCCTGATAGGGCTCGGCGCGCTCGGCCGCCTCACGCAGGAAGCGCTGCGGGTCGGCCAGCGCCTCGGCCGGCGAGGCCTGCAACAGGCGTTTGCCAGCGAAGCGCTGCAACGGCAGATCGCCGGTCCGAACCACCAGCACCCAGTCAGCGGCGGCGATGTCCGCCGCACTGAGCGGCGAGCCAATGGCGCGGGCGTCGTGCACCTCGACGCGGGTTTGCCAGCCCAGGCGTTCGGCAGCCGCTTGCAACAGACGCGAGCACAGCACGCTGGTGACCTGGCCATTGGGGCAGGCAGTGACGATCAGCAGATTCATGGTGGGTGCCTCTTATTGTTCTGGACGGTGCAGTTGCACGGCCGCTTCGAAGCGGGCCAGTTGCTCGCGATCATGGATACCGAAGCCGATCTGGGTGACCGCCTGCGCCGCCACTGCCGTGGCCAGGCGCAGCGTGCGCTCGGCGGGCCAGCCTTGCAGCAGGCCATGCAGGCTGGCCGCCAGCAGCGAGTCGCCGGCACCGACGGTGCTGGCCACCTCGACGCGCGGCGGCACGGCACGCAGGGCGATACCCGGCCCGTGCCATTCGACGCCGTCGGCGCCACGCGAGAGCAGCACATGCTCGATGCCCTGCCCGCGCAGGCGCGTGATGGCCGCTGGCAGGTCGTTGCCGCAGGCCTCGCGCAGTTCTTCCTCGTTGGGCTTGATCAGCCACGGCACGACGCCGAGGGCCGCGTGCAGGGCCGCGCCGCTGCTGTCCACCACCAGCGGTACGCCACTGGCCTTGATCCGTCGCAGCAGGCTGGCGAACCACTGCGTGGTGACGCCACGCGGCAGGCTACCGGCGACCACCACGGCGTCGTGCCCGGCGAGCAGCGGCTGCAGCTCCTCCTCCAGGCGCTGCAGGTGCTCCGCCTCGACCTGCGGCCCAGGGCCATTGAGGTCGGTGATGCGGCCATCGGCCTCGGCCAGCTTGATGTTGCTGCGCGTCTCGCCCGGCACGCGGACGAACAGGTCATGAAAGCCGCGCGCCTGCATCAGGCGCTCGAACGGCGCCGCATTGGCACGGCCCAGAAAGCCGCTGACGCTCAGGCTGTGGCCCAGGTCGGCGAGCACCTGGGCGACGTTGAGGCCCTTGCCGGCGGCATGACTGCGCAGCTCGTCACAACGGTTGATCGCGCCGGGCTGCAGGCTCGGCAGGCGCAGGGTCAGGTCCAGCGCCGGATTCAGGGTCAGGGTCAGGATTCGTGCCATCAGTGCATCTCCGCGACCAGCGCGCGCACGGCGCTGGCACTGTCCAGCGCCAGGGCGCGATCGACCAGGGTACGAGCCTGGCGGCTGTCGACCTCGCGCACCCGCGCCTTGACCAGGGCGATGGAGCGCGGCGTCACGCTCAGCTCGTCCACCCCCAGGCCGATCAGCAGGGGCACGGCCAGGCGATCGCTGGCCAGCTCGCCACAGACGCCGACCCACTTGCCCTGGGCATGGGCTGCCGTGACAGTCATCTCGATCAGGCGCAGCACCGCCGGGTGCAGACCATCGGCCTGCGCCGACAGCTGCGGATGACCGCGGTCGATGGCCAGGCAGTACTGGGTCAGGTCATTGGTGCCGATACTGAAGAAGTCCACCTCGCGCGCCAGCACCGGCGCCAGCAGCGCAGCCGAGGGCACTTCGATCATGATGCCGAGCTGCAGGTCGCGCACCTCGATCTCTTCGCGCAGGCGCTGCACCAGGTCACGCGCCGCGCGCCACTCCTCCACCGCGCCGACCATGGGGAACATGATCCGCAGCGGACGACCGTCGGCCGAGGCGAGCAAGGCGCGCAGCTGGGTTTCGAGGATGTCCGGGCGCTGCAGGCTGAGGCGAATGCCGCGTACGCCGAGGAAGGGGTTTTCCTCGGCGGGCATCGGCCAGTACGGCAAGGGTTTGTCGCCGCCGACGTCCAGCGTGCGCACCACCAGCGGGCGGCCAGCCAACGCGTCGAGCACGCGGCGGTACTCGGCTTGCTGCGCGGCCTGGTCCGGCGCCTGGGCATGTTCCATGAACACCAGTTCGGTGCGCAGCAGGCCCACGGCCTCCGCGCCCAGCTCCACCGCGTCGGCGGTTTCCCCGCTGGCACCGATGTTGGCCGCCACCTCGACTCGCACGCCGTCACGGGTCTGCGCCGTGTCGAAGCGCCGGGCATGCGCCTGCTCCTGGCGGCGCTGCGCAGCCTCGCGTTCATGCAGCGCCTGGTCACGCTCGCGCGCATCCGGCGCCACCCGCAGCACGCCGCTGTCGCCATCGAGCAGCAGCGGCGTACCCTGCGCCAACTGCAGCACGCCGTCGCCGGCGCCGACCAGCGCAGGAATGCCCAGGGCGCGGGCGATGATCGCGCTGTGCGCCGTCGCCCCACCGCGCGCGGTGAGAATGCCGGCAACGCGTCGACGATCGAGCCCGGCGACATCGGACGGCACCACCTCGGCCATTACCAGAATGTAGGGTTCGTCCGGCTCGCTGGGCAGCGCCACGCCACACAGCTGCGCCAGCACCCTATTGCCGATGTCGCGCAGGTCGGCCGCGCGTTCGGCCAGCAGCGCATCATGCAAGGCTTCCTGACGCCTGGCCGTCGCCTCGACCTCGACCTGCCAGGCGGCTTCGGCACTGGCGCCCTGCCCCAGGCGTGCCTCGACATCCTCACGCAGTGCCGGGTCACCAAGCATGGCCAGGTGCGCACTGAATATCTCCCGGATGCTGGCCACGCCCGCGCCGTCGACCAGGCGCTGAATCTGCGCCGAGACGACGGCCAGGGCCTGCTCGAGGCGCGCCCGCTCAGGCTCGATGCCCTGCCCCTGTTCGGCGAAATGAAAGGTCGGAGGCGTGCGCACCAACGCCGGCCCGATGGCGATACCGGGCGAGGCACCAACCGCCAGCAGGCGAGCGCCGGCGACAGGCGCGACCGGCGCGACCGGTTGCAGCTGCGCGGCCACCTCCGGCAGCGCCTCGCTCAGCGGTTCGACCGTTTCACCGAGGCCGCTTTGCAATGCCGCACGTAGCGCCGGCAACGCCGCTTCGGCAATCGCCGGCTCGGCGCTGAACTCCAGCATCTGCCCGCGACGCGCCCCCAGCGCCAGCAGCCGGCTGAGGCTCTTGGCCGAGACGCCTGCAGCGCCGTCACCGAGCAGGCGCACACGGATCTCGCCGGCAAAACCCTGCGCCAGCTCGCTCAAGGCCTTGGCCGGTCGTGCATGCAGGCCGTGGGCATTGAGCAGCGGCACGCTGAGGCTGGGCCAGTCCGGCGCCACCTCGCCACCCAGCGCCTCGATCACCTGGCGGCTGTCGCTGGCCTCGCTGAACGCCGCCGCGCGACCGCCGATCAGCACATCGCAGAGCCGCTCCAGCGCCTGCCGATGCGCTTCACCCTGGCTGGCCAGGCAGAACAGGCCGCGCAGCGCCTCGCCACGAAAGGTCAGCGGCTGCGCCGGGGTGACGAACGCCAGGCCCGGCCGCTCGACACTGGCCTCGCTGTGCAGCCACCACAGGCCGTCACCCAGCGGCAACGGCTCGCCACGCGCCAGGCCGAGCGCAAAGCCCGTGCGCGCGCAACCGGCCTGGCGCAACAGGCGGGCACCCTGCCAGAGCAACTCGTCGAAGTCTTCGGCCGCCTGCCCCAACGCCACCAGCTGGCCATCCAGGGCCAGCGCCTGCGGCGCGCCCTGCAACAGTTCGAGGATCTGCGTGGCTTCACCCGCCTCACGCAAGGCCTGGCTCAGGTCCCCTTCGCCCAGGGCACGGGTCAGCAGTTGCAACAGATGCAGGTGCTCGTCGGACTGGGCGGCAATCGCGATGGCCAGGTACACCCGTTGCCCGTCACCCCAATCCACACCCGCCGGAAACTGAATCAGGCTGACCCCCGTGCGCAGCACCTGGTCGCGTGTCTGCGGCGTGCCGTGGGGAATGGCGATGCCCTGCCCCAGAAAGGTCGAGCCCTGGTGCTCGCGTGCCTGCAAACCGTCGAGATAAGCCGCTGTGGCCAGGCCAGCGCTGGCCAATGCATCGGCAAGCATGGCCAGGGCTTCATCCTTGTTCGCCGCGGCCCGGCCCATCTGGATCTGACTGGCATCGAGTTCGAGCATGGGAGTCTCCGACTTATTGTTCTGGCTAAGACGAGCAGGTGAACTAGACTGCTGAAACGATTCACCACATTCCGGCACCTTAGCCGATAACGGGGCATCCTTGAAGCCCGGTCGTCGCCGGGACGGTGTAGACTCGCCGCGCTCGCACAGCCGAAACCTCATCTCTACAGGGTGCGCCCGTGAAACTCAGCGACATCGCCCGCCTGGCCCAGGTCTCGGTCACCACCGCCAGCTACGTGATCAACGGCCAGGCCGAACGCCGGCGCATCAGCCCCGCGACCGTGGCGCGCGTGCTGGCGGTGGTGGAGGAACATGGCTATCGACCCGACCAGCAGGCCGCCAGCCTGCGCAGGGGGCAGAGTCGCTGCCTGGGCTTCATCCTGCCTGACCTGGAGAATCCCAGTTATGCGCGCCTGGCCAAGCTGCTCGAGCAGAAGGCGCGCGCCGCCGGCTATCAGCTGCTGATCGCCAGCTCCGACGACGCCGCGGACAGCGAGCGCCAACTGCTCGAGCTGTTTCGCTCGCGCCGCTGCGACGCCTTGATCGTCGCCAGTTGCCTGCCGCCGGACGACCCGCTGTATCCGTCGATCGTCGCCTCCGGCCTGCCGGTGATCGCGGTGGACCGCGCGCTGTCACCCCGGCATATCCGCTCGGTGGTCAGCGATGACGAACAGGCCGGACGCACCCTGACCGCCAGCCTGCTGACGCCCCGCCCCCGGCATATCGCTCTGCTCGGTGCCCGCCCGGAACTGGTCATCAGCCAGGCGCGCGAACGGGGCTTCCATGCCGCGCTGGCCGGCTTCGACGGGCGCGTCAGCGTGTACCACGGCGAGCTGTTCAGCCGGGCCTGCGGCTACCGCCAGATGCAGGCGCTATTGGCCGACGCCGGCCCGCCCGACGCCCTGCTGAGCACCGCCTACGTCCTGCTCGAAGGCGTGTTCGACGCCCTGCGCGAGCGACACGGCGAGCAGCAGCCGGCGATACGCCTGGCGACCTTCGGTGACACCCAGTTGCTGGACTTCCTGCCGCTGCGGGTCAATGCGATGAGCCAGCAGCACGAGCGCATCGCCGAGCGCGTGCTGAGCTGGGCCCTACGGGCCGTGGAACAGGACGACTATCAGCCCGGCATCGAGGCCATCGGACGCAGCTTCAAGGCGCGTATCTGACCCCCGCTGGCAATCCCGATGGGGCGGCGGCTCGCCCCGGTACTGGCAACCTGGTCGAAAATGGTCGACCCTGAGTGAACGATGCGCCTGATCGATACCCACACCCACCTCGACTTCCCGGACTTCGACGCCGACCGCGCCGAGGTGCTCGCACGCAGCCAGGCCCTGGGCGTACAGCGCGTGGTCGTCCTCGGGGTGTACCAGAGCAACTGGCAGCGCCTGTGGCAGCTGGTCGAGTCGAACGAAGGCTTGTACGCCGCATTCGGCCTGCACCCGGTGTATCTGGACGAGCACCGCCCTGAGCACCTGGGCGAGCTGCGCGCCTGGCTGGACAGGCTGATCGGCCACCCCAGGCTGTGCGCCGTTGGCGAGTTCGGCCTGGACTACTACCTGGACCACCTCGATCGCCAGCGCCAGCAGGCCCTGTTCGAAGCCCAGTTGCACCTGGCAATCGAGTTCGAGTTACCCGTCCTGTTGCACGTACGCCGTGCGCACGCAGCGACCATCGCCACGCTCAAGCGCCTGCGTCCGGCGCGTGGCGGCATCATCCACGCCTTTGCCGGCAGCGCCGAGGAAGCACGCGAATACATCAGGCTGGGTTTTCGCCTGGGCCTGGGCGGCGCGGCGACCTGGCCGCAGGCCAATCGCCTGCGCAAGGTCGTGGCCGGGCTGCCGCTGGAGGCCATCGTGCTGGAGACCGACGCGCCGGACATGGCGCCCTCCATGCACGCCAACCAGCGCAACAGCCCGGAGCACCTTGCGGAAATCTGCAACGAGCTGGCGACATTGCGTGGCATGTCGGCCGAGGCGCTGGCGGCGGCCAGCAGCCGCAATGCGGAGGCGCTGTTCGGCTGGGGCTAGGCCACCAGGCTTGAGCCGCGATCAGGGCGACTCAAGCCCTCGGGCCGATCAGACGCGGAACGCGCCGATCAACTGCTTGAGGCGGGTGACCAGTTCGCTCAACTCGCGGCTGGCCTGCTCGGTCTGGCTCGCGCCAGCGGCGGTGCGCTCACCGGCATGGTTGATCTCGACGATGTTCTGGTCGATATCGTGCGCCACGGCGGTCTGCTGCTCGGCGGCCGCCGCGATCTGCTGGTTCTGATCGACGATCATGCCCACCGCGCCGAGAATGTTCTCCAGTGCCTGCTGCACCTTGGCCGACTCGCTGACCGTGCCATCGGCCATCTGGTGGCTGGCATTCATCGCCTTGACGGCGGCGCCGACACCGCCCTGGAGCTTGGCGATCATCGCCTCGATCTCCTCGGTGGACTGCTGGGTGCGCTTGGCCAGGTTGCGCACCTCGTCGGCGACCACCGCGAACCCGCGCCCCTGCTCTCCGGCACGCGCCGCCTCGATGGCCGCGTTGAGCGCCAGCAGGTTGGTCTGCTCGGCGATGCCCTTGATCACGTCCAGCACCTGGCTGATGGCGGCACTGTCGCTGGCCAGTTGGTCGATGACCGCCACCGACTGGTCGATTTCCCCGGCCAGGCGCTGGATAGCCCCGACCTGCGACTCGACCAGTGCCCGGCCGCTGACCGTTTCCTGGTTGACGCTCTGTGCACTGTTCACCGCAGCGGCGGCGCTACGCGCCACTTCCTGGGCCGTGGCCGACATCTGGTTCATCGCCGTGGCGACCTGCTCGATCTGCGCGCGCTGACCGGCGACGGCCTGGTTGCTCTCGCCCGACACCAGCTCGACGCGGTCGGCCTGGCCGCCCACTTCGCCGACCGTGTGGCCGACGCGCTCGATCAGGTCATGGATACGCATGACGGTCTGGTTGAACACCTGCCCCAGCTCACCCAGTTCGTCGCGACTCTGCGCCTGGAAGGTGACCGTCATGTCGCCAGCCGCCACCTTGTCCATGACCTGGCCAAGGGTCTTCAGAGTCGAGCGCGTGGACACGTAGAAACCGCTGTAGAGGTAGACGATCAGCAGGAACACCACGACCAGCGCGACCACCAGCAACACCATCTGCGCGCGGTTCTCGGTCAGGCGCTCGCTCAGCTGGCTATCGAGAAAGGCCAGCAGGCCATCGTTGAACGCGTAGGTCTTGGCCATCTGCTGGCTGACCTGCTCGTAGAACTGGGCCCAGGGCGTATCGAGACTGTCGGCGATGATCACCTGGTCCTCGAACAGCACAGCACTGTCCTTCAGGCTCTGCCGACTGGCCTCGGCCAGACCGCCCAGGCCATTCTGCGCGGCGACGCTGCCCGCCAGCGCCTCCTGCAGGTTCAGGCCATATTCGGCGTGCAGCTTCTCCAGCTGCAGCAACAGATCATCGAACTTGGTGCTGGCTGCCGAGTTGAGAAAGCCCTGCCCCAGCGAGTAGGCGCCGATGGCACGGCCCTGGCTCAGCACGTCGGTGATCTGCGGAGTGACGTTGGTGATCAGCTCGGTGATCTGGCGAACCTGGCGCTGCGGGTCCTGGCTGAGACCGGCCTGGCTGGCCACCAGCTTGATGAACACCTGCGAGGAGCCGAGCAGCTTCTCGACGATGACCGCCTTGCTCTGCAGCGACGTCTCGCCTTCCGCGCTCTTGAGATCCGCCAGCAGCTCGTCGCGCTTGCTGACGAACTCGGCCGCCTGCTCGGCATCCTGGGTGACCGGCTCCAGGCCCTGCAGCCCCGCGCTCAACGCCTGCTGCAGCTGGCCGATGCGGCTTTCCAGATCGCCCGCCTGGCCGGACTGGCCGATCATCGAGTTAATCTGCACCAGGTCATTGAGGCTTTCCAGGTCACGCCGCAGCTGCAGACTCTGGCCCAGCAGCTCGAGGCTCTCCAGTGCATTCTCGGTCCCGACGAACTGTCGGTAGGAGTCACGCACCAGATAGAAATTGGTGACCAGCATGGGCAGGAAAAACAGGACACTGATCAGACTGAACTTCATGCCGAAGCTGAGGCGATTCATCAGCGCGATGGCCGGATACAACACGGTCTTCACTAGACGTCTCCAGTTGCCATTATTGTTATGGGTGTTGCTTGAACGGCCGCTGAGCCTCTCACGGGCTGACGACGGCGTCCTGTGCAGCCCGACCTGCGGCGCGCGAATCCACGCGGCGAATACAGGCAGATAAATGTGACGCGAATCACTAAACAGGACAGGCTACCGCCCCCTTATACCCCTTATCGACCCGCCTCTCTGTAACTTAAGGTTAAACCCGCGCGACACCCCGAACCGCCTCGCAGGAAGCCTTCGAGGTTGCAGCGACCCCGGCCAACGTTCGCCAGGGCGCTCCGATCACCTCTAGATGAGCAGCACCCACACCGCGTAAGCGGCGTACCAGACCACTGCGGCGCGAATCAGCAGCTGCCACAGCTGATCCAGCGTATCCACGCCCTCCTCACCCATGACCGGGGCCGGCATCTCCCCCGCTGCACGCCCGGCCTTGATCACCAGTTGGGCGGCGGCGATGTCCCAGCTGAGCAACTCGTGCAACAGGGCACGAGTGACCGCAACGAAGTTGCCCACCAGGGCGAAGCTGGAAGCCAGCACCCGCGCCGGCAACCAGTCGAAGGCGTGTCGCAGCTGAACCGCCCGCTCGCGCAGCGCGGCCTGCTCGGCGTGCTCGGACGTCAGCGCCAGCAGCCGGTAGGCCAGCGCCGCCAGCGGACCGAGCAGCAGATACCAGAAGATCACCGCGAAGAAACTCTGGTAGGCCTGCCACAGCAAGTGCCCCTGGACCTGCTGCAGCAGCTGAGTGCCCTCTTCCGGCTGCAACGCCAGGTCACGCTCGGCGACGTGGTAGGCGGCCTGCCCATCACCGCGACGCCAGGCATCACGGAAAGGGCCTAGGGCTGCGAGCAGATCGCCACGGCCCAGGCTGTAGATCAGCACCAGCAGGTGCACCGGCAAGGCAAGCCAGCCATAGGCCAGCGGCTTGAGCACGAGCAGGACCAACCCCAGTGCCGCGACTGGCAGAAGCACCAGAAGGCCCAGGCACAGCCACGGTGCCTGCTGCAGACTGCCCTGCTGCACGCGTCGCAACTGCGCGAGCCAGGGGCCGTCCTGCTGGATGCGCAGGCGCCAGGCGGAGAACTTCTCGACCCAAAGCACCAGCAGAATGACCAGAAAACTCATCGCTACCTCTCCTCAATCCTTCAATGTGGCGTACAGGCGTGGCCAGTCGAACGCGGGGCCCGGATCGGTCTTGCGTCCCGGCGCGATGTCGCAGTGCCCACGAATGCGCTGGGTCGAGATGGCCGGGTAGGCGTCCAGCAACTGGCGCGTCAGCTCGGTCAGCCTTGCGTACTGACTGTCAGTGTAGGGCTGGTCATCGGTCCCCTCCATCTCCACACCTAGCGAAAAATCATTGCAGTTGTCCCGTCCATCGAAGCGGGAAACACCGGCATGCCAGGCGCGATCCAGGCAGGAGACGAATTGCGTCAGCGAGCCATCACGCTCGATGAAGAAATGCGCAGAGACCTGCAGGTCGGCAATTTCGGAGAAGAAGGGGTGCTCATCCGTCGCCAGGCGGTTCTGGAAGAACGCCTGCACCCTGCCGGTACCGAACTGTCCAGGCGGCAGGCTGATGTTGTGCACCACGAGCAACGAGATCTCGCCGTCGGGACGGGCGTTGAAGTTGGGTGACGGGCAATGACAAATGCCCTGAAACCAGCCGGTTGAGGGGTCGAGCTGCATGTGACACTCCTGAGCGAGCCATCACTCTAGAGCAGCCAACCCGGACGGCCAAGCGCGAGACGGCAACAGGATGTGCGCGGGACAGGAAATGTCGAATGGGTCGTGTCGCCGTCAGGCACGCCAGGACGAGGCATGCAATGCCTCACGCCGGAAGCGCGTGCCCTGAGGACAGCGCACGCATCGGCGATCGATCAGGCGTTTTTCAGCTTGCGCAGGTTGCCGATCACCGACTCCAGCGCGCGATCGAACAGCAGCGCATCGTCGAGCAGGCGAATGGCGTTGCGACGGAACTCCACGGCCAGCGAGTTGCGGCTCTTCTCCAGCACCTTCATACCGGTGCGGTTGACGAACACATACTTGCCGGTCGGTTTGATGATGGCCGCCAGCTTGCAACGCAGCTTGTGCTCCTCGTCTTCCTGGAATTCGACCCAGCTGCCCACACGCAGGCTGTCTACCTGCAGCAGCGCCTCGTCGTCGTCCGGCAACATCACTTCCGGCTCCTGTGGGCGGGTCTGCCCTGGAGCCAGCAGGATGATTTCCTCGACCACCTCGACCATCGCCGGTGCGTCCTCGACCACCGCTTCCTCGGCGGGCAACTCCAGCAGCGGCAGTTCGAGGTCACCCTCGCCGGCGTCAGCCTGCACGGCCTCGGCCTGCTCGGGCGTGACCTCGGCCTCGGCAGCAGCGCGCTTGAAGCGCTGGAAGGCCTGCACATGCAGCACTTCCAGCTGGCTGAAGAACTCGCTGGTGGAGAACGGATCGAAGGCTGCGCTGGCCATGCCTTCGCGCAAAGCCTTGAGCAGGCCCGGGACCAGCTCCAGCAGTTGCAGACGGGCTTCCGGGTCCTCATGCGGCGCAACGCTCCAGACCAGGTCATCCATGGTCTGCAGGGCAGCCTGCCACTCCGGCGATTCCACGCCGTGCTTGAGGCAGGTGAGCATCAGCACCTTGCTCCAGGCTTCCTGCAGCAAACGCACCACCACCTCGGGCAGCGTCTTGCCCAGCAGGCGCTCGTTCAATGCCTGTTCGACCTGACGGCGGGCAAGCTCGGCCTTGGCGCTGCCTTCCTCGGCATCACGGGTGCGTTGTTCGAGCAACTCGCTGCGGCGACGCTCATCGCCCGTGAAGGCCATGAAGTCAGCGAGCAACTCGGAGAAAATCGCCGGGTCATCGACGAAGTCGTTCAGCAGACGCTGCACCACCTGTTCGATCTTCTGATACAGGCTGTCGCGCTGCGCATCGTCCTGCTCGCCCCAGCCCAATGCCGCAGAGGCAATTTCGTTGAGCAGGCGACGAGCCGGATGGCTGCCACGGCTGAAGAAGGTCTTGTCCAGCACCGCGACCTTGAGCATCGGGATCTGCAGGCGGCCGATCAGCGCCTTGAGCGAATCCGGCAGGGTGCGGTCGTCGAGGATGAACTCGAACAGCATCGACACCAGGTTGATCACGTCCTCGTCGACTTCACCGACCACACGCGCCTTGCCACTCTTGGCACTGGCGCGCTCGAGCAGGTGCTCGAGCTGGTTGCGCAGGTCGAAGTCGTCGAGGTTGATCTGCGCCGGCGTGCGCTGCTGCATGTGCGAGAGCAGGCGCATCAGATCGTTGCTGGTGATGGGCAGCGCATCGGCTACCTGGGCGCGGCGCGGCATCGCGCTGCCACGCACCTGGGACAACAGGTCCTGCAGCGCGCCGAAGACCTCCTGCACGCCCTGGTCGGCCCCTTCGAGTAGCGGCATGCCTTCCTCGGCAGAGGACTGCACGTAAGTGGAGGCTGCCGGGCGCGACTGGCGGCGCGGTGGTGCGGATTTCAGCTCGGGCAATACGCCGGCACTGACCAGCGCCTGGTTGGCCTCGGCATACAGATTGTCGCAGCTGCCCAGGACGTACTTCTCGAACAGCTTGAGGATGATCAGCTTGACCTTGATCTCGACACCCAGGCCGCTGCAGGCATCGAGGAAGTATTCGCTGAGCAGGGTCGGACCGAGCGGGTTGCTCTTGTCATCCAGCTTCTTGCTGATCACCGCGTTGAGACGCGTAGTAAGATGCCCCAGCGCTGCGGCGTCACGACTCATGACCTTGGCCACCATGGCGTCCAGTGCCACGGTTTCTTCCAGTTCGTCGTTCTGCACCAGGCTGAGGCTGTCGAAGGACACCGCATCCAGGGCAGGCTGCGGCTTGCCGATCTCGTACTGGTTGAGATTGGCGAAAGACTCGAACACCTTCTGCAGGAAACCACGCTCGATGGTCTTGCGCTTGAGACGCAGGTCGCGCATGGCCTCGAAGAAGGCATTCTGCTCGGCATTGCTGGTCGCCCGATCCGCCATCTCGAAGAGGGTATCGTCGGCGTTGTCGAACAGACTCTGCAGATTCTGCTTGAGCTGTTGCGCGGCTTTGTCACGCACCTGAATCAGCGCCACGGGCAGTCTTCCTACCGGCGAAGTTGGCGATTGCTCTGCGGTGGCCTTGTTCAGGTGCACCACATTCGCGTCGGTCTTCATTCTAGTCTCCCGCAGACTGCCCGAACCCGGGCTTCCTGGTCTGCACAGCGTCAACCGAGCGTCATCCCTAACGTCAAAGGCCTGGCGTCAATAATGAAAAATGTAAAGGCATTATAGGGAGGCTGCGAGCCATACCAAGCCAATTTTTCCTACAGACATGATGCAGGTCACAGATAGCCACACGCCACCTCCAGACGGTAGCCAGTACCCGACGACCGTGGAGCCTACAGACTAACGCTGACAGCCGCGTGACGCCGCACCGGCGGTCGGGCAGAGCTCTGCTCGTCACCCGTGGATCGAAGCGATGCCCGCGAGCGCTGTAGCCCGATGCCGTCCTGCCTCTATAATCGCCCCTCGCCTACTCCGGAGCCGATCATGCCCAACCTGACCCTCGCCGACCTCAGCAGCGAAATCGAAGCCAATGTCCGCCGTGCCCTGGCCGAAGACATCGGCAGCGGGGACATCACGGCCCAGCTGATTCCGGCGGAGCGACTGGCCAGCGCCCGCGTGATCACCCGCGAAGCAGCGACCATCTGCGGCACGGCGTGGGTCGATGCGGTCTTTCGCCAGGTCGATCCGCGGGTCACGGTGCACTGGCACGTGCAGGACGGCGAGCGCGCCCAAGCCGAGCAGACCCTGTTCAGCCTGGAGGGCCCGGCACGCGCGCTGCTCAGCGGAGAACGCGCAGCTCTCAACTTCCTGCAGACCCTTTCGGCAGTGGCGACCCGCTGCAGCCACTACGCCGACCTGGTCGAAGGCTCCCGGGTGAAACTGCTGGACACCCGCAAGACCCTTCCCGGCCTGCGCCTGGCCCAGAAGTATGCGGTGACCTGCGGCGGCTGCCACAACCACCGCATCGGCCTGTATGACGCCTTCCTGATCAAGGAAAACCACATCGCCGCCTGCGGCGGCATCGCCCAGGCGGTGAACGCCGCCCACCAGATCGCCCCGGGCAAGCCGGTGGAGATAGAAGTGGAAAGCCTGGAAGAACTGCGCGAAGCCCTCGACGCGGGCGCCGACATCGTCATGCTCGACGAGCTGTCACTGGAGGACATGCGCGAAGCGGTCAAACTCACCGCCGGCCGCGCGAAACTCGAAGCCTCGGGCGGCATCACCGACAGCACCCTGCGCGTGATCGCCGAGACCGGAGTGGACTACATCTCGCTGGGGACGCTGACCAAGGATGTGAAGGCGGTGGATTTGTCGATGCGGTTGGCGCTGTGAGAAATTCTGCCCCCTATACCCACTAAGGAGCCCAAGGATGGAGCGCAACTACTGCCAGAACCTTGTGATTCTCTCCCAGTAGCACCACCATCGGCTCAACACGCGCCATCATCGGTACCCAGGCAACAGCCTGAGGCCACTTCTTCAGCACATGAGCCACGCTTGCATTGTCATTGAACTCATTCAGACGCTGCAGGGGCTGAACACGCTGCTGCATTTGTTCTGACAGAGCACTCAGCGGAACAAAAAACTCCGGTCTCTGGGCAAGATCACTGCCGCCAGCCAAGCTCTCAAAGATAAGATCTTGCTGCTGGCGAGCATCATCGGGCTTACGAGCCCCTACCCACTGCGGCCCAAACCAAGACGCAGCACGATATGCTGGCGAAGCGCTCGCCAGGCCCCGCTCATCAATATCTAACACCTGCACAAGATCGAAACGGTCCGTATTGAAGACGATCCAGGCCGGACGCCCCTGACTTACCGACCACAGACCATACGTCAACGCCCCCATTTGCAGTACCACGATCACCGAAAGATCGAGCACCAAAGTCTTCTTACCCGGTTTGTAAACCAGCAAGGTCAACAGCGGCCCGATTATCACATCCACCGATATCAGCAGGATAAAAATGGAGGTCACACCAAGCGCAATGTGTAACGGCGCGGGGTACCAGACTTCAAATACCCAGTACAGACCGCACAAGGCGAGCCCCAGGGAGCAGAGCAGATGGATAAAGAAAGCTTTGAAACGGGCACTCATCAAAAAGTCCATTGCATCAAGAGCAGAAACAAGAACGCCCCGTAAAACGGGGCGCCCCACTCATGCTATGCGCCAGATGGCATCAACACCACCCGTTGCCTGCAGCGAGATTAGCGGCAGGTAGCCGGCATGTACTTGGCATCGCCGCTGAAGGTGCAGATCCAAGCTTTGACAGGAATGTTATCCGGGGAAACGTAATCGCCAGAGCCCATTGCAGTAGAGCCCCCAGCATCGGAATAAGGAGTCAGAATCACGGTCTGACCATCGACGTCAGTGGCCTTAATGTTCTGAGCGGTGATAGTGATCACGCCAGCAGCATCAGTGTTGATCTTCTCAACGTATTGAGTTTCAACTGGGTTAGCAGAACCTTCTTCACCACAACCCCAGTCATCGCCCGTTTTTGCTGCACGCAGGCCGGCATCTGCGGATTCCTGAATAGAAGTTTTGCACACCGAACCGGCCAGAATAACTTCGGACAGCTTGGCACGTGCAGTGTAGTCCTGGTAGGCCGGCAGAGCGACGGCAGCCAGAATACCGATGATCGCAACCACGATCATCAATTCGATCAGGGTAAAGCCTTTTTGCATTTGAGCTTTCATGCATTCTCTCCTAGAAATGGATAGGTCCTGCGACCTGCAAAGCACAATGCAGTCTACGTGCCAACTTTCCACAGCCACCTTTTCTGGGCAACTGGATCACTCTTCAACTGCACATGCAAACCCAACCAAGCACTAACTGCCATTTTTTGTCACCCCACACAAGCGCGTTTGGCAGCCCTCTGGCGACTGGGTTATAAGGCAAGCATAGTTTGTGGAGCCTCTGATGAACGAAAGCGTAACCCTGTCCGGTCTGGCCAAGCAGATGGTGCTGGCCGAGCTACTGGACGAAAAAGCAGCCCAACAGGCCCAGCAGCAGGCCCAGCGCAATAAACTCTCGCTGGTCACCTATCTCGTGCAGAACAAGCTGGTCAAAAGCCGAGCCCTGGCCGAACTGGCTGCCGAGCAGTTCGGCGTGGCTTTCTTTGACCTCCACGCCATCGACAAGGAAGGGCAGCCGCGCGACCTGGTCAGCGAGAAGCTGGTACGCCAGCATCGCGTGCTGCCGCTCTGGCGACGCGGCAACAAGCTGTTCGTTGGCCTCTCTGACCCGACCAACCATCAGTCCGTGACCGATGTGCAGTTCAGCACCGGCCTCACCACCGAAGCGATTCTGGTCGAGGATGACAAGCTGGGCGACGCGATCGACAAGTTCTTCGACTCATCCACCAGTGGCATGGAGGACCTCGCCGATGTCGACCTGGACGGGCTGGATGTCGAAGCAGTGGACGACGACAAGCCTGCCGGTGACAGTGGCGCTGATGCAGATGACGCCCCGGTGGTGCGCTTCGTCAACAAGATGCTGCTGGACGCCATCAAGGGAGGCTCATCCGACCTGCACTTTGAACCTTACGAAAAAGCGTACCGGGTACGCTTCCGAACGGACGGCCTGTTACATGAAGTTGCCCGCCCGCCAATCCAACTTGCCCCACGCATCTCCGCCCGCCTGAAGGTCATGGCCGCTCTGGATATTTCCGAGCGCCGCAAGCCACAAGATGGTCGGATCAAGATGAAGATCTCCAAGACCAAGGCCATCGACTTCCGCGTCAACACACTGCCCACTCTGTGGGGCGAGAAAATCGTGATGCGGATTCTCGATCCGACCAGCGCACAGATGGGTATCGATGCCCTCGGTTATGAGGAGGATCAGAAGGAGCTATACCTTAGCGCCCTCAAGCAACCACAGGGCATGATCCTGGTGACCGGCCCCACCGGTTCGGGCAAGACCGTTTCGCTCTATACCGGCCTGAATATTCTCAATACCCCGGACGTGAACATCTCGACTGCGGAAGACCCGGTGGAGATCAACCTCGAGGGTATCAACCAGGTCAACGTCAATCCCAAGCAGGGCATGGACTTCACCCAAGCCTTGCGTGCGTTCCTGCGTCAGGACCCGGACATCATCATGGTGGGCGAGATCCGTGACCTCGACACCGCCTCAATCGCCGTCAAGGCCGCACAAACCGGACACATGGTGATGTCCACCCTGCACACCAACAGCGCGGCAGAAACCCTGACTCGCCTGCGTAACATGGGCGTGCCGTCGTTCAACATCGCCACCTCGGTCAACCTGATCATTGCCCAACGCCTGGCACGCAAGCTGTGCAGCACTTGCAAAAAAGAAGTCGACGTACCACGCGATACCCTGCTGGCCGAAGGTTTCCCCGAAGACAAGATCGGCACCTTCAAGATCTACGGCCCGGTTGGCTGCGATAATTGCAAGGGCGGCTACAAGGGTCGTGTCGGTATTTATGAAGTGGTTAAAAACACGGCCAACCTGCAGCGGATTATCATGGAGGAAGGCAACTCCATCGATATCGCCACACAGATGCGTAAAGACGGCTTTAATGATCTACGCACCTCCGCTTTGCTCAAGGCCATGCAAGGGGTTACCAGCCTTGAGGAAGTCAACCGCGTGACCAAGGATTAACCATGGCGGAAAAAGCTCTAAAAACCAGCGCATTCAAGTGGGAAGGCAAAGACAGACGCGGCGCGGTCGTCTCCGGCGTGATCAATGGGCAGAACCCTGCCCTGGTCAAGGCACAGCTGCGCAAACAGGGCATCAATCCGACCAAGGTGCGCAAGCAATCCTCCCTGTCCTTCAGCAAGGGCAAGAAGATCAAGCCCATGGATATCGCCCTGTTCACCCGACAGATGGCGACCATGATGAAGGCCGGGGTGCCACTACTGCAGTCCTTCGACATCATTGCCGAAGGTTTCGACAATCCCAACATGCAGAAGCTGGTTGACGAGATAAAGCAGGAAGTAGCAGCGGGAAACAGCTTTGCCACCTCACTGCGAAAAAAACCTGAATACTTCGATGAACTTTACTGCAACTTGGTGGAGTCGGGAGAGCAAGCCGGTGCCCTGGAAAACCTGCTGGACCGTATCGCGACCTACAAAGAGAAAACCGAGGCACTGAAAGCGAAGATCAAAAAGGCAATGAACTACCCCATTGCCGTTGTGGTAGTGGCCGTCATTGTAACCGCCATCCTACTGATTAAAGTCGTGCCACAATTTGAGCAGGTTTTCGCAAACTTTGGTGCAGAGCTGCCGGCTTTCACCCAGATGGTCATTGGCATATCTCAGTCACTGCAGGAGTGGTGGTTCATCATCCTGATCGTTATTTTTGCAGCCGCCTTCACCTTCAAAGAGTCGATGAAACGATCCCAAAAGCTGCGAGACTCGGTAGACCGGGGCGTACTCAAGCTCCCCATCGTCGGCGATATCCTGTACAAATCTGCAGTCGCACGTTTCGCTCGCACACTGTCCACTACATTTGCCGCAGGTGTCCCCCTAGTGGATGCATTGGACTCCGTGGCTGGCGCGACCGGTAACATCGTATTCAAGAATGCAACAAACAAAGTAAAGGCTGATGTCTCCACAGGCATGCAATTAAACTTCTCCATGCGCACCACTGGCACATTCCCAAGCATGGCGGTGCAAATGACAGCCATTGGTGAAGAGTCCGGCTCACTGGATGAAATGCTGGATAAAGTCGCCAGTTTTTACGAAGCAGAAGTGGACAACATGGTTGACGGCCTAACCAGCCTGATGGAACCCATCATCATGTCCGTACTGGGTGTACTGGTCGGCGGCCTGATCATCGCAATGTACCTCCCCATATTCCAACTGGGCTCCGTGGTTTAAATGCTCGTCCTTGACTTCCTGGCCAGCCATGCGCTGGCCTTTGTTTTATGTATCGCACTATTTGGTGTCCTAATCGGCAGCTTCCTCAACGTCGTGATCTACCGCCTGCCGAAGATGCTCCACCGCGACTGGCAAGCCCAGGCCCGCGAGGTGCTGGAGATACCGTCGGCACCTCAAGCAGAGACCTTCAACCTGGTGCTGCCGAACTCCTGCTGCCCTGGCTGCGGGCATGAGATTCGCCCCTGGGAGAACGTGCCGGTCATCAGCTACCTGTTCCTGCGTGGCAAATGCTCGAACTGCAAGACGCCCATCAGCAAGCGCTACCCCCTGGTGGAGCTGGCCTGCGGTGTGCTGTCCGGCTATATCGCCTGGCACTTCGGTTTCACCTGGCAGACCGGCGCCATGCTGGCACTGAGCTGGGGCCTGCTGGCGATGAGCCTGATCGACGCCGACCACCAGATCCTGCCGGACATTCTGGTACTGCCGCTGCTGTGGCTGGGCCTGATCGTCAACGGCTTCGGCCTGTTCACCAGCCTGGAAGACGCGCTCTGGGGCGCCATTGCCGGCTACCTGAGCCTGTGGTCGGTGTACTGGCTGTTCAAGCTGGTCACCGGCAAGGAAGGCATGGGCTACGGCGACTTCAAGCTCCTGGCAATGCTTGGCGCCTGGGGTGGCTGGCAGATTCTGCCGCTGACCATCCTCCTGTCTTCGCTGGTTGGCGCGGTACTTGGCGTGATCCTGCTGCGCATGCGCGGCAGCGACTCCAGCACGCCGATGCCCTTCGGGCCCTATCTGGCCATTGCCGGCTGGATCGCGCTGCTGTGGGGCGATGTGATTACCGGCAGCTACCTGAAGTTTGCCGGCTTCTAGGAATCCATACCGCCCCCCAAGATCCACACTGCATGACGCTGACTCCTGCAGGAGTCAGCTCGCCAGCGATACACACGCTCATCCGCTCGCCGGCGGGTACGCATCCACTGACTGTTCGCCTCACCCGGCAATCCCCCTTACAATCGCGCCCTTGAGCAATCACGGGACCGCATCGGCGTTATGAAACCCTGGATACTTGGCCTCACCGGCGGCATCGGCAGCGGCAAGAGCGCCGTGGCGCAAGGCTTCATCGAACGCGGCGTACATGTGGTCGATGCCGATCACGCGGCGCGCTGGGTCGTGGAGCCAGGACGACCGGCGCTGGCCAGGATCGTCGAGCATTTCGGCAACGGTGTGCTGCAGGCGAATGGCGAGCTGGACCGCGCCGCGCTGCGCAAGCTGATCTTCACCGACCCGGAGCAACGCCGCTGGCTGGAAAGCCTGCTGCACCCACTGATCGGCCAGGAAATCGTGCAGGTCCTGGCGCGCGCCGAGTCACCCTACGCCATCCTGGTGTCGCCGCTGCTGGTGGAGTCCGGCCAGCGCCATATGACGCAGCGTATTCTGGTCGTCGACACGCCCGCTGACCTGCAGGTGCAACGCACCATCGCCCGCGACCAGAGCTCCGAGGAGCAGGTACGCGCCATCATGCAGGCACAGGCCAGCCGCGAGGAGCGGCTGCGGCATGCCGACGACGTGCTGAACAACGATCGCGACCTGGCCTGGCTCGATGCGCAAGTCGAGCGTCTGCACACCTTCTATCTGACCCTGCGCGGAGGCCAATCATGACCACCACCGTTCAATGCCCCACCTGCGGCGCGCCCGTCGAATGGAAAACGGAAAGCACCTACCGCCCCTTCTGCTGCGAACGCTGCAAACTGATCGATCTGGGCGCCTGGGCTGCGGAAGAACACGCCATCCCCGGCGACAACCTGGAAGACGAGCTGTTCAGCGGCGACCTGCCGACGCGGCCGCACTGAGCAGCAACCGCCTGGCCAAGCAGCCCGTCGCTCGAAGCGGCTCCCCGCTGCCGCTCAAGGGCGCATGAAAGCGTAGTCACGCTCCTCGTCGAGGTTGTCGGCAAGAAACTGCAGCTCGTGCGCCAGCTCCTGCGCGTTGCGCGACGCCTTGTTCTGCTGCACCACCTCCGCCAGCAACGCACGCAGCACCATCAGCCGATCGAAGCCCTGCGCCTCGGCCTCACGCAGGTCGTCGCCAAGGGCGTCTCTGGCCCACTTGTAAATGCTCATGCCTAGCCTCCCATGGTTTTCCACAGCATGGCGCACGCCCCTGCCCGGGCATTGACTCGCGTCAACGCCTGGCCCGCCATTCAGGCGCTCGATGCAGCGCCATTCACTCGCCGCGATCGCCTTCCTTCCAGGGCGCCTGCAGGTAGCGACTGCGATTGAAGGTCTCCAGCCAGTCGGGATAGAACACCACCAGTGCCGTGACGATCGTGCCGTTGATGAAGGCCTCGGGAAACGCCACCAGCCACAGGTACCCGGCAAAGTCATCGAGCCACGGCGGCATCGGGTACAGGCCATCCATCCACAGCAATGCCAGACCACCGAGCAAGGTCATCAGGGTGGCCAGTGCCGCGGGAAAGAAGCCGCAGAAGAAGATGTAGACGAACAGATTGCGGGGCTGCGCGCGCTCCACCCGTATCGCGCACAGCTCGGTCACCAGCACCGGGATCAGCACCAGCAGCACGCCATTGACGCCAAGCGCGGCCAGATCCAGACGCCCCATGACCAGCAACCCCATCTGCGCTGCCAGGCCTGCCAGTATCGCCAGGGGCCAGTCCAGCAACAGGGTGACCGCCGTCATGCCGATGAAGTGGTAGGACAGCCCCGAGTCGAAATCGCGACGCACCAGCCAGAGCAGGAACAACCCCAGCATCGTGCCGAACAGCAGGTGCTGGCGGCGCAGATCGCTGAACAGCTCCAGCCAGGGCGCGCGCACCAGTGCCCAGAGCAGCGCCAGTGCATAGATCAGCCAACCGCCCAGCAATGTGCTGAACGCCAACAGCTCAGAAGCGATCATGGGGTCTCGACCTTCCTTTCCGTTCGTCGCTCGCGGGGTTTGCCAGGCAGTCTACACCGCCTCAGAACGCCTGTTCAGACACCTGGCGCATCGCCCCGTGCAACGGCTAAGCTTCGGTGATGGACGATTCCGACTACCTGCGTCTGCTCACGCATCAGGCCGAACAGGCCAACGCCTTCCTCTCCAACGCCAGGAAATGGGAGCGTGAACGCTGGGTCTGCCAGCGCCTGCTGCAGGCACTGAACGTGCGCCACCACAGCGACGACTTCAACCCGAGCGGCCAGGAACCGCCCGACGTGCTGTTTCGCGAGGCCAACTTCGAAGTGTTCTTCGTCCTCGACGAGGGGCGGCGCCTCAACGACGAATGGCGAGCCGAGCTGGAGCGCCGTCGCAGTGCCTTTTCCCTGAGCCAGCTGGTGCGCCGCGAAGCCCGCCCCAAGCGCATTCCCGCCAGCGAAATGCAGGCGCGCCTGGCTCCGACCTTGCGCAAAAAGGCACACAACTACCGCGAGCGCGGCATCGACCTGGGCGAGCTGGACCTGGTCGCGTTCGTCAGCCTCAAGCGGGCCGTGCTGGACTGCAACAGCCATTTCCCACCGCCCACCGAGTACCTGCGCCAGGGCTGGCGTTCGCTGTCGCTGGTCGGTCCGCGCTTCGCCCGCGTGCTGTTCGCCCACCCGGACGCCCCGGATTTCCTGCGCCACAACCTGGGCCGCAGCGTGCTGTTCGACATCGGTATCGGCCTGTGAGCCCGCTGCAGGAACTGCTGGCCGATGTGCCGCAAAGCGGACGCGTGCGCTGGATTGGCGTACGCCCCAAGGCACGGGAAGCCATGCTCGAAGTCGAAGCCGTCGAGGCCCGCCGTGAAGCCGGACTGACCGGCGACCACAGCCGCCCCGGACCACGCAACGCACGGCAGGTCACCCTGATCCAGTGGGAGCACCTGGCCGTGGTCGCCGCCCTGCTCGGCCGCGACACGCCACTGCCGCCGGACGAGCTACGGCGCAATATCGCGGTCGCCGGCATCAACCTGTTCAGCCTCAAGGGCCGCTATTTCCGCATCGGCCAGGCGCTCCTGCAGACCACCGGCTGGTGCCAGCCCTGCGCGCGCCTCGAGGAGCGCCTTGGCCGTGGCACCTTCCAGGCCATGCGCGGCCATGGCGGCATCACCGCACGGGTGATCGAGGGCGGCATCATTCGCCTCGACGACAGCGTGCGAGTCGAAATCCTCGACAACCTTTCTGACCCGCAGGACAACGACGCTCGCCAAGGCTGGCGGGCGCGCCTAGAATAGCCGCATTCACGCAGAGGCCCTTCCATGACCAGCCGCCTGAGCCCCGAAGACCAGCAGAAAGTCGATCAGTACCTGAGTGCGCCGCAGCATCAGGTCGAGCGTCAGCCCTTTCGCGTCTGGCGCCTGCTCACCATCGTGCTGATCGCCGTCATCGGCCTGGGCCTGCTGAGCCGCTTTCTGAGTCGACTGGTGCTATGAGCTGCCTCGCGCTCGCCCTCTCGCACTCACACCGTCTTTTTCAAAGCCTTGTGAGCACTTTCCATGTCCCATCGCATCGTGATTGTCGGCGGCGGCGCCGGCGGTTTGGAGCTGGCCACCCGCCTTGGTAGAAAACTGGGCAAGAGCGGCGCAGCCCGGATCATCCTGGTCGACGCCAACCTCACCCATATCTGGAAGCCCCTGCTGCACGAAGTGGCGGCCGGCTCGCTGAACTCCTCGGAAGACGAACTGAACTACGTGGCGCAGGCCAAGTGGAATCATTTCGAGTTCCAGCTCGGCCGCATGTCCGGTCTCGACCGCGCGGACAAGCACATCACCCTAGCCCCGACCCTGGACGATGACGGCCAGGTGCTGATGCCCGAGCGGCGCATCGCCTACGACAGCCTGGTGATCGCGGTGGGCAGCACCACCAACGACTTCGGCACGCCTGGCGCCGCCGAGCACTGCATCCTGCTGGATACCCGCGAGCAGGCCGAGCGCTTCCACCGCCGCATGCTCAGCCACTACCTGCGCGCCCACGCCAGCGAGCACGAGGATGGCTCGCAGATCAACATCGCCATCGTCGGCGCCGGGGCCACCGGGGTGGAACTGGCGGCCGAGTTGCACCATGCGGCAAAACAGCTGGCAGCCTACGGCCTGAACCGGATTCGCCCCGAAGACATGCGCATCACCCTGATCGAAGCGGGCCCGCGCGTTCTCCCGGCCCTGCCCGAGCGCATCGCCCGGCCGGTACACAAGACCCTGGAAAAACTCGGCGTTACCGTGCTGACCGGCGCCGCCGTCAGCGAAGTGACGGCCGAAGGCCTGAAGACCGCCGACGGCAACTTCATCCCCGCCAGCCTGAAGGTATGGGCCGCCGGTATCCGCGCACCGGGCTTTCTCAAGGACCTGGATGGCCTGGAGAGCAACCGTATCAACCAGCTGCAGGTACGCCCGACGCTGCAAACCACGCGGGATGACGACGTATTCGCCTTCGGTGACTGCGCCGCCTGCCCGCAACCCGGCAGCGAAGGGCGCAACGTGCCTCCGCGCGCCCAGGCCGCGCACCAGCAGGCGTCACTGCTGGCCAAGTCGCTGCGCCTGAAGATCAGCGGCCAGGCACTGCCGGAGTATCGCTATCGTGACTACGGCTCGCTGATTTCGCTGTCGAGCTTCTCCGCCGTGGGCAATCTGATGGGCAACCTCACCGGAAGCGTGATGCTGGAAGGCTGGCTGGCGCGCGTGTTCTACGTATCGCTGTATCGCATGCACCAGATGGCGCTGTACGGCGTGCCGCGCACGCTGCTGCTGATGCTCAGCGACCGCATCGGCCGCAGCACCGAGCCGCGCCTGAAACTGCACTGACAGCGGCCGCGGAGCGGCCTTCTGATGACCCTCTCCCATTTATGGGAGAGGGTGCCCGCAGGGCGGGAGAGGGCAAAACCGGCGTCCACATACCCCGCTTACACCCTCCCCCACCTCCTCTCCGCAAGCGCGAGAGGAGAGACAAGCGAGCGACCACGCCGCAAACCCGAACGCCAGACACGAAAAAGCCCGCGCTAGGCGGGCTTCTTCGAATGGTGGTGGGTCGTGTAGGATTCGAACCTACGACCAATTGGTTAAAAGCCAACTGCTCTACCAACTGAGCTAACGACCCAAATATGGTCGGGGTAGGGGGATTCGAACTCCCGACATCTTGCTCCCAAAGCAAGCGCGCTACCGGACTGCGCTATACCCCGATTGGAATTTGGCTCCGCGACCTGGACTCGAACCAGGGACCCAATGATTAACAGTCATTTGCTCTACCGACTGAGCTAT